>CAJWGN010000173.1 GCA_913031035.1 uncultured Gammaproteobacteria bacterium
CATCGATCTGGGTAGGGTGGGCTGCGGACACGCCAAATACGGCCGATACGACGCTTATGGCTATGACTACAGCAATACAATAAAGGAAGATGAATACCGGATCCGGCAGCTTGTTTCCAGACTTCTCTATCCAGGCGAGAATACCCTTCATTTCATTGGCTTGTATTTGTGCGTTTTTACTCATTGTTATTATCCCAGAGGGCTGATACACGGCGGTCGCTTGTTAGTAACATTCTGCATTTACTGTTTGTCAGGGCCTTAACGGAGTAAACGGAAAAATGTGTTAAGCTCGTTTAGATAGCTCTCGGGCTGCTCAAGAGCCGCAAAGTGTCCACCTTCTTCCATTAGGGAGTAGTGACGCAAATCATAGGCGGCAGCGACCCAAGATTTTGGTGTAATAAAGATCTCAGCGGGATAGATGGCGACCCCCGTCGGCACATCGATATACTCGATCGGCTTGGTGACTGGTGTCTTATTGTTTTCGTAATAGATGCGCGCAGAGGACGTAATAGTCTCGGTATACCAATAGATGGAGATATTGGTCAGCAGCTCGTCTTTGCTGAAGTAATTGTCTAGGTATCCGTCTGCGCCCTGTGGTAGGTCGGACCAGCCGTGAAATTTCTCTACGATCCATGCGGCCAGTCCCGCCGGCGAATCATTTAATCCATAACCTAAGCTTTGTGGTTTAGTTGCCTGAATTTGTTGATAACCTACTTCGTTTCTCATGTAGGAAAGGCGGTTGTTCCTGAGGGCCGATTCCGCCTCGGTAACGGCAGAATTCTCGGCTGTGTCGGTTGGTGGAGCAGCCAGTAGCATGTTGGAGTGAAGTGCAATTAGCTTTTCTGGGAATGTGTTTGCCATGTGGCGATTAATTATTGCACCCCAATCCCCTCCTGCAATTGCGAATTTCTCATACCCTAATTGCGCCATTAGCTGAGCAAAAATATGGGCCATCTTTTCGGGGCTATAGCCAGACTCACTGGGTATTGCCGAGAAACCAAAACCCGGCAGTGACGGAGCAACGACGTGAAAGGAGTCAAATGAATCAGAGCCATGCTCCTGCGGATTGGTTAGCGGACCGATAATTTTAGAGAATTCACTTATCGATCCTGGCCAGCCATGGACTAATAGCAGTGGCATTGCATCGCTATTATTTGAGCGTTGATGAATAAAGTGGGTCGCTAGGCCATCGACTTCAGTAGTGAAATGATCAAATTGATTTAAGTCTGCTTCTTGTTTCCGCCAATCGAACTCCTCCCGCCAGTACGTTAGAAGTTCAGCAAGGTAGCCAAGGTCGGTTCCATATTCCCAGCTTGTGTTATCAAGCTGATCAGGGAGCCGTGTTAGTGCCAGGCGATTAGATAAATCATCGAGGGCAGAATCAGGAACATGGATGGTAAAAGGTTTAATATCAGGCATAGTGGCCGCTAGTCGCTTAGGTGCTGAGGTGGATGGATTGCTTGCTGATGTGCTTAGTTGGTGTTGGCTCGGGGAATAATGCAAGTCATCCGCCGGCGTTATTTTAGCCCCGGCAGTGGTTGCCGTCGCGGCAATGAGTAGAGGCTCGGCTATTATCAGTTGGCTTTGCGCGAAGGCATTTGGCATCGCTGCATATACAAGGAATTGGCTGAAAATCACCACTGCGGGCATCGTAAATTTTTCTAGAAAATTTCTTAATGGAATGCCATAACTTTCTGATTTAAATAAATAGTGGCCAGCTTTTAAATGGCATTGGACGGTTTTTTGAGGGGAAATTTTGTTATTGCTTGTTGGGTTTGAGATCATGCTGTGTCCTTTTGGCTCATAAGGTTAAGGCTTAGCTAAGACTACAAAAGCATTTGCTGGCGCGCTAGTCTAAAGTTTAACAGGAACCTGCCACTTGAAATATTTAGTTAGACTAGCATATACAAAAATGGTGCTAATGATCCAGTTCTCTAGGATATTCGCGGCAGACCTTGAAAAGGTTTGCGGCCAAAAACTTAAGGATTACATGATGTTATTTGATTTTTCTAGTAAAAAGCTTGACTTACCCAACGCTGAAAACGCGGTCGTAGGCAGTAGTCAGCCGGTAAGCTTTTCGAGCACGCATTTCGTGAGTGGTAATCCTATAGTTGAGCCTGTGCCGGGCAATCTTGAGAAGGCAGTGTTCGGGGTTGGGTGTTTCTGGGGAGCGGAGCGATTATTTTGGGAATTGGCCGGAGTCTACAGCACGGCCGCGGGCTACGCCGGAGGATTCACAGTGAACCCTACTTACGAACAAGTATGCAGTGGGGCGACCGCGCACACTGAGGTTGTATTAGTATTCTTTGACCCTGTGATTATTAGTTATACCGAACTGCTTAGAGCCTTTTGGGAGTCTCACAATCCCACTGAAGGAATGCGTCAAGGAAATGATTTGGGCACTCAGTACCGCAGTGCGATTTACACCAACTCTGAAGCTCAATCCCAACAGGCCCGTGGCAGTGAGGATTTATTTCAGGAAGCGTTGTCAGAAAAAGGCTATTCAGAAATAACCACTGAGATCAGTGAACTAGTATCATTTTATTATGCTGAAGACTATCACCAGCAGTACCTAGCGAAAAACCCAGGTGGCTACTGCGGGCTTGCTGGCACTGGCGCTTGCTATCTACCTGAATAGAATCCTAGGGCTTACTGCTCTAAGAAGAACTCTCGAATCTCTGTTTCTTTCTCCATGGCATCTTTGAAGCCGAGTTCGCATAAGGCATTGCAAAAACCTGATTCAAATAGAATTAGGCTGAGCAAAGTGCCCGATGAACCTTCTTTTATATATTTGGCCATGGGCTTTGGAAGTTCGTGGTAATACTCCATCGCCATAACGTTAAGCTCTTTGCTCGGGGAGATCTCCAAAAGCGTCACTTCGGACATTAGCAAATTCCTTTCTTCTGCAAGTTTTGCTGGAACTAAAGGAACTATCTCATTGATATGACGCAGGAACTCTAAATCATTTTCTAAGGTATCGACGAACGCGCTGTTCATGATATGACCAAGTATCTGCAGCAAAGAAGGCTGCTCGGTCATTTCATCTTCTAAAGGTTTCTTATGACTATTGGCGCTCACGCCAACGGCAAGAATACGCCTAGCTCCTAAGTGCATGGCTGTACTAGTGGGTGCAATCTGTCGAATTGCTCCGTCGCCAAAATATTGGTTGGCAATACCAACTGCTGGGAAGACGACAGGAATAGCCGTTGACGCCATGAGGTGATCCAGCTCTAAAGTGGTATTAACTCCTATTCTATGCGGGCCTTCCCAGGAAGCTATGCCCTCCATAGATTGAAAGAAAGAGATAGACTCCCCGGTGCTGTAGGCTGACGCGGTGACCGAAATCGCGTCTAAATGACCGAGGTTGATGTTACGTTGAATCTTCTCAAATCGAATAACCCGGGCTAACAACTGTCGAAGAGGTTTGTTATTTAGTAAGGCAACTACAGAATCTGATTTTCTGCCATTAAACACCGAAAGGACAAGGCTGGAAGCGCTGGTTAATAAATTACTTGAATAGGGTGTATAGACTTGCGAGCTGTCAATGTTTTTCCAAAGGTATTCCAAGGTGCGAACCGCCGTGCGGAATCGGCGCGCGTTGGATGCTATAGCAACAGCATTGAGTGCGCCAGCGGACGTGCCGGAGATGATGTGGAATGGGTTTGCAGCGCCTTTCGGTAATACATTGGCAACCGCCCGCAATACCCCAACTTGGTAGGCTGCTCGTGAGCCACCTCCTGAGAGTATGAGACCTATTTTCCGCTCGCTTTGTTTTGGGAGTAAACCCATCGATGTTTCACCGCTTAGGTGGGTAAACAAGCTCGGCGGGCAGCAAACACACTATCGGAAATAGCTGCTGAACGAGCTCAACGCTATCTAAGTATCGGCCATTTAATTAGCAATTTAATCACTGTTAGCCTTATTGCTTGGAAATACTGCACTGCTCCAGCAAATTTCCCGAGTTCAGGAATAGGTTCGGCGCAAACTAGAGAAGTAAGTGCGGGGATAAGTAGTGGAAAAGGTCAAGCTAACAAAATGAGCTGATAACAGATGAACGGCTTGCGCTAGTGACTTTGATATCCTCGAACCTTTCCGCATAGGAGGAGGGCTGCGCGTATAACTCAGCATTTTCTGCAGCATTTTTTGCTTCTTTACTTTCCTAGTTTTCAGTTCTCCCTAATACTCGAAGGACTCAAAGTATTATCAAGCGAGGGCAGTTGCTTGGCATTTGCCGAGTTGAATAATGAGAGTGCTATGAAGCTAACGGGAATTACTATTGCCAGGACGACCATTAACTTAAAGAATCGATTTCTGTTGTCGGTTGGAGTCTGTTGGTTTGATTGATGGTCGCTAAAGTTGAATTCATTAAGAGCGCTGAAGCCCAAATTTGATGAGGCTGCGAGGTCTACTCTTGGCGGGGGTGAAGTCGACGCTGAAGAAAAGCTATTAAGTTTCTGTGCCAACAGTTTGTTCTCTCTCTCTAAAAGCTGGTTTCTGGTAAGTATAGATTCCAGAGTAGTCTGAGTTCGTATGACAAGCTGTTGAGACTGTTCTGTAGAATGCTGGAATTTAGAGATAGAGGAATTAAATTTTCCATTTTGGCCATTAGTTTCGGCCAGTGCTTTAGCCGCATTTTTGAGGAAGGCCTCGTTGCTTTCTAATTTCGATAAGGCATCCGAATATTGGTCTTTGTAGCGTGCCTGTAGGTCGCCGGCGTCTTTTAATTTGGCCTCGGTCAACTGCAATTTCGTTTGATATCTCTTAACCGTTTCCAAGGAGATACTAAGCTCGTTTCCGAGCTCTTCGTGTCTAGACTGGGTGAGCTCAAGCAGTGTAGTTTGCTGTTCATTCAATTTTTCTGTCTGTTGGATTTGAATTTTACTTTGGTGGTTCAGGCGTTGCGCAGTTTCCTTTTCACTAAGTAAGTCTTGCTTCAACTTTAACAAGGATTTAGTCAGAGACTCGCTGCCAGCTTTTGCTATATGGTGAAATTCTAGTGCGCACTCGAGCTCACCTGAGCGTTCAAATGCCTGCCTATTCGCTAGATTGGCTTGGTCGAGTAATTCATGGGAATTATTAACTAGTTCAATGATTTCATTAGCTTTGTCCTCAGCAGAAGCTTTCTTTCTGGTTATAGCTCCGATATCTTTTTCGAGCACGTCGAGTAGTGCGCTGCTTGCTTGCTGTTGAGATAGCGTATCTTTTCTGAGCTGGCTAAGGTCGCTGATTAGCTTTTCGGAGCTTTGTTGGGCCGTCAGCGATCGGGCAAGGCTCTCATCTGCGCTGGCCTTGCTCAACTTCAGTCTATGCAGTACGCCCTGAGTGTTGTCAGAAAGTTGAGCTAATTTAGCTACAATCACGCCTTTCTTATTCTCAGATGCTTCGAATTCGTTGCGTATGCCGGTCAGAGCTGACAATAGCACTGCGGATTGGGTATTAAACTTCTCTGATTCCTTGTTTAAGCCTCTGGTTTCATTAATTAATTGCTTAAAGCGCAGCTGTTTGGCTTGTGCGCTAGGTGTCTCTTGCAGTTGCTGGTGAGTTTTAAGTTTCGCTTTTAAGCGATCTACCTGCTGTTTAGCTGCGGCATCGTGATCTGAGGCTTGTTCAAGTTCAGCATCAATCTGCTCTGATCCTTTCTTAGGATTCACAGTAGCCGACGACGCTCGCGGTTGCGGTATCGAGTTGAAGTGTTCATCAAACTCAGGGGTCGCAGTAAATAGTATTTCTGTTTCGTTATTTAGTTCGTCGAATTCTGTTATGGAAGAAGTCGGCATAGAGCCATTCCTTTTATCTTGCCCTAAGTCAGGGGGAGCTTTCTCACAAAGGGCTCTCAATATTCGAAACGCCCTCATATAGGTTTAGACGCAAACACTAGATTGCGCCATTGCTTTGACTTATTAAGCGGGATAACTGTCAGTATTTTCAACAGGTCACTAATCTTGAGGAGCATTGGACAATCTCTCGTGTTTTTCCGGTAGAATCAAGTATGTTGATCCAACCCTCAAGCGACTTCCAGTTTCGCAAGACTGAGTAAAATTAATCAGATGAGCAACAAACAACCTTCTATAGATCGTCTAGTTATCGCAGTATCTTCCCGAGCCTTATTTGATTTGGCTGAGAGTCACCAAGTTTTCGAAGAAGAAGGTCTTGATGCTTACCAGAAATATCAGATAGCCAGAGAAGATCAACCTCTTGAGCGAGGAGATGCCTTTGAGTTGGTTCAAAAACTTTTAAAACTCAATGACCTGCTCGAGGAGTCACCAGTGCAGGTGATCTTGTTGTCTCGCAATAGTGCGGATACTGGCCTGCGTATTTTTAACTCTATCGAGCACTATGGCTTGGACATAACCCGTGCCGCATTTTGCGGCGGGGACAGCCCTTACCGCTATATTTCAGCGTTTAATAGTCACTTGTTTCTCTCGACCGATGGCTATGACGTGCGGCAAGCGTTGGAGCTTGGGGTGGCGGCAGCTACGATATTGCCCTCTAGTAAATCCAATAGTAAAAACCCTGAATTGAAAATCGCTTTCGACGGCGACGCCGTTTTGTTCTCTGATGAGTCTGAGAGGATATTCAAAAACAAAGGCTTAGAAGCGTTTACTCAAAATGAAAGAAAAGCAGCCAACGAGCCAATGACCGGGGGTCCGTTTAAGCATGTGCTGGCGGCTTTACAACAAATCCAGAAAGCCTTTCCCCAGGATGAGGTGCCTCTGCGAACTTGCTTGGTGACTGCTCGCGCTGCGCCAGCCCATGAGCGGGTAGTTAAGACTTTACGGGCCTGGAATATACGCATTGATGAGTCTTTATTTCTAGGAGGCATGGACAAAGGGGAGTTCCTTCATGCTTTTGATGCGGATATATTTTTCGACGATCAGGAAGCACATTGCGACTCTGCGAGAAATCATGTGGCTACTGGCCATGTGCCCCATGGAATAGCTAATTCAAAAAAATCAGATACTTAAGAGTTTTATATAATGTTATTTATTGCTCGATGGGGTGACCTAAACCT
>CAJWGN010000174.1 GCA_913031035.1 uncultured Gammaproteobacteria bacterium
CTATATCATTGGATTCCATTTTTATTTATTAGATATTCACTAATAAAAAATAATGGACTGAGAGTTATCGCGTGTTAATCATATGCTCCTCTAATTAAATTGATACCTCTACAATCAGAGCAGGATGGTCGCTTAAAGGACCTTCTTCTGAGACAAATGATTCGTCTTCCCCCACATAAATAACATTAAACTCTAACTCGTCACCTTGCTTGTATAAGATGTAATCCGATACAGACCATTTTTTACTTATTGTTTGTCCCTTTAAAGAATCTGTTAACCTACGCTTTTCCTTAAAATTTTCTAAGAGTTTTACGTCTTGAAGATTTTTAGAATTCAGATGAATGTCCCCAGCAATAATCAACGCTGCAGTAGTCGTTCTTTGCTTTACAGCTGAGACAATATGCGCTAATTGCCTCTCTCTTGATGATCTATCGGAATCTCTTATACCTGCATACATATGCGAATTGACTATAAAAAATCTTTTATTACTTGGCAGAGTTATTTTTATTATCTGCAAACCTTCATGGGAGTTGGAGATTACTTACTCCGGACACTGGCAAAAATCAAAGGTGCAACGCCAGCGTAGTGTCCGGATCTGCTCATGAAGTAACTTCATTTATACGAAAAATGTTGTATTAAGTTATTAGTAAAGATACTAAAATATCTATAGTATTATATTAGAAACACTATTATAGTATCGGAGATATTAAAGTATCACTAGTATTATAGGTAGACCGCATAGGTTGGCTTGTGTAAGTAAACGTAACGCGGGGCGCGCGGCTAAGGCCTTCGGGTTCCTCTTTTATTTAAATAGTTTTTGGGAGTCGAATCATGTTGAAGAGCAAAAAGAAGCAGTTGGGTCAGGGTATGACCGAGTACATCATTATTGTGGCGCTTATCGCGGTCTCTGCGATCACTGTCTATAACTTGTTTGGTAAAGTTGTGCGCACACAGGTTGGTGGGATGGCTGCTGAACTTGGCGGCGGTGAAGCTTCAGGCACAGCGGCAAAAGCCGCCGGAGACAAGTCACTGGAGGAAGCCCTTAAAAACACAGGCCTAAAGGATTTCAAACAGGAAGAGCCTGTAGGTGATTAAGCAGGCAGGCCCTCAGGGTCGGTCAAATTTTTTCTGCGAGACCCATTTTATTGCTGGGATAGGCTAAAGACTAAATACCAATGAAGAACGTCAGCGACAAGCGTAGCCAGCGAGGGCAGGCGATGATTTTTGGCTTGTTGTTCCTGGCTGCTGTGCTTATGGTTCTGTTGTCTTTGTTCAATAAAGGGCAGTTGATCAAAAATCGGGTACAGTTAGAAAATGCCGCCGACGCGACGGTCTATTCGCAGGCCAAGCTGTCGGCACGCAGCCAAAATTTTACGGCCTACACCAACCGCGCCATGATTGCCAATGAGGTCTCCACTGGCCAGATGGTGGCGCTTCTCTCTTGGGCTAATCATTATAAAAATGTCGGTGAATTTGTTCGGCACCCGGTCTATCAGTCTCCTATTTTTCCTCCTGCGCCGATCACATATTCTAACGTTCTAGAGGTGCTCACACTCCCCTATCGGTTTATCGGGACTGCGGTCAGTGCGCCCACCAAAGTGATGGTCGAAAAATGGCCGACAGTAGTGTCAACATTTAACAGTAGTTTAGGCGTATTTCAGCAGGTGTTTGGGCTTGCTACGCTTGCAGCGCAATTTGAAATGAATATTAATATTGTCGAGGGGCACCAAATTGGTGACCAGGATAATAAAATGTATACGCCACCCTTAGGGTGGTACTTCATGATGCAGAATTACCTTCTTACCTATCGCGGCGAGAATTATTCTGAGGTGGCGCCAGCGCTAACATCGGCATTAAGTCTTTTCAACTCGCCCGATGTCAGCGCGGGCTTAGTCGGAGATTTCCTAGGTGGGCAGTCAAGCCAATTGGAAAATTTCATTAATACCAACACGCCTAATATGAGAGGTAAGGGATCTAACGGCAACGATGCCGTCGCTTCCTATGAGCGTTACGCGGCGATCGTTAATAATAATCGGGATCCGTTTACCAAAGACCGCCATTGGGCTTTAGAAAAAGATTTCACGGTACCCTTCCCGACTCTACCTATTATATTTTTTCCAGGCAGGATGGAAATTGATCTGGAAGTAATGATGAGGTTTGGTGTCGTAAATGATGGTGGCGCGGCTTACGTTACAAAGAGTGCCATGGACAAGAATAGAGATATTGACGGTCTAGGCTGGTCTGGAATGGATATGACGTCCCTATTCTTAAACATCGAGGTCGATATAAGAATGGAGCTTATAATTTGGAACCCGTTTGGGGATGACTTTAGGGAAGTACTAATTAATAGAACCGTTCCTCTTCCTCCATTGGGGACCCCCATCGCGGGGGCTGCACATCAGCTGGTAAGTAAAAATCGCCATGCCAAGCTAACGTTATTTGACGGTTGGGGGTCTTTCGGGGAAACAGATGGCGTCTATGGAGGGGATCCCGATGATAAATGGAACGATGGTCCATTGGAAGCCCGACACTTTGCGACGGTGAATTGGGCACTGGTTGCGCCGGCAGGGGGAGTATTTGGTGCGAACTTGGCCCGTGATGTCACCGATTCTTATGGGGGCCCGCCTGGATTTTATTCCCTTGGTGAGCATTTTCAGGAAAGGGGCGTCGGTTATGAGTTTACCGTAGCTTTGGCTAAGCATCTCGATGACATTCCTACAGCAGACCACTCGGGAACCTTCAATATTGGTGGCGCTCGCGATGAAAAAGATTGGGATGAGGCTGGTGATGCCATCAAATATACCCGATTTGAGACTACTACTAGGTCCCGAGCAGAAGGCCGTGGCTTCGATGCGGCCTATCAGAGACTCGTTTGGGACAGTGATAGGCCTATGATGACCGTCAGTGCTGCCGAGGTCTACTTTGCCAATCCGATGCAATTTAATGCCGATGGCAGCGATGAGTCGGCAAGTCTATTCAGTCCATTTTGGGATGCTCGGTTACGTGAACCCAGCGATATTTCACTGTTTTTGGCTACGGGTGAAGTGGATTGGCAGATTTTATTCGGTACAGTTCCGAGAGATTCAATAGGCATCGTTAACTGGTTGTTAACCAGTGTTGCAGATGCTGTTGTTGACGAGGGTATTGGCTATGTAAAAGATCAGCTCGTTTCTCCCTTGGATATACTGTTGGCGCCTCCCATAACCGATGTTGGTAATGCTACTAAACGCTACGTGGGTGATGTAACTAGTACGATTACATCTGAGTTGGGGGATCTTTGATGGTGTTCGGTAGACAGCCTGTGGGACATTACGGATCCAGTGGTCAGGCGATGGTTGAGTTCTCTGTAACCGTTGCATTCATTTTCCTGGCTATGTTTGTGTTCGTGCCCACTTTGGGCAAGCTTATGGATCTGCAGTTTCAGAATCTGATGGCTTCCCGTTATATAGCTTGGGAGAGAACAGTCTGGTTTGATCAGATCAACGACGACAACAGAGATGACTTTGTGATTAGCAGTAACCAGTTTGAAAGTGTCGCGGTTCGTAATGATGACGAAATCATGAATAGTGCCGAAAGTCGTTTTTTTTATGATCATGGACGACTGTTGCCGATTATGCTGAATCAGGCCGACGTCGAAACTCCGAGTGGACTGACAAGCCCGATATGGACCTATGTGCAAAGTAAGCGGCCGATGTACAGTGGTTCAACATTAAGGTCCTTCGATGCCCAGCGCACGCCAAGTATCGCCTATGAGATTGGCAATGCGCTGGCAACCGGCGTTAAGGGGATTAAAGAACCCATTGATTGGTTGCTTGCCGCACTCGGTAATGATAACGAGGATATCTTTGAGTTTCCTCTCGTGACCAGTAAAAATTATTACACTCCAATTTTAGCGACGACGCTCAACGTAGGCAATGCTCACGGGCAAGGGACATCAGTCTGGGATCGATCAGATGGCTCAGCAGGCTTTTCACCAGGCATAGAAAGCGCTTTTTTCAAACGAGATGGGGCGCGCGAATGGAATACTTTTGAATCGCGTTCTGCCATCCTCGCTGACGGTTGGAATGCGCAGAGTATTGCGCATTACAAGGATCGGGCTGATGACTATGTGCCCTCGACTCTGTTCCGGAATCCCGTTTTAGACGCATTTATTGCGGTGGCGGCGGTTATAGAAGATCCAGAACATTTCGGCGAGGAGAGCGCCATTATAAAGTTCGGCTTTGGCGAGGTTGGCGTAGAACCGATGCCGAGCGTGGGTGGTCAGCCGAGCCCCGTAAGCTGCGACGACGGCTTTTGTAGTTTTGAAGGCGGAGGCTGATGAGCGTCATTTATAGTCTATGGCGGCGTTTAGTTGCCACCTTTCTTTTAGCCTGTGCACCCATGAGTCAGGCTAACTGCGATTTTAGCGATTTCCCTACGATGTGGGGTATGAAACTGCATTCGGTGATTGATAGCTCCCAATACAACAACCGACCAATCATGGTTAAAGGCTTTACTGTTGATTCTGAGTTTGAAGAGGTCATTAATTTCTACCATCGTAAATGGAAGGGTCGTTTTGATGACTCCACTTTTGGCCCCTGGTATCAGGTGACGACCCTGATAGAGAGCTGCATGATGACGGTTCAGGTTGCCAGCATGAATGACAGCTCTCAGGGACGTCTGGTCATTAGTAATGTCCCCACTGCTGGCCCTAACGAAAACATAGGCGCTGGCCTTATTGTGCCTTCAGATGCAGTTGTTGTTTCGGACCTAGTCACACAAGAAGGCCCCAAAAAGGGCCGTGTATCCGTTTTGGCTACTTTCGACTCGACCGCGGAAGTGGCTTCTTTTTACCGTTCGGCCATGACTTCTGCGGGCTGGTCAATTGATCATTCGTTTGCCGAGGATAGTGCGCATGTATTGGTGTTCCGCAATGGCTTAAACATCATGAATGTATTGATCATGCCAGCGTCTGGAGGAACTCAGATCCTTATTAATGAAGAGACTGTCCGCTGATGAATAAGTGTGCAGGGCAAACTATGGTTGAGTATTTAGTGGTGGTGTCGGCTCTGGTGTCCACTATGTTCTGGGGGGCTAACGCTACCTGCCCAAACCCCAGTGGCGATTTGCAATATACCAATTGCATACAGAATCTGTTAACCACAATGCATAATAAGTATGAAGGTTACAGTAATTCTATGACCGCCGTACATCGCTATGGAGAGCCAAAAGGTGATGTATTTGTTTCTCAGTGGGTGGAGCCTTCCAGCGATAGTTCTGGTTCTGGTTCTGGTTCTGGTTCTGGTTCTGGTTCCGGCGGTAATTTCATCCCCGTTCCTGCAGGGTTGGTTCCATTAATTCGGTCCTCGCTGTTAGTTAGTGGGGATGGAGCACAAACCTATGGAACGCTACTCGGTGACTCTGTACTTGATGCAAATGGTCAGCTTGTAGGCACTTACGACCCAAATACAGGCGAACTATTATCAACTTCTGGTGATGTGGTCCCGGTAAGCACGTTAAATGTAATTGTCGATAGCGAGGGCAATATCGCGCCCCTTAAAGCCGTTGTTAATGGTGACGGTGCCGTTTTGGGCTTCGGCTACCAAAATGAATCAACGGGTAATTTCCATAATTCTCTAACGCTCGGTGTTACAAGTATAGAAGGGTTTCGCACGGTCGACACATTCAGTGTTGTCGATGTCGATGGAAATCTTACCAATGGTGCAATTGTAGGTAATAAATATTACAAATCTACTGTGACTGCTTCCGTGGATGGAAATACTGTCGTGACGCCCCAAGGAGAGGTAATTAACTTTCTTGGTGAGCCTTTGGATTGCGCGGTCTTGATAGATTCAACTTCGTCTGGCCCGATGCCCCCACTGCAAAGCGTTGATGACTTCTCAGATAGCAGCCTCAGGCAGTGGTACGACGGTATCAGTCCTCAGGCCCCCGATGGTAATCCCCGCGCTAATCGTAAGGGGTCTTTGGATCCATCTCAGAATGTTCCCTGCCCAGCCGACAGCCGGCAGGTGCCGGCGAAAAGTATATTTGATTTTGTAAACAACTAACGATAGGTCTTTAGGAGATTAACAGTGAAACAACTTTCAGGTGCCACCTTATTTGTTGTGGCAATTATTTGCGGTCTGATCGCGGCAGGTCTAACAGTATTCTATATGGAGCAGATCGAGAGCAAGTATCGGCAAGCGGGTCAACCTCCCAAGCTCCAGACCCAGAGCGTGGTGATGGTCCGCAAAAATATGCTCAAAGGCGAGAAGATTCGAGAGGCTGATATAGGCGCATTGGCAATCCCTGTAGAGTATCTTCCCTCCAATGTAGTGCTAGCTGCAGATTATAAAAAAGCGATTAATCGCACTCTTATGCTCCCAGTAGAGGGCGGAAGACCCATGACATGGGATCTTCTAACTGGTGTCGATACGGACACGTTTTCTGACGTTATTGAGCTTGGGCGAAGAGCCAAATCAATCAAGATAAAGAAGATCGATTCCTTTGATGGCTTGCTGAGACCAGGAGACACTATTGACATCATGGGCAATTTTGACATGGCAGACCTCGGCATGCCGATATCGAGTGGCACTAACGGGTCGAGTACTGTTGTGATGCCAGTGCTTGAGCGGGTCGAGGTGCTGGAAGCTGCTCGTGTAGACATAAACGGTACTCGCTATGAAGTGAAGCCTAATAAGAATTCCGCTGATGGCATTAATCTTGATTTTACATTGATTACTTTGAATTTGAGTCCCCGCCAAGTTGCGCGTGTTGAAATGGCCAATATCACCGGCCAAATCTATGCCGTTCTGCGCAATACCTTAGATACGAGCACAGCCAATTATGAATATCTAGGTGTTGAGCTCCTAAGGGAAGCTGCTGCCGCTGAGTTAATCGATATTGTTTTGGATGCCAATGGCAATCCTCTCGGTCGCGTTATTGGCGACAACGTAGTTGATAGCAAAGGGAAAATTATTGGAAAAATCGTAGATG
>CAJWGN010000175.1 GCA_913031035.1 uncultured Gammaproteobacteria bacterium
ATGCCCATGCTGCGCATTATTTTCAAACATCCCAGAATATATCACTAGTTAGAGAGGTCTTGCAGCCATGTATCTAGCAGCTACTGGGCGAATAGTATTCTTGCAACCCCATTTGCCTACTAACCGCCCAAATTTACAACTGCACCAAATTCTAAAGGCCACAGGATATAGCTAACCGTGTAATTATTTAACCGTGGGAATTTCTGACTAAGTTGTAAAGTCAGTTCTCATAAAGCTTCTCCATCGATATAGATTTATCTATGACTCATTATTTAATTAGTAAACGAAAACATTCCTTGAGTACTATCATATTCTTTTATGAAATAGGGCATACGAAGGTCGTTTAAAAGCGTTGGAAGGTCTGGTAGATATTAGTTAATAGGAGGTGCTAATTAATTTTGAAAATTGGGCAACTGCAAACTAATGACGCTACTAGGGCCTAAAGGAGTCACACTCTAAATATCGCGTAAAGACCGTTATTCAACTAAAGCCATACCTCCCGATTTTCGTGTCTACCGATCCCTCTTGTTAGGCGCATTTGCATCAGTTCGCTTAAGCCGCAAGATTGTAACAGTTCAATAACGCTTTTTTTGTCGCTGCCCTTCAATGAATCTACGTAGTTTTGTAGGCGGCTTAATAAATAGAAGCGGTAGGGTTGGGCAATGGCATTTATTGTTGTGCCTTCAATATCAAAACTGGCAATGCCAACATGTCTTTCTGCGTTGGTGCAGGGGTCCATTGTTCTGTTCTGCTGCAGCCAATCGTTAATAGTTTCAGCAGCCGCTCTTGTTTCAGGAACGAAATCGATGGCTATGTGTTTTAACACCTCAACAATCGACTCGGGTATTTCGTCACTAGGTAGGTAGTCCTCTTCTTTTCGATGAAATTCTCCAATGTCTGGCTCTGGTCGGTTCATGCGCTCAACCCAGCGATAGAGCCGAATGGCCTTGGTTTGCATGAGGCGAATCGGTTTTGGGTCTCTGCCAAGGTGGCCATACAGAGGTGCGATCAAACCAAAGTCACCAATGCTAGGTTTGTTGCCGAGCAGATAGGGATAACGGCTGAAGTGTTGGTCCAGTTTTTCCATGAGAGAAATATACAGCGTCTCTACAAGTTTAAACGTCGAAGGCACCGCACCGAAGTTTTCTCCAGATTTACGCATGCGATTCATTTGCTTCTCTGCCATCTGTTTTTTATCCAGATGAGGCGGGATAAAACACTCAAAATGGAAAGTCAGGAAATCGAGGTTTTCTTCAGGGAAATTCCAACGATAATGCATGGCAGGCCGCAGCAACCCCTCGGTACCAATGACATCAAACAGCAAGCTAAGAGTCTGCTGCTTAGGAGTGACAGGCGAAAAGCACTGATTATTAATTGCTTCGTAATGATCTATGATGGCGGCACCATCGCGAACTACTTCACCTTCTTCAGTTTCAATAACCGGAACACTGCGGCGCCCACCCATCTTGGGCAATACATTCTCCTGGAAATGTTGTGAAGTCGGCAGGGTTTCTTCATAAGGAATGCCAGTTTTGATGAGATAGCTACGAGCTCTTCCAGTATAGAGCGAAAGAGAAGATCCATAGAGAGTAACTTTAGACATAGATATTTTTCTTTTGATAGTTGTAATTTAAATCGGGACTAGATTAGGTGGGTCGAAATTTAAGGGGATTAGAGCACTTTGATTAGGAAGTGCTAAAAGAGCATCAAATTACCCTGACCCTTTAGAATTAGACCTGTCTGGCTCGCTAGTGTGTTGAAGCCCCCTAAAAACAGTCGCCACAATTACACTTACCCAAACTCCATAGGCTATAACAGCTGTCGTTACCAAATTGGTGGGCAAGATCAGGAAAGCTGCGATCCAACTGGCGAAAAAAAAGGGAATCCGACGCATTGCTCTTTTGGCTCTTTGTAGAGGGGTGAGCTTGCTATTGGTTAGCAAAAAGGGCACTGGCCTTATAAACCAGCCGTTGGCCAGGAGCAGTGCAACAAATACTGGAAAAGGTCTGCCCTTAGAATCCAATTCGGGTTTGCCATCCAATTGTGCATCTTCGATGTTGTCAGTTTGCTCCAGGGATTCGGCGATTTTCTGATAAACGTAGCACGCCGTCGGCCGCTCTGCTGCGCCGCCTATATTAGCGCGAGTCGGCAGACTGCGCCAACGGTAAAGAATTCTCTTGTTACTATCTATACCCAGAACGCCAGGCTGGAAATAACCTTTTGGGTGCGAGAGGCGGTCATCTGTGTTTGTGATAAAGGAGGTTTGTTCATTGATAAATAGTTCCAGCCAGCCCCTATCTCTGCATTGCTTGGCAATTTCTTGATGAGGGTCTCCTATAGTTTCAAAAGTGAGTTCCCAGTCTGATTTTGCATCGTTGGCAAGTCGCTGGGGTTCGCTCACAATTGCATATAGCTCGCCACCCGCTGCACGAATTTTATCGACAACGCCGTCTTCAACGTAGCCTCGTAACTCGAGGCGACAGGGAGGTCACCAGAATCCTCGGTAGAAAACCAATACTACGAATTTGTGTTTTTTGATGGCATCGTCTAACCACCACTGCCTGGCCCCAGGAGGAGGGTCGAGTTCGGCTTGAGTTCCATTTGAGATGGCCAGCTCGTCAGCAAGTGAAACAGCAAAACTGTCTCCGCTTCGAACGACGTTAAATTTCTTTTGTTGGCAGATATCGCCACCGCAAAGTACGAGGCGAAGCTCTTTTTTATCGCTCGGTGCGAGTGAGCATTCGGCGTCGACAATACCTGTGACTGCAAACTCGTCTGAGGATTGTGCATTAAACCAGTTGATCGCTGCATCCACTTCCGGTTGCAGTGTTTCTGGTATTGAGTCGCTTACTTTGGCCACTGAAACTCCTGATGAGGTTTATGTTGCCTAACGTATTTCGAGAAGTAGATGCTAGCACTAAAAGTAATGAGTTTACATTAATAAAATAATGAGGGATCATTATATATTAATAGATAATCAGCGAGTTATCTTCAGAAATAGAAGAGTGAAATCTTCGAGGAACTTTTAAATGCCCACCTTGGTAGCCCGTCAGGCCCGGACTTTAGAGACTCAAAAAAGATTAATGTGGGCCATGGAGAAACTCAGTGTTGAGAAGGGTCCTGACAACGTTAATGTAAATGAATTAATTAAAGAGGCGGGACAGAAGAATGGGTCCGCGCTGCAATACCATTTCAAAAGCAAGGAAGGTTTACTAGCAGCGATTCACAGATCGAGATTCTCTCAAACTCAGGCTAAGAGGCGAAAGATGTTAACTGAGTCCCTAGCAAAGAATAACGCTCTTTCTTTACGAGACCTATGTCGTTTGGTGGTAGGTCCAACGTTTCAGCTCTGTAAAAGCGACTCTGGGCACAGGCAATGGGTTAATGCCTGGGGAGCTAAAAACGCAGCTATAGCGCGGCCTACGCTCGAGGAAGAAACAGTAGATAAAGGCAACAGTCTGCAAATAATCAAGAAATTACTTAAGGAGTCACTACCTCACCTCGATGACTCAATGTTTGAGGATCGCTACCTCAATGTTGTGCGATTTTTAAATCTGTCAATGTCCAACCAGACAAGAGAAAAAGCGGGATTTATAGGAAAGAAGGCTGACCTCTTTTTGAGCAATTTGGTGGATATGATTTGGGGTCTGTTCATGTCCGAGGTCTCGGACGAAACAAAAGCGTACCTTGATAAGTGATGAATGGTCCGCAATTTTGGAGCGCGAATCTACTCAAGGAAACAAGGAATGAATTGCAGGTTATTCAATAAACATTCGGTAGGGCGCGAGTGCTTATTCAAGACTGCGATTGTTGAATAACCATAACGACGTAATGAAGGCTCAGATATGAAAAAGTTTTTAATACCCTCTGTCATACTGCTAGCTCTTGGAGGATGGCTGTTTTCACAATACTGGTATTATATGCCAGGCATCATAATTAGGTTCACGAATCCGGTCGGAGAATTTCAGGAAGTGACCTGGCAGCAAGGCCCTGAAACTGTGAGCGATGAATCTCAGCCACCGAATATATTGTTGATTGTGGTGGATGATTTAGGCTTTAACGACATCACGTTCTACGGTGGGGGCATGGCAGGCGGCAGTGTTCCAACTCCCAACATAGATTCTATAGCCGCACAGGGAATACATTTTCCGAATGGATATGCAGGTAATGCTTCTTGCGCACCATCCCGTGCAGCTCTATTAACTGGACGCTTTGCGACTCGGTCAGGATTTGAGTTTACGCCAGCTAATCCACAAATGGCTAAGTTTACCAACACCCTTACGGCCACAGATGATTATAATGAGGAGAATGCCGCAAATTATCCTCCGGTAGAGTCCTTAGGCTTGCCAACGAGCGAGTTGACGATTCCAGAGATGCTAAATGCCGCGGACTACCATTCTGTTGCGATAGGTAAATGGCATCTTGGTCGTGCTGAGGGACTGCGGCCACTGGATCAAGGGTTCAATGAGTTCTTGGGGTTCTTGGGAGGAGGCGCAAAGTTCATGGAGGAAGATGATCCAAATGTGGTTAACTCAAAGCAGGACTATGATCCAATTGATAAGTATCTTTGGCCAAATCTTTCCTACGGTGTTCAGCATAATAATGGCGCAAGATTTAAACCAAATTCCCACATGACAGACTACTTTAGTCGCGAGGCCATCAAGTCAATTGAAGCCAACAAGAATCGGCCATTCTTCATGTATCTGGCGTACAACGCGCCCCACACACCGCTGCAGTCAGAAAAGGCGGATTACGATGCCTTATCCCATATTGAGGATCATACCGAACGAACTTACGCTGGGATGATTCGTGGTCTTGATCGTGGCATTGGTCAGGTTCTGCAAGCCCTCGAAGACAACGGTATTGATGATAATACGATTGTGGTGTTCACCAGTGATAATGGCGGAGCCCACTATGTAGGCTTGCCAGACTTGAACAAGCCCTACCGCGGTTGGAAGATGACCTTTTTTGAAGGGGGTATCCATACTCCATACTTTATTCGTTGGACTGATAGAATCCCGGCAAATAGTCAATATGATGCGGCCGTTGCCCATATAGATATTTTCTCAACAGTTCTCGCTGCCGCAGGTGTCGAGCAGCCGCACGATAGAGTCATTGATGGCGTCAACCTGTTAGACCACGCGTTGGCAGAACCGCCGCAAGCATTAAACCGACCGCTGTTCTGGCGAACGGGTGGTTATAAGGTTGTGCAACAAGATCATTGGAAGGTGCAGATTCAAGAGCAAAACGGCAAGACCTGGTTGTTCAATTTAAGCGAAGACCCCACTGAACAAAGCAATCTTGCAGAGGCAATGCCTGAGAAGTTGGCGGAGTTAACAGAAATTTTGTATTCAATGGATAGTCAGATGGTGGACCCGCTTTGGCCTACTATCATAGAAGGGAGGGTAACCGTAGATCACACGCTTCGTTCCCCGCCGGAAGGTGAGCACGAAATAGTTATTTGGGCGAACTAAGCGTTATGAATCAGAGGGGTCAGAGCACTTTGATATTATAGCAGGCTGAAAATGAGTCGTGCCCAGAGCCAACCTCGACTAGTCAATTAGATCATTTATTTATATCAATATACCGTACCGCTGTCTGTATCCTCCCCCCTCCCCTAGGGGCACACCCCGATAAGTCAGAATGGTTCCATTGCACTCGTATACATACTATTGTGGACGGACTGTTAGGTGCTGGGTGTTACTATTAAGCCACTTATCCACACAGCTCTATTCCTTGCTTGGACAAGCTCAACAAACAGCTACCAAGGTAGCATTACGATTTAAAACTAGAGATGATCTATGTTGAGAAAGCTTCTAATTCGATCTATTCAAATTCTTTTTATTTTCAGTCTCTCTTTTGTCGCTTCTGGACAGCAGCTTGTTACCGGAGAGGTTCAAGTGCGCGACTACCATTTCGATCTTACCGATGAAGAAATCGAGTATCGACTGTATGTGCCAACCAGTTATCGAGCGGACACAGCCTCGCCTCTCATTGTCTTGCTGCATGGCTTGGGTGGTACGCCGCGGATTATTGAATACGATGGTATTCTAGAAGAGGCAGAGCAACGCGGCTACATCGTTGTCGCACCTTATGGTTATAACAAAAGAGGCTGGTACGGCGTGTTTGGCCCGGGGAAGAGCTTCTTTAACGATGGACCTGAAGGTCCGACACCGGAAAATATCGGTTTACTCAGCGAAACCGATGTCATCAACGTATTCGAAATGGTTAATGAGGAATTCAATATTGACTCTAAGCGCACCTATTTGATGGGCCATAGCATGGGTGGTGGCGGCACCATGTACCTGGGTGGCAAGTATTCACAATACTGGGCGGCACTGGGACTATTGGCACCGGCGCTGTTCGGCAAAACCGATCAGTTAGAGGCCATCAAACATATCCCTATTTTCATTGCCCAGGGAGATGCAGACGAATTGTTATCGGTAGAGTTGGCGCGCCGCTGGGTCGCGCGCATGGAAGAGTTGGAGATGGCTCATGCCTATGTAGAAATTGCCGGCGGCGACCATAATGAAGCGATTGCCAGGAATGCCCCGTTGATCTCGCAAATTTTCGACTTTTTTGAAAAGTACAGCCAGTAACAGGGTAGGGGCATTGGAAATACAGTGCTTACTATTGCAGCGTGTATAACTTTGGTTTATTCAACAGCGTCATTCACAATTTCTAATAAGTCAGCAGCTACCGTCACCATACCGCAGACCCGATAAGACCCCCGAGGGTTAAATAGGGCTGCTTTTGTTTCCTAGTAACCGCCCAGCCAGCACCCCACCCTAGG
>CAJWGN010000176.1 GCA_913031035.1 uncultured Gammaproteobacteria bacterium
CCAAACTAAAGCCAACCAACAGCGAATGCTAAATTGTGCCTAAAGGCAACCTGATCGCATTGGAGCGCTGCCATAAGTAGAGCTCAGGCAAACTGTAGTATGTTTTTCTTCCGGCCTGGAAAGCTTCTTTTGGCCGCTCAAGGTCTCCCAAAAATATGCGGCGAACGCTGGTAGGGCTCACACCAATTAGGATTGAAAACTCATGCAGGGTGGCCGCAGGATCGCGCCTTGCCTTGACTCGTCGAGTGCCGGAACCGTCGTGCAAAGTCTGGCGTCCGGCCAGATCAGATACAAAATTCATTTTCATACGAGAAGGGCCTCCGCTAAAAAAAGTTCGGGGGTGACAGGGCGGTTAAAAGATTTAATCCTATGACTCTCTGCAGGCCAAGTACCTCCTCCGATCATGACGCTTTGGGGTTTCAGGTATTTGAGCATTTGAGCCGCACTGTTAAATCTCATCCCAGTGGAATATCCAATTTTCGGGCTTAATTTCACCCACTGTAATTTCCGCAACTCCCTCACAGGCATGAGCTCTAAAAACGTAATCAAAGGGGACTCCGGCACCTGATGCCTTGGCAGCCTGCCTGTTTGTCTATACTTTAGAAGTGCTGATGGCTTTTTAGACAGGTGACGCAAAATCTCAGGCCTCATGACTGCCATCCTGAGAACTGCCGTCCTGAGAGGTGCTCGATCTCTCGCTTACAATAAACACGGCCATGTCCAGACACCGAAGAGGCTGGGAAAAGCTGTCGATACAAGCTAAACGAGAATGCGGCGCCAGAGGCGAGATTGAGAAAAACTAAATTTAATTCCTGAAGATACAGGCTTTGCGCGAGTAAGCATGCAATCCCTGTAAGTTGGAGAACCTTGCCTGACACCTTATCGATATACAGACCAGCGGTCACCAAAAACACCGTTCCGGACCAAGACACCATTTCCACCACGCTTAGAGACTCCATTATTTTCTTTCCTTGTCTTAATGTTTGATAAATCTATTATACCGTAGTTAGTGATATTAATAACAATTAAATGACAAACTGGACTCAACCAATCAGCTTTTGAGTGCTAGGCAAAAAAAGCAACCATGTTGGTTGGGATTTGGAGCACCACGCATTTCACCTAATTTTGTGGAACGCCACGTTGCAGCCAAAAAGTTGTCAAAAAGCCACCGTTCCTAATTCTATAGAAAAATATTCCATAGCTGCTGGGCGAACAGTTTTCCCAGCTAGAGCGCCGGAATCGCACCGACAACACTTCGTTTGATCTCATCCCGCGGTATTTTGGCTTATAGCCAACTAAGTCCTCATAAACTATTTTACCAAGTCGCCCAGTAAGCGCACAGGTTCTACATAGGAATAATCTTTTATTGAAGGAAGTTTTTGCCCTGTGTTATGACAAGTCTCAAAGACTTCTCTAGCTTCTGAGGCAGACATGAACGAACTATTTTTGCTATCTATAACACCACTAATTATTAATTTCATGGGCAAAAACTTTGAAGAATCGTTTTTAAATGGCACTGTACTTTTAATATCGCTAAATGATCTAATTATAATAGGTGTGGCCATGGCTAATTCTGCAACAGCCTCTGGTAATTGAGCGATATCATCAGCTCCAAATGTCCATCCTATTAACGGCATAGAAACAAACAAATTCTTTTCTTCTGCGCTATTTACAAGATGCGAAATCAAAGCATTTGTTTTTATTGGGAATTTAAGCCATCTAGCTTCTTTATGTTTTTTGGTGTCCCCCACGGCTTTAATTTTATTTTTTGTTTTTCTCTTAGCACCCACTATCCCTAAAGGCGATTGTTTTTTATTGAACTTTTTCTTTAGATCGTGCATTTTGCGCCAATCAGCAAGGACTGATTGCACAGCTAAAACCTCGGGCTTAATCCAAAAACGAGCCTCTGTCGATTTACCACCGACTTGAATAACTTGTTTAAAAGCATGCGGCAATAATCCTTGTTCATCCCACCTATTAATTTCTGTTAATGTGCAATCTAATAACATTCTGGCTTTATAAGTAGATAGTTTATCTCGCCTGAGATCAACGATAGCCTTGATTTCTAATGTACTAAAAAAATGTTTTCTATCACCTAGTTTGAGTTTCACACCCCACCGTATTTGATTACCTTCTGCTTTAGCCGACTCAAATTCAGCACGAAGTAAGCCTAATGCCTCTGCTCGCTCGATCAATAATTTAGGTGAATTGTTCATACCTGCATTCCTTTGGTTATACGTCCGATTCTTGCATTAATTATACAGCACTAGCTGATAGTCCTGGCAATTGAAACCTAAACTCAAGCCAACCAGTCCTTATGTGCATGCCCAACTGTAACAACGTTTTCAATCATCTAACGAAGCCTCGGCAGAGTAGTGCATATCGGCTGAACCCATGACCCGAAAGAAGTCCAGTCCGATACGATCTGCTAGGTGATGAAGATTGCACAGAAGATCAGCAAGGACCTCCTCGTGATTACCGTTAGGTGCGAATCTGTTAAATACTACTAACGCAAGGGCCGCCGCATAAGCTCGGCTGTCGTTAGTGGAGCTGTCACCTGGCAGCGAAAAATCAAAATCAATCTTATCGATCAGGGCATCTTCACCATTCTCGCCATTTAGCTCAGCCTCAAAACAATCCAGTGTCGGCGGTGACTCACCCCCATGCAATATGTAAACTGGGTCAAAACCCGATGCAAAGCTTAGCGACCAGATGCCAATGTTTTCTTCAACAACGCCTAAATCAATCATGATAAATTTCCTACTTTATTGTTAGTGATAATTAACTTGGCAATTGAGTCGTCAGTCGCTTGTTCCACCTCGCACATCGGAACTGCTAATTTTGCTTTTTTCCGAAGATTGATAAGATTTCTCAAAATGCTATTGACCAATACCGATGGCTTGTAACATTCACTCAAAATCACGTCGTGAAAACGGTTGTAAAACTCCACGCCATGAACGTGATCAGCATCTGACTTGATATCGTGGCAATATTCGTGGATAAGAATGCCAAGAAGCCTATTGAGGCCAGTCGAACCATGTTCAAAAGCCTGAGAGAAATCCTCTTTATTGATACCTATAAATGAACATGAATCCGTCCATGCACTCGCGCTATCGCTCTCACCCACTTGAAGCTTTCTAACATTAAGACCTTCGTTCCACCGATAGCCCAAAGCTTGGTTAATGGTATGTACCAAATCACCGTTGATTGATGACAATGCTTCAAGGCGCAAACGCCCGACTGCCGATAGCTTGTCTTCTGACAAAACACGGTAGTCACCAGAATAATTATCTGCAAGCTCATTAAATGAAACAGTAACCAACTCTTTAATGACATAACGACGCTGAGGCTCGGCTAAACGATCATTCACCGCATCTATAAACTCTTTCGCATCGGAATATCCCAAATCCCCTACCTGCTTAGGACTAAGGACATAGGCTAATTTGTCTCTGTGTACGTTCTCACCTATTTGACTCTGATCACTGTCCGCCATGGTGATCCGCTGATCAGCAAAGCTCTGGATATAGCTCAATCGATTCCTTCGGCCTAAAATATTGAGAAATAATGCCTGCTCCCTAACATCTGACGTGGAAAGCTCACCTGACAACCATGACGACAAAATGAAATTAGCATCATGATAAGACATGGCCTTCTTTTTTGCGGCGCTATAAGGAGCAACAACACTTTTGACCCGTGCCCACATTGGACACTGAGAATACAAGACCTCGTTCCTTGCCATATTTAAAAGCAAAGGCTCTGTCGTAGAAAGATCACCTGACACACCTAGCTTAGAGTGCGGCACCGTAGACACATAAACGCCTTGATTAAAAATGTTTAGCCCTCCCGTAGAATCACCACTGGATTTTTTGAAAAGGATGTCATCTTCTCGGGCGGTCCATGAGACCGTACTCAAATCTTTAGTAGCCAATTTCCCATTGACTAGGATAGGAGTCGCGACATACTTCAGCTGAGAGAGAAGCGCGGAAGTAAGATTGTTAAAGTCCCACATGCTTAAGCTCTGGTACAAATCAATTTCAACCTTACATCCCTTATGAAGAGACTGGGGGTGAGATTTCAAATCGTAAAAAATATCTTTTGTTTCGTTTTTATTGAGATCAACGGATATTACAAACTCGTTGCTTGTCCAGTGACACGCCCCGAAAGTCAACGCCTGACCTCGACCCAACCCGAATCTTCCGAAAGATCGATTTCTAGCTAACTCCTCTTCGGTGTTATGGTCAAAGCCAAACGTACCAAAAAGCTGAGTGATCTGAGCTTCTGACTTAAACCCACACCCATCATCTGTTATCGTAAGCTTTCTCATATCTGAGGACACATCAACGGTCACCCCCGTAGCCCCGGCGTCAATGGAATTAGATACCAACTCTAAAAGTGCTTTGCTGACCGTCCCGGCCTGACTTTGTATTAAATGTTTGATGAGCGATGCATCGACCGTGAACGCTTTAGTTGAGTCTGACATTTTGAAATCCTTTTAATGTTTGATAAATCTATTATACCGTAGTTAGTGGTATTAATAAGAAGTAAACGCCAAACTGGGCTCAACCAATCGTTCTGTTTTTCTGGGAGTAAATTGGGTTTAGCGAGTGGTTGGGATCAGCCGGAAAAAGCTACAGGGCTTTTTCACCAAGTAGTACCGGAGAGGCTGAAGGAACGTCCAAGAAAAGAACGTTGAACGCTGCTTTATCGCACGGCTCTGGGTACACAGAAACTACTGGGGGTTGATCCACAGCGTCAGGCTTGGTCCGAAAAACGCCATCAATAATTAATACAGTTCCAATTTCATTAATCGATCTAGCAATAATCACGAGGTAGCCTCAAATAAAAAAGATCCATATATTTTGGTATGCAGGAGTATGTTATAGGATAATTAGAGCGTAAGCAAGAAAGCAGCACCAAAATGGGTCACGCCTCTCTTTTTTGCTTCCTTTTTCTTGTCGACCTGCGTCGCTAGACGCTAGGAAAAAGAGGTCGTGCAGGCCGTGATCATTCTACGTAAGGGGTGCCCTTCATCACTCTATCAAAATAGCTATCATTGTTCTTTGCAGCAGCCCACAGAAAAACTATATGTCTTGCTGTCCGAAGGCTAAAACCCGCTTCTTTGGCAAGTGAGCCGGGGAATCCAAAAGCGTGAATTTTACCGAGCGCCTCTATGCCAGACAAATAATCGAAAAAATCTTCTGGAATGATATTCTGAAAAAGAACATATTCTTCGGCTTTTTTTAATTGATCCTCTGTAATCTCAAAAGACATCTAACACTACCCCAAGAACATAATATGAACATAGAGCCCTCTGTGGGCCCCAAAAAGTGAATCATTATTGCATAGCTCCGGCTTGAAACTCAAACCTCCGAGCTCCCACACCAAACAGCTCCTACATAGCAATCCCAACCATGCTCGGCCAGGCCGTCTGAGATGAACAAGTCCAAAAGCGTTTCAAGCGCTCCGTGCGTCCAAGAAGAGCAAGCCTCCCCGTGAGATCTGAGAACACTCCCGGCTAAAGAGCGGAAAACAACTGCGCCACGTGCGCTTGGCAAGAAATCGTGCTCACCAGTTAATGTTGGCCTCGTGATCAACATGTTAAGCCTCTTTTTTTGGCTTCCTTTTTCTTGTCGATCTGCATCGATGGCCTGTTAAATTTCTCCATATTTTTCGCAACGGGATTCGCCCGCGAAACTGGAAAATCGCGAACAGTGTTTTTTCGATTGCCTCGCATTCTACTTGCCATTATTTCAGTCCCCTACCGAAGCCCTAGTGAGCTTGCTTTAATGTTTGATAAATCTATTATACCGTAGTTAGCAACATTAATAACAATTAAATGATAAACTGGACTCAACCAATCGTTCTGTTATCAACGGGGGTGAATGCGTCGAGCGAATGGTTGCCACAAAAAAAGCATTAAAAGCGGCCGCTAGATTTTTGCAGGGCTTCCCTTGGGAAGAAATAATGCGTTTTCGAGTTGGCGATTTGACGCCAGAAAGTCTAAGTTATAGGTATGTTCAGAAGAGTGCTATCTATGAATAAATTCGATACCGACCGTGACCACAAAAACAACAGCCAACCCAAGCAAGCCGCCGCAGACGAATACCAAAAAATAAAAGATAAGCCCGTATTCTTCATTGCCAAAGACGGAACATACTACCAACTGTATATCCCTCCCCGTTCCCGCATAAGCACGCTCGATCACATCGTCTAATTAGAGGGCGATGTGGCCTCGATGAGCAGCACCCCCGGAGCTGGAAGACCAAGCTTGATGTATCTCTCTTTATTGGCTAGTGGTGGTTAATGTTTATTCATCTGCATCACGCGGATTTCTGAAGGGGTCCAACCGTGCGTAGTCAGCAAGTTGGTAGATTCCCAGGTTCTGTATGTGGAGCCGTTAGCCCTGATAACATTTACGCGCCTGTCGTTTGGGTATTCTTTAGCTATCATTTTTATACTCTCTCTGCTGGTTTTAGTTGGTTTAAGAATAGACACTGGCGAGCAATGTCTATCAGTTAAAACTACTAAACTATCTCTAGGTAACCATTTACGGATGCGCGGCTATCTTCGCCCAAGAGCTTATAAACTGCTTGTCTGTCATTCTCAGGCAGTAACGCCATTATGGTATCAACCGCAAAATCTAAAGCAATATCTATGGAGTTAGCATTCATAAATTTACTGGTTGTTTTTGGCTCGTCGTTTATGTCATTACCGGCCATCATCATTAAAGTGTTAATGCTTGAAGCTATTTCAAAGTGTGTCATTGTTGTGCTCTATTTAGTTGGTTGGTG
>CAJWGN010000177.1 GCA_913031035.1 uncultured Gammaproteobacteria bacterium
AAGATACTCACAACTGGCACGCTGCTGTGTCGTAATGGACAGTATTTTGAACGCTTGCGTGAACTAGTCACGCACACCAGCAATGATGCTTATATCTTCCGTGTGGATGGCTATCAAATGCTCAGCAAACGAGCAAACCCGCTGCGAACGACGCAGTTCAGACTGCCATCGAACCTGCCATTCCCCAAAAACCGTTACCCAATCAACAAACCAGCTAATAAACGTTTGGAAAATACTCATTAATGCACGGTATTCAGCTGTCTATAATTCTGTTTGACGTTATCGAAGACAGGCATAGTGAGGCTCGAAAAAGATGCTAGATAACAGAGGGAGAACACTGCTAATTTTAGACGTCAAATAAGATAAAACCCAACCTCATAAGGTGAAAGAGTCGTTAATTCTCCTAGTTATAAGTACTCAGTTATAGTCATTTGGAAATAGCTACTTAATTATAGCCCCCCAATTATCTCCCCCTCTCGTTTTTTGTGTTTTTAATCACAGTGGTCTTTTAGAATAAGCACTATGATTTGTGTCATTGCGGCATTAGTGACAGCCAGTTTGATTGGATCTAAGCTGCGAACACCGGACATTGAAAAAAATTATCTTCTGAGCTGAGGCTAGCTGACTTTCAACGAAGTTAAACAAATTATTGAGACTAACTACCTATTACCGCGTAACTAACTGTATAGTTTCGCCTTGAGATAGCCGAGCTTAAAAACCCCGGCGCTAATACAGATCGTTGAGGAAACAATGGACTTAATAAAGCAGTCAGACAAGCTGAGCAACGTTTGCTATGACATCCGCGGCCCAGTGCTCGAGCACGCAAAGAGATTGGAAGAGGATGGGCACCGTATTTTAAAATTAAATATCGGCAACCCAGCGGCTTTCGGATTTAATGCCCCTGATGAGATTCTTTATGACGTGATCCGCAATTTAGCCAATGCCCAAGGCTACAGCGATTCCAAGGGTATCTACCCTGCTCGCAAAGCAATAATGCAAGAAGCACAGCGCTTAAATATTAAAGGCGTTGAGATCGACGATATATATTTGGGAAACGGCGTTAGCGAACTAATCACTATGTCCATGCAAGCTTTGCTGAATGACGGTGATGAAGTTTTAATCCCCGCACCAGATTACCCACTATGGACAGCTGCCGTGACCTTAAGTGGTGGCAACCCCGTTCATTATATTTGCGACGAAGAGGCTGGTTGGTTTCCCTCGATAGAAGATATCGAGTCGAAGATTAGCCATCGAACCAAAGCCCTGCTCATTATTAACCCGAACAACCCAACTGGCGCCGTATACAGCAAAGAGATATTGCTAGAAATTGTCGAGCTTGCAAGAAAACATAAGCTCGTACTTTTTGCCGATGAAATCTATAGCAAAATAGTCTACGACGATG
The DNA here is from genome assembly GCA_913031035.1 of uncultured Gammaproteobacteria bacterium. GTDB lineage: Bacteria > Pseudomonadota > Gammaproteobacteria > Pseudomonadales > Pseudohongiellaceae > UBA9145. Next base: position 1,403 of record CAJWGN010000177.1, read on the forward strand.
CTCAATACATACCGCTTGCCTCATTAAGCGACGATGTATTCACTGTGAGCCTAAATGGCCTCTCTAAATCCTATCGACTGGCTGGATTTCGATCTGGCTGGATGATGTTGAGTGGACCGAAGCACCTTGCGAAAAGTTATGTTGAGGGGCTGGAAATATTAACCAACATGCGTTTGTGTGCGAATGTACCAGCACAGTTTGCCGTGCAAACCGCACTGGGTGGATATCAAAGTATAAATGACTTGGTCATGCCAAGTGGTCGCTTAAAGGAACAGAGAGATATAACGATCAAGCTGCTAAACGAAATACCCGGCGTTAGCTGTGTCAAACCCCAAGGCGCCATTTACTTATTTCCTAAGCTGGACCCTAAGGTTTATAAAATCGAGAACGATGTCGCTTTGGTTTTACAGGTTCTGGAACAAGAGAAAATCTTATTAGTCCAAGGCAGTGCTTTTAATATCGCTGATACTCAGCACCTAAGAATAGTATTCCTCCCTACAGTGGCTGAGTTAGAACTGGCGATCAACAAGTTTTCAAAAGTACTCGCTCAGCTTAGAGGCTAATCCAGCTTTTGTGATACCGCCTTAGCTCAGCTTAAATCCCAGGTTTTTGAGGTTGGTCAATTCCTGGGAGTTTAGCCGAGATACTGCAATTTCAAAGTCTGAAAATTCAGATCTATTAATCATGGATTTCCTAAATTTATCGAATGCGCCACCTCGGTTTGCAGTTCCTGTTATTTGCCGCTTAAATTCCACCGACCAATCCTCAATAGGTAATGCAGCAGATACAACAGACTCCACAGACGCTAAAACATTATTTTTGAGCGCTAATTTCACAGGTGCAAATTGATCATGACTAGGGAAGTGTCCATCTCCTGCCCACATAAACTCATTGAATGATTCTGCTAGCATCTTTGTTGCAAGCGTCTTCGCTCTTCTGCTGTAGCCGGCAATATGAGGAGTAGCAATTGTAGCTAGAGCCATCAAATCTAGGTTTATGTCAGGTTCATTAATCCAAACATCCAATATGCTGAAAACATCGGGACGTGACTCTAAAAAAGCGAGCAGCTCATTTTCTTCTATAACTTCACCGCGACTGGCGTTAATTAAAACTGCAGCATTGGGAAGTCGCGCAAGCAAGGCTAGATCAATCATATTAGAGGTTGGATATTTACCATCGAAACTTAGCGGCGTATGTATTGAGACTGCTTCTTGGTCAAAAACATCTTCAATAACTGCAGTGAATTCTACCCCTACAGCAATAGCTATTCGGCGCTGCTCTTCCGTCAACAAAGGGTCATAGGCTAGAACATCAACACCTATAGATTTCAGCAAACGAGCAAGCGCTAACCCGACTGCACCAAGCCCTACAATACCAACTCGGCCTTTTTTTACTTTCGGCGAGATTATTCTAGAGAAACCAATCAATGCGCTAAGACAATAATCAGCCACCGCTTGTGCATTGCTGCCGTGAGCATGAGCAAAAATAATATCATTATTGGCCAAGTAAGCCTGATCAACATGATCTGTGCCGCTAGTAGCAGTCCCAACAAATTTTACCTTACTGTTTTCAAGAAGTGCCTTATCCACACTCGTCACAGAACGAATTAAAAGAGCATCGGCATCCGTTATTGTTTGAGCATTTATTTCTCGACCTGACAATACCTGCAACTCTCCAAATTGAGAAAAATAAATTTCAATATCTTTTAAGTTAGCGTCAGCTATTATTTTCATAGAATAAGGATCCGCATTAAGCAAAAACAACTTGGTTAACCATCAGGTGATTTTAAAAACTTTTTCAAATTGATAAAGAAGGCTTTCACGTTCAGCATTTTGGAAATTCAACTCCCGCAGTAAATCTTCAAAACCGGTTTTATCCGGCAAGCCCACTTTAAGATCTTCATAACTGGTACTGGAAAAGCTCTCATCCTCATTCCTAACATCACATTCAATTGTCGCTAGCGCTTTAGAAAGCTGGGCTGCAGCCAAATTATCTGCTAAAACAATGGGCAAACTTTTTGCTCCGCGGAATTTCAAATCCCCCACGGCGCTTAAGTTTTCATAAATCGCTTCAATTGTTGGGAACTCACTTAGTAACGCTTTCGCTTTCACAGGACCCACACTAGGCACGCCACTAATAACATCGACGCTGTCACCCACTAGCCCAAGGTAATCGGGAAATTGCTCAGGGTAAACACCATACTCATCAAACACATCTTGCCGATATCGTTTACGGTTACCACTGAAATCCCACAAGTAATTTCGCTCGTTTACCAATAGCTGTGCCAAATCTTTATCTTTGGACACAATGCATGCCGCCAGTTTAGGGTTTTCTAAACGTGAAATGCGAGCCGCTAAGGTACCAAGGATATCGTCCGCCTCATAAACCCGGCTAGCAAAATTGGCTAATCCCATGGCATCACAAACAAGGGCGCACGCATCTAATTGGGTTTTAAGGTTTTCATCTGGCAATTCACGGTTTGATTTATAGTTCGGACAAAGTTGATGACGAAACCCACTGAACAAACTTTCATCACGGGCGATAGCAATATGGCTAGGTTTAATTCTATTGATAAATTGTAGTAAGAACCGCGTAAAGCCATAAACTGCGCTAAGGTCGTTGTTCTGAGCGTCATAGCATTCGGTGTAAGGCGAAAAATGTGCTTGGAATATATAAATAGATGCATCGATCAAATAAACCGTACTCACCGGAGTGTCTCCCGCTAACTGGACAGTCAATATGCTGAGCTGCCAATTTCATGGAGAAAAAATAGCTTAAGCATCAGGATTTTTTCTTAATAGGTAAGTAAAAAGACCATCAATCTTTTCTTGGTGAAGAAGCTCATGATCCAAATACAGACAAAACTTCGGTATGTCTCTTTCCGTCGAGGGGTCTGTCGCGATAACTTGCAACGTTTGTCCGGGTTTAATTTCACGGATCTTTTTATGAATCATCATTACTGGCTCAGGACAATATAAACCCTTGGCATCAAGTACCAAATCTGGGGCACTCATTCCTTCAGGGCTGGTTGCTTGGTTCGGCTCCGTTGATGTTTTTATTTCATTTAATTCTTTAGACATAATGCCTTATAACTTATTGATAGTTGTCACTGAACAAAGCCCGATCCATACTTAATTAATAGCAGAGTCAAGCTTATACCCATTATTTGAACTTAAGCAATCTAACAGTATTCACTATGACTACCTTCACTGTCGACGCCAATAGCAGCCCGAATAAAGACAAGCTATTTGACCGTGAAACACTTCAATTTACTGTCAAACTAATTAGATCCCATAATCCGTCGTTGGCTTTGCGGATTCAAAACCTTATAGCACCCTCAGCCATACCCTATATACAGTACTATGGTGAGCCGCACGCCACAGACCAATTTAAGTTAAACTTGGACTCCTACACGCTTAAAAGAGTCGTTGATACCTTGGCCATTGCGGGTCAAGAACTCGCAGAACAGGTGTTACTTACGGAACAGGGAGATCAGAAATTTCTCCTCGAGGTAAAATCCTCTATCGGAAAATGGATCGTCTACGCTCGTTATCACCAAACTCAATATGAGCGGGTTCGATCCAATAGCTAGAACCCGCCGTCATCCTTTGTCGATATAGAACAAGTCTCGGATTCGGCATCAAATGTCACTATAGCCTTGCCTACTTCTAAGCTCTTCATGACCTGACTAATTTTTGTCTCAAATGAGAAGTCTTCGTGGCCATAGTCCGTGCCTTCTCTGGATACGAAGTCTTCTATGATTGCTCTTAGAGTTTCTGTTGCCAGTTCTTTATAGGGTATTTCCATAACCTGTATGTTCCCTTCACAGCGCATTAAAGAGCTGATGAAATAGCATCGTAGCTAAACCCATGCAAAAGATCGGCGCAAAGGCATATTATAAAAATTTCAGTGCAGGTGCCCTAGCAGACCCCTTGATATAATTAACGCTGGCTATCTAAATACCTCGACAACATTCAGCGGCTCGCTTACTTCGCTTGTCTCACTTTGCTTGGTGAGCTCTTTGAATGAAAATAAATTCAAATCTGCAAGTTGAGACGGCGACACGTTCGCTATACTGCGGAAAATTGTCTCGATTCGTCCAGGGTGCTGTTTATTCCACCCTTGCAACATCGCTTTGATGTTCTGCCTCTGCATGTTGTCCTGACTCCCGCAAAGATTGCAGGGAATAATTGGGAAGTCCATCAACTTGGCGTACAACTCAATCTCGGTTTCTTTACAGTAGGCAAGCGGTCGAATCACCACATTTCTTTTATCATCACTAAGTAATTTAGGCGGCATGGCTTTTAATTTGCCTCCGTAGAACATATTCAAAAACAGGGTCTCTACAATATCGTCCCTGTGATGTCCCAAAGCTATTTTATTCGCTCCAATTTTATCTGCATAATTGTACAAAATACCGCGCCGCAGCCGAGAGCAAAGACCACAGTAAGTTTTACCTTCAGCTATTTTATCCGTCACTATGGAATACGTATCTTGCTCTAGTATCTTGTAATCAACGCCGACCTGTTCAAGATAGTTAGGCAGCACCTGCTCTGGAAAGTCTGGCTGCTTTTGATCTAGGTTCACAGCATGAAGCGTGAAAGAAATCGGGGCGGACTTTTGCAGGCGCTGCAATATATCAAGCATTGCATATGAATCTTTTCCACCAGACAGGCACACCATTACTAGATCACCGTCTTCAATCATACTGTAATCAGCGATTGCTTGACCAACATCTCGGCGCAGATTTTTACGACTACGATTTAACTGAAAATCTTCTTTTGATGCCCTGCTCATTTTAAAGCCCGCTTATACTCTTTCAAGAACTGTGGCTATGCCTTGGCCTAAGCCGATACACATAGTGGCTAAGCCAAACGTTGCGTCTTTGTCTTCCATGTTGTTCAGCAAAGTGGTTGTGATTCTAGTGCCAGAACATCCAAGCGGATGACCAAGCGCTATAGCGCCGCCTTTCAAATTCACTTTTTCGTCCACCACTGACAACAACCCCAAATCTTTTAAAACCGGTATCGATTGCGCAGCAAAGGCTTCGTTAAGTTCTACACAGTCGATGTCAGCTATGGTTAGGCCGGCTTTTTTCAACGCCTTCAGTGACGCGGGCACTGGGCCATAACCCATGATAGACGGGTCGACACCAGCATAGGCCATCGACTTGATTTTTGCTCGTACTGTTAGGTTTAAAGACTTTGCCCTCTCTGCTGACATTACCAGCATTGCAGATGCACCATCTGAAAGTTGAGACGAAGTTCCAGCAGTTACCGTTCCATTAGCCGGATCAAATACAGGTCGTAGCTGTGCCAGCCCCTCGACAGTCGTATCGGCACGAATCATCTCGTCATGCTCGATTAGCATTTTAAA
>CAJWGN010000178.1 GCA_913031035.1 uncultured Gammaproteobacteria bacterium
CGAGACCCGGCGGCGATAATTTTACTTTGCTTTTGTGTCGTGATGACACATGATTTAGTGGTAGAGCCTTGTTGCCGTCTATTTCTGTTTTTTAGCTCTTCTTTCTAGCCCCTCTCCGATTGATTTGTCAGCTCCTAGTTCCTCGCTTAGAAGCGCTACTGTGCGTATTGCCAATAAGTTCCTTCAGGTGTATTGCGTTGAATCAAGTGGCGCCTGTCGCGGGCCCTCAGGTTATTGAAAATGATATTTCTGACATCGTATACAACAGAGTTTTTGTCGAGGTAATTTGTATGTGATGAGAAGCTGGTATCAGCATTACCAACATTAATAGTTTCTACATGCTTGGATATCAGAATACTGCCGCTTTCATCACTGCTTTCTTCATAATTCTCGATACATTTGGCAAGGGCGAAGGCAGGGTTTTCACCAGTGCTAATGGGGAAGACTGGGAATTCTAAGCTGTCACTGTTATCGCCAGCCAGTTTTTGATTATTAAGGCACCTAGACTGGGCTAAAGACGGATTTTTTCCCGCCACGTATAAAGTAATAGGTGAATACTCGGTGCCGATGCTAGGAGCCAGCTCCTCGCTGAATTCAACCGTGTCTATGTCCGGCGCTACCAATAATATTTCCTTAATCCTGCTTCTAAACCTGGGCTCTGAATAGAAAACGGATTTCATTGCTCGGCTCATGAGGCGGGCACCCATACTGTGTGCCACAAGATATATCTCGTTGGCTTGGGTTAAATAGAGGATATCATTCATCATCGATTCAAAGTGTTGCTGGGATTTTTGCGCGCTCTCTACATCCACAATATAGGCTGCAGTGTCGCCTCTAGCGGGCCAGCTGTAAAAAACAGTTGTTCCAGTAAAGCCAAGGTCATAACTTAGCTGTGCGCTTTGGGTGGAGGCTTCTTCAAAGCTGACTGTTGCTCCATGGATAAAAATCAGCATGTCATTGTTGCCAGATTTTTCCATTGCTGAGTTTAGTTCTTTAGAGAAATTTTGCCGAGAGATGAGTTCGTTGTGAGAGAGAGTTGCGTCTGCTGTAGGGCCGTCCTGAATGGCTACCTTGATCAGAGACTTAGGTTCAATGTCAAAGGTGTCCCCTGAGCGCTTAACAGTGATGTAGCTTCTGCCGAAAACCGGATCACTGCCGCGACCTTCGCGAAACATTTTACTCGGACTTGCTTCTTCATTAACGGTTCTGTTGGTAGCAAAAAAAGCATTGAGTATGGCGTATTCTCCATCTGCAGCAACGGCTGCATTGGAGATGCTGAAATTTTTGTCAATTCGCGCAGTGCTCTCAAATGCCCTAGGTAAGATGGCAGAGGGGATGTTCTTGATTCCGGTTGCGGCACTAGCGACAGTCTCTATAGTCTTGTCAACGATAGCGAATTGGCAGCTAGTAATCGAAACTGCTATGAAAAGGAGTGTCAATGGGCGGCTTACTAACTGGTAAACCCAATTCGGCCAGGTTAGCTTGTTTTTTGCTGGATTAATAAACCCCATCTGTCTGCCTCGTTTCTTTGCTTTTTCGGTGAATATACTAGTATTAAATGGCCTGTCGTAGCCGCTAAATTGAAGGTTTGATAGCGAGCTCCATTTATCACCGGATGTATTTCGACTGCTGCTGTGTGGTATTAGTAGTGCTATCTTAACTTATTGTAGTGCAAAGGCATAAGGAAGCAAAAGCAGAAGAAAAAGAATTTTTATCCTATGGTGAAGCGGCCCCTAAACGAAGTTTAAGGGTGCTTAGGTCTAGGTTTCTAAAAAGCCAGAATATGATGTGATCATATTCATTATTTGATGTGCTTGCTCCACCCGAGTAACTCGGTAACCGGCTTAGAACTTTTGCTCGTTACATAGATGGTTTTGTAACCATAGTTCTGGAGATTTGGTTGATTATTCGAATCTCATCCTGGTCATCTTCTCGTAGATTGGGCTCAAATGAGTCTTTACAGATAAGAGAAGTTCTGGGTCTTTCTTCCTTGTTGAGGATTAAGCTCATTTCACCAAACACAGTCAGGCTATTAACCAACGAGGCAATGGTATTGAGGTGATGGTTAGACAGCGGGTCATAAGGCTCACCCGATGGTCTGTTATAGAAGCAGAGCTGAACGGCATTAGCTAACGTGCAAACGAATATGATTATCAATTGAGTCGGGTATGTTAAATTTTTTCCCGCTAACGCATGGCCTATGGGCTCATCAGGACTAATTTGCAAAGGGTGGTGCGAGCTGTCTGCGTCGATTGAGCGCTGACAAATTTCTGATTTTCATAGTCAGCTATACAATTTTCGTAAAAAATCAGCATTATCTAAATCGACGCACATACCGCAAAGTTGATCTCTGCACCTGCTACAGCTTTCGGTCGCGGCAGCGATGGGGTGATTTCTGTAAGATTTGAATTCAGTTATTTTTATTGAGCTAGCAGGTCCTTTCGGTCAACCAACTGCCGGCCTTAATCCAGCGAATTGCTGCGCTAATATTATCGGCACGCAGGATATAGGTTTGTCCTTCGAGTGAGCTGCGATCCATGGGGCACATGGCACAGGCAGCACCAGAAATCACGCCGGTCAAATGGACATTGCTCTCTTCTTTGAGAAAACCAAACTCAAAATTAGGGATTCCATTTCTGCCTGAGTCTATGGCATTAATATTGTAGATTAGGCCTCCAGATACCGCTATTTCTATAGAGGTCTTTCGCGGATTCGTTGTAACTTATAGCCTCAGAGGACCTTGCCCTGTTTGCGCAGCGTTGAAATGCTGGCAGCGCTAAACTTAATGGCAGTCTGACTATTGAAGTGGCTGTCATTAACTCAATCAGAGTGGAACCGCGTGATCCGACTTTATCCGCTTGCCTGGTACAATTCACTGAGGCGCTATCAATAGTTTGTTATCAAAATTATAGCCTAGCTGCGCCTTCGCATCGACTACGACTTACTTATCTAAGAAGGTGTAGGGACGAATGTCTCGCTACTGACTCGTAGTAAACTTTTTGTTGTTCCTCCTAAGTCTTACTTATTCTTTAATAGACCAACAAGGCGTGTAACTCGCATAGTCAATTTTCATGCGTTTTTGAAGTACAAAAGACTCTAGTAAGTCTTCCAGTTTTTGCATGATGTTAGGATCGCCTTGCATCTGATAGGGCCCATTTTCTTTTATCTGCTTAACCCCAAATGATTTGACGTTGCCTGCAACAATCCCAGAGAACGCTTTGCGGAGGTTGGAAGCCAACTGATAGGAACTTACATCTCGAGTTAATTCTAGTGCTGCCATATTTTCATGGGTAGGGTAAAAGGGAGCTTGCAATTCAGAAGGAATGAAAAGCTCCCAATTAAAGCCATAGGCTGCACCGCTTTTCTTGCGGTGTTTTCTAACATCAATAATGTGGGTCTTGGCCCTTCGCGCAGTCGTTTCACTGTCGCCCACTATTATTTCATAGTGCTTAGTGGCTTCTATACCGAGTGTGTCCTTGATGAACTGGTCTAACACCTTAAAGTACTCACTGCTTTTTTCTGGGGCAGCTAAGATTAATCCATAGGGGTGGCCCTGGTTGCGCTCGTGCATAAGGATGCTGAGAATATAAAGCAGCTCTTCCGCTGTTCCCGCGCCACCGGGGAATACAATAATACAGTGAGCGAGCCTCACAAAGGCCTCTAAGCGTTTTTCTATATCGGGCAGGATTACTAGCTCTGTGACAATGGGATTAGGGGCTTCAGCTGCAATTATGCCAGGTTCGGTAATACCTATGTATCGGCGCAGCTCTTGCTGTTGTTTGGCATGACCAATAGCGGCTCCTTTCATTGGTCCTTTCATCGCGCCGGGTCCGCATCCTGTGGCAATGTTGAGGCCTCTGAGGCCTAGCTGGTAACCAACTTCCTTGGTGAAGTCATATTCTGCCCGCCCAATTGAGTGACCTCCCCAACAAACCACTAAGTCAGGTCTAAGATTAGGTTTTACAATATCGGCGTTACGTAATATATCGAACACGGCATCGGTTATACCGCGCCGGCTTGCCAGATCGTAGTTGCCAATAGATGAATAATTTACATAGACAATATCTCGCAGTACGGAAAAGAGGTGTTCTTGAATTCCTCTAATCATCTTTCCATCTACAAAGGCAGAGGCTGGTGCATTCTTTACAGACATCATGGGGCCGCGTGACTTTGGGAATACTTCTATTTCAAAGTCCTGAAAACTTTCTAATAGCTTGGTTACATCGTCTTGGTCGTTGCCTGTATTGAGTACCGCTAATGCGCACTCTCTGAAAAGGTTTTTAACTTCATGCTCAGATGACATGAGGCCTCTGATTTCTTGAGAAGAGAGTAAATTAAGAGATCGAACGGGGTGTAAATTATCTCTGCTGATTTTTTCCATATTGCTCTTCTTATGTTTTTACATGCACCGTTGGATACGAGGTTAGCTCTGTTGCTCAATATGTTGTCAGGTTTTCGATCTTACCGTCTTGATTGATTAGTATAAGCTCTTTCGGGCCAGTATTAATCGTTAAATCATTCATATTTGAGCATTCTCGTTATATAAACTATTATATAGCGCTTTACGAAATTGTACTGAGGTAGGCATTGCATGTCGGTTCTTAGGGCAGCATTTTTAATAAAGGTTTTTATCTTTTACGGCTTGTTGGCTTGGTGCTATAAAGCGGTAGCTGCGGAGGCCACTATTGCGGTTGCATCAAACTTTATTAAGCCAATGGCTGCCTTAGTAACAGAGTTTGAAGTACATAATTCCCATAAACTGCGTGTTGTATATGGATCTTCCGGTCGCTTGTATGCCCAGATATCAAATGGCGCGCCATTCGATGTCTTCATGTCAGCAGATTCGCTGAAACCGGCACGTCTTATTGAAGCCGGCTACGGGGTCGCCGGGTCACAAATGACCTATGCCGTTGGCAGGCTAGCATTGTGGAGCAACAAGACTGGGGTTGGCGTTAATAACGAGGATGTCCTATGGGATGAGGCTTTTAGCGCTATTGCCATAGCCAATCCAAGTCTGGCGCCCTACGGCTTAGCGGCTAAGCAAAGTCTAAAGTCGATGGGACTTTGGGAGCGGTTGAAAAGCAAGCTCGTCCAAGGTGAAAGCATTTCTCAAACCTATCAGTTTGTGTTTACCGCTAACGCTGATGTTGGCTTTGTTTCGTATTCCCAATTAGAAATTCAAAACGGCGCAGAGAACACAAACTATTGGCTTATACCTAGCGAATATCATGAAGCGATCACTCAAGATAGTGTGCTACTCGAGCGAGGAGCAGGTAATAAGGCTTCACTTGAGTTCATTGAATTTCTTAAAAGTGATTCAGCCATCAAGCTAATCGAATCTTTCGGGTATCTACGGCCGCTGCCACGGCCCGCAGGCAAGATAAGCCCTCCTGAGCAAAAATAATGTTTTCAGAAGCCGACCTCATTGCGATTTGGTTAACCCTACGATTAGCCTCAACTGTTACGCTTATACTGTTGTTGATAGGCACGCCAATAGCTTGGTGGTTAGCTAGGACCAAGTCTTGGCTTAGAGGGCCGATTGGCGCCTTGGTGGCCTTGCCATTGGTATTGCCACCCACCGTGCTGGGATTTTACTTATTAGTTTCAATGGGCCCGAATGGTCTTATTGGCCAATTTACCACCTGGTTAGGCTTAGGGACTTTGCCTTTCTCATATTGGGGCTTGGTTGTTGGTTCGGTTTTTTATTCACTGCCTTTTGTAGTGCAGCCGATACACAACGCATTTGAAGCGCTCGGGGATAGACCGCTGGAGCAAGCTGCAACGTTAAGGTTGAGCCCATGGCGAGCTTTCTTTTTTGTAGCCATACCAATGTCAAAATCAGGTTTTATAGCCGCATCTATTCTGGGTTTTGCGCATACGGTAGGCGAATTTGGCGTGGTTCTAATGATTGGCGGCAATATCCCGGGTCAAACGCGAGTCGTGTCCGTACAAATCTACGACTATGTTGAATCACTGGAGTATGCCCAAGCTCATTGGCTATCGGCGGCGATGGTTCTATTTTCCTTCTGTGTTCTTTTGATTGTATACACCTCGCTAAACAAAAATCGGCTAGGGGCGCTGCGAGATGAGTGATGCTTCTTTCAAATCGAATTCTAGTTCTAATAATCAAGACTTAAGCGATTGTGAACAAATATTGATATCGATGAACTTTGCCCGCAGAAAAACGCAGGGCTTTAGATTAAAGGTTGATTTAGCACTTCCTTTAAGGGGTATCACTGCCATTTATGGGGCCTCCGGTTCTGGCAAAACTACCTTGCTACGCTGTGTTGCCGGGCTGGAAAAATCCAGCGGGTTTTTGAGTGTAGGCGGTCACTGTTGGCAGTCCGAGTCGCTTTTTGTGCCGACACATCACCGAGAAATAGGTTTTGTATTTCAAGAAGCGAGCTTGTTTAGGCATTTGACCGCCCATCAAAATCTGCTATTCGCTCAGAAGCACGCGAAGCTTAAATCGAACGACGCTCACTTAAGCGAAGTTATAGAGTTAATGAGCATAGAGGCGCAACTTAAATCGTATCCTGCACAGCTCTCTGGTGGCGAGCGGCAACGAGTTGCTATAGCTAGGGCACTGTTATTGCAGCCTAAACTGCTACTAATGGATGAGCCGTTAGCGTCTTTGGATAGTGAAAGAAAGCTGGAACTGTTTCCGTATTTGGAGCGGCTTCAGAAGGAGTCTCAAATTCCTATCTTGTATGTCACTCACTCCGATGACGAAGTGGCTCGTTTGGCTGATT
>CAJWGN010000179.1 GCA_913031035.1 uncultured Gammaproteobacteria bacterium
GATTTAGAAACTGTATTCGCCCCTGAAAATATTGGCCCAGATGGGTTTGAGCTCCGAGAATTGACCAGGGCAACGGATAACTATGTTGCCAATAACGAGTCAGAAGCCTTTTATCTGCAAGGCGAGGTGAATATTGACGAGCGCTTAAGGGTGATGTTGGGTGCTCGAAATGAGACGTTCGAGCAGAGAGTGGACACTTTTGATCTATTCAATACAGATCAAGCGGTGACAGCGGGGCAGGCTAGTGACGACATTCTTCCAGCTTTTAGCGCCACCTTTATCAATTATGAACATCAGTTCCGCGTCGCTTACAGTGAAACTCTGTCAAGGCCGGATTTTAGAGAGCTATCTCCGGCAGCGTTCACCAACCCAGTGACCGGCCGCGAAGTAATCGGTAATCCTGATCTCGAAGTTACCAGCATTCAAAACTACGACTTCCGTTGGGAGTGGTACTTTGGCTTTAACGACTATGTGTCCTTTGGCCTTTTTTATAAAGAATTTGAGCTTCCAATAGAGTCAACTGTTCGTGCGGGCCCAGCCCAGCAGCAATCTTTCTCCAACGCCAAGAGTGCGGAGAACCAAGGCGCCGAATTTGAATTCTATAAGCGCTTGGACTTTTTAGGAGGTCGTTGGGAAGACTTCTACGTGCAGGGAAATGTTTCTTACATTGAGTCCTCGGTGGAAATTAAGGAAGAGGATAAAGGTGTATTGACGAATACTTCTCGAGCGCTGCAGGGCCAGTCTGATTGGCTGTTTAATGCTCAGGTCGGTTATGAGCCTTACTCAGGTGTGACGGCGACCTTGCTGTATCATTACTCTGGCGAGCGGATTGCCGAGGTGGGCACCAGTGGCGCACCAGATCTTATCGCGCAGCCAATGGGCGAGCTGAACTTTGTCTATATCCATGAATTTGGTGACGCTTGGAGACTCAATGCGAAGCTGAAAAATATGATGAATGAGCGTATGGAGGTTAGGCAGGGCGGGTTTATCACTACCGGGTTTTATCAAGGCCGCACAGCCAGTGTTCAGCTAGACTATACTTTTTAATATTACCGGTTGCGAACGCGATCGGTTTAACGAAAGTTTCTGTTTTCACTACACTTTTTGTTAATTACTGCTTGTTATTGTCATGCAAATGTCATATAAAATTGCTTACATAATCGCAACATCAATGCCATTTCTTGTAGTTAAAAAGTGAAGCAAAAGATGACTGAATCCACTGTATTAATTGTTGATGATGAAGCTGCTATTCGCGACATGGTAGCAATCACGTTGGACCTTGCCGGGTTTAATAGCATCAGTGCTGCCAACGCCCGGGACGCTCATGTCGCTATTATTGATAGCAAGCCTGATTTAGTTTTGCTCGATTGGATGCTCCCAGGCGGCAGCGGAATTGAGCTAGCCAGACGCCTGCGCCGAGATGAGATCACCGCCAACATCCCTATTATTATGCTTACCGCTAAAACCAGTGAAGATAATAAGGTGCAAGGGCTTAACGAAGGCGTAGATGATTACGTTACCAAACCTTTCTCTCCGAGAGAGTTAGTTGCCCGCATTAAGACGGTCATGCGCCGTATCAATGGCAAACAGAAGGACAAGGTGCTGCGTGTCTTTGACTTGCAGCTAGATCCTACCAGCCACAGAATTTCTATCGAAGACCATCCGGTCGATATGGGCCCTACTGAATTTCGGCTACTAAAGTTTTTCTTAACTAACCAAGAAAAAGTCTTTAGTCGCGACCATATTCAGGATTCGGTTTGGGGTGGCAACGTTTATCTCGAGGAGCGGACAATTGATGTCCATATCCGGCGTTTGCGTAAAGCGCTTTCTTCGGTTGAAGTTGCTGCTATAGACTATGCGAAACTAATCCAAACAGTGCGTGGTGCCGGCTACCGTTTTTCTGTTCGACCTTCTTAATTTGAGCCTAAGCCACTAACAAGTTCTCTCTGCAGGGAAGAAAGTTACAGAGAGAAGTTGCAGTGATAAGGTGTTCAGATAAGTTAGTGAAATAAGGTGCAGAGATAAGCTATCGGCGAGAAAGGTTATGCCGTGTTGTTGGTGCTCTGGCATTCTGAAGGCCCTTCTCTTAGCCCCTCTCTTAGCTCCTCTCTGGGTGCCGTATTTGGCACCCCTCAAACTGCAATGTCCTAGTCTTTCAAAAAGTTCCCCTTTCAATGATCCCTTTTTCCAGCGCTCTTCCCTCGTAATGTTCTATTTTTCCGATGTTTTAACTTTTATGAGGCTCGTTTTCTAAAAGCGCTTTTACGATCGCCTAGCAATAACCCATTAGTGAAAGCTCTATAAAGAAAGGCTGACAATATTGGCTTTTCAGCCTTAATTGACCCGATTGTGCGGTGGAAAAAATAACCTCCACAATATCAAAAATCAGGTAGCGGCAGATAATGCCAGCCATTATTCGACTAATACGATGTGAATTTCAGTTTTTTCCGTAGGGTTTTCCAATTAGAGATGGGTGATCCTTCGCGTCTCAAACAAGGGAAACTTAAATGCTCAAAACTACTAAGAAGGCTGCTGCCTTTAAACTGGCTTTTGCCGCAATAGCAGGATTTACCTCTGCTACAACAGCGCCTACTATATTTGCACAAGACGAAGTGTTAATCGAAGAGGTTGTTGTCACAGGTTCGCGTATTAGAAACCCGAACCTTACCCAGTCCAGTCCGGTTGCGTCTGTTGACGCCGCTACAATCGAACTACGTCAGGTAAACGTTGTAGAAGAATTCCTTCGGGAAATTCCAGGCGTTGTTCCCAGTGTTGGTGGCTCGGTGAATAATGGCAACGGCGGTTCTACGTTCATCAATCTTCGTGGTCTCGGTGACAACCGTAATATCACTTTACTAAACGGTACGCGAGTAGTGCCTGCCGACCTTCAAGGTCGTACAAATCTCGACATCATTCCTGTCGCCTTACTTGAGCGTGTTGACGTTCTTACCGGCGGAGCGGGGTCTACTTATGGTGCTGATGCCATTTCAGGTGTGATCAACTTTCGCACCAAAACAGATTTTGAAGGCATAGACTTCCGAGTGTCCCAAGCGGACACTTTCGAAGGCGGCGGTGAATCCAATCGCTATGACTTAACCCTTGGTGGCAACTTTGATGATAACCGTGGTAACGCGGTTATCAGCATTGGTTACACTGACCGCGCAGCACTATTGCAGGGTGAGCGAGAGTTTGGAGAATTCAATATCTCATCAGTCAGCGGTA
Source organism: uncultured Gammaproteobacteria bacterium (assembly GCA_913031035.1). GTDB lineage: Bacteria > Pseudomonadota > Gammaproteobacteria > Pseudomonadales > Pseudohongiellaceae > UBA9145. The sequence continues at coordinate 3,223 of CAJWGN010000179.1, forward strand.
ATGCTGGAGGTTCCTCTACAACAGTACCGACACGCTTTACCCTCCCAGGCGCTTCACCTGCTGATATCGCAGCTGTTGTTCCTGGTTACACCACCGGCTTTCTCCAAGCGTCGCCAGATGGCTCGGCTCTAGAGCCCTTTTATCAGAACTTCAACTTCAACCCATTAAATCTATTTCAGGTTCCACTAGAACAGTTTCGCACTTATGGTGCAGCGAACTACCAGGTAACCGATGACGTTGAGTTTTACACAGAAGTTATCTACGCCCAGAGCTCTAACATTACTAACCTAGCGCCTTCAGGCAGCTTTGGTTTCTCTGCATTGACTCCGCTGTCTAATCCGTTTATCCCACCAACGGCTCTTGGTCAGATCTGTGGTGCGCTGCAAATCGGCGATGCTACCTGCAACGCAGCTGCTGGTGCGACCAGCCAAACTGATCCTGCTTACCAGGAAGTGAATATCAACTACGCTCGTCGCTTCACTGAGCTTGGTCCTCGTACCAATGAGCGTCAAACTAGCGTGTGGCAGTTCAAAACTGGTGCTCGCGGTGAAATCACTGACGGCTTGGCATGGGATGTATTTTACGCCACGGGCCAATCTGATCTGACTTTTCGTCAGGGCGGTAACGGTACTCGTACTCGCTTAACTCAGTCTGTTCAGTCTACTAACACTGAAACCTGTTTAGACGCTTCGAGCGGCTGTGTGCCTATCAACCTGTGGGGCCCTGCGGGCAGCATTACTCCTGAAGTTGGTGCGTTCCTTGACGTTGGTAACGGCGGTTCAACATTTACTGAGTTAGATCAGTTGCAAGCTTTCATTAGCGGTGATCTGCCATTCTCCTTGCCTGGCGTTGATGCGCCGATCTCTGGGGTATTCGGTTACGAGTATCGCGATTACACGGGCGGTCTGGTTAACGAATTGCTAACGCAAACTGCTGGTGAAGTCTTAGGTAACGGCGCTGCCGCCCCTAACCGCTTTGGTACTTATGATGTTAGCGAATTCTTTTTCGAAGCCAATATCCCTGTATTGCGAGATGTGGCTTTTGCAGAGGAATTAACGTTGCAAGCTGGTTTCCGTACTTCTGACTACTCTACAACGGGTACCGAGGACACTTGGAAGATCGGTGGTACTTGGTCACCAATTGAAAGCCTCCAGTTCCGCGGTAACTTTCAGAAGGTAACTCGAGCGCCTAACATTAGTGAGCTATTTAACCCACAGGTGACTGGTCTGGCGAACTTTGCTACTGATCCTTGTTCTGGTGCGGCTCCAAATGGAAATTCTGACCTGCGCGCCATCTGTTTGGCTCAGGGTGCTCCTGCCAACACTATCGGCGGCATCATTGTAGACCCAGCGGGTCAAGTAAACGTCACGACTGGCGGCAACCTGAATCTAGACGCTGAAGATGCAGAAACTTGGACGCTAGGGGCGATTTTTCAGCCTGAAGCGATTCCTGGTTTAGCTATTACGGTGGATTACTACAGCATCGTGGTTGAAAATGCGATCACTAACCCAACCGCTGATGACGTGTTTTCGGGCTGTTTCGGACCTGGTTTTTCTTCCGGTGCCTTAGCGATTTCAAGTGCTTCAGCTGGATCTGCTGCATGTAGCGGCATCCGTCGTAACCCTGAAACCGGAAACTTGTTCGGTAATGTAGCAACTACCTTTGGTTTGCCGCAGGTTCTAACTAACCAAGGTACTCTGGAAACTACGGGTGTTGACGTTACCGCTAGCTACTCTTATGACCTAGGTAGTATTGGCACGCTTAACTATAACGGTGGCCTTAACTGGACTGACCAGTCTTTATTTCAGGCCAGCCCAAATGGTATAAACCGCGAATGTACTGGTTTCTACAGTGGTAACTGTTCGTCTGTCCAGCCTGAGTTCATGGCAACAAACCGTATAACGTTGCAGAGCAATGTGTTCGATCGCAGCGTTGACGTATCACTGCTTTGGAGATACTTAGCTGAAATGAAAGTTGAGCCGGGGTCTGGTAATTTCCAGCCTCAGTTCACTTCAATGGACGCAGCGAACTACTTTGATTTGACGGTTCGTGGCGACATTACCGATGAGTTTCAGTTTACTTTAGGTATCCTAAACATAGCTGACCGTGAACCTGACTTCGTAGGTTCCAACATCGGTGCAACTGCCTTTAATACCGGTAACGTCTACCCATCTACATACGATCCATTGGGTCGTCGTTATTCCTTAACTTTGCGTTACAGCTTGTAATGGGATTTAGCTGGATTTAATTCAGCAAGAAGATTTAAAAAAGGCTAACTTCGGTTCGCCTTTTTTTTTGTCTTAAATAGCACCTCACCTCGGGGTCAAATCATCGAGCTCTGCCAAAGTTAATCTCTGGGACAAGCAAAATGACGCGTTATATGACGGGGTAAATGACAGTGTAAAAAAAGTCTATTCATGTCCGCTTCATCATGACTTTAAATTACTGACAATGAGGCGATTATCAGCAGGACTTCTAGCGACAGCAAGAAAAGAGATAAGTTTCTTGTTGGTACTTGTATCTTACAAATAATTACAAAAATTGTAAGATTATGCGCACAAAATTGACTTCAGTGACACTTTTTGTATTTTTAAAGTGCGGATATTACGAGTTGTAACGATTGTTACTATGTGTTTCAGCCTTAGACGTGTAAAATTCGCGCCACGCGAGTTACGGTTTCATCGGTAACTTGCATAAATAAGCCGAGAGATAGAGCAGCAAAACTAAAATTTTGGGCTGTACTTCTCGAATTTCTATTTAAGGGGGAACTTAAATGTTCAAAACTACTAGAAAGGCTGCTGCCTTCAATATAGCATTTGCTGCTATAGCGGCAGAATCGGTCGGATTTGCGCCCGGCGTATTCGCGCAAGATGATGAGATTGAAGAGCTGGTCGTCACGGGCTCACGCTTAACGAGATCAAACGTCACTTCCTCAGTGCCCTTGGTACAAATCGGTGCTCAAGAAATTGCCAGCCGTGGTGCTGCTCGGATTGAGGATGTTGTAAATATTCTTCCTAACGTGTTTGTTTCTCAAACATCACAGGTGGCGAACGGCGCTACAGGTACCTCGACACTTAATCTTCGCGGGCTAGGTGCTACTCGAACCTTGGTGCTTATTGATGGAAAAAGGCTCCCTTTCGGTAGCCCGTTCTCGTCAGCTGCTAACGTAGATTTGATTCCAGCTAGGCTCGTGGAGCGTGTTGACGTCGTTACCGCCGGCGCGTCTGCGGTATACGGTTCCGATGCGGTTGCTGGAGTTGTGAACTTCATAACGAAGCGCAACTTTGAAGGCTTCGAGCTGGATTACCAATATGGTACTAATGAAAACCCGAATGATAATAATTTCATGGCTGACGTTCTTCAGCGCAATGGCATCGCCGATCCGGGTGGAGTGACTTCAGGCGAATCTGGTCTGATCTCTTTCCTAATGGGGGTCAACACAGCTGCTGGCGACGGCAATATCAGTATATTCGGCAGTTATGAAGATCAAGAAGAGCTAGTGGGTGTGGATCGCGATA
>CAJWGN010000180.1 GCA_913031035.1 uncultured Gammaproteobacteria bacterium
TGAAGGGATGGTCTTACTAGGTTCTTTTGTTGAAATGGAGGCTGGAGTCGGAATCGAACCGGCGTTAACGGAGTTGCAGTCCGCTGCATGACCACTCTGCCACCCAGCCCATATTCTCTTACTATTTTACGTCTTTAGTCGTCTTTTTACTTGATCTCTCAAGCGGCAGGAATGATAGAGGATACGGGTCCTTGAGGCAAACTGAATTCGGTCTAAAGCCATGTTTTTTCTGCTTATTCAGCCAACAAGGTGTATTCCTCTTCATCATCAGCCCTTTCGGGAACCTACCGGCCATGCTGTTTGAGCCAACATTACTGTCGATATAGCTCATTCAGGCCCCTAACCGCCTGTCATGGCAACCCGCGACTGGGCGGAGGCTACTGGTCTGGTTAAAAAGCTAACAGGGCATCTCGCCTTGAACAAATAAGCTCAGGGACGCCAACAGATGAGTTTTGGGATGCCGGGACTTTTTACGGGGCACACGTAAACAAGGCTTCAGAGCTTTGCCTAGGCAGGCGTACTTTTTGGTTTGGGCAGTAGCAAGATCGGCTGATCACTGCTATAGATATCGTACAAAAATGGAGCGGGAAACGAGATTCGAACTCGCGACCCCGACCTTGGCAAGGTCGTGCTCTACCAGCTGAGCTATTCCCGCGTCTGAAGACCTATTATGCTCACTTTCTTAGCACCGCTGCAATTAAGATTTACTCTTGATCGCGTACTTATGAACAGACTTCTTGGTACTTGAACCTAGCGGGTCCAAGAGAGGCGTGTATTCTAATGATTGGACCGATCAAGTCAACAGGAAGCTGCATAAATCCTTGAATATTTTGCGTTTAAACAGGTCTTTTGACTTTGATTACGCCTAGCAGCCTCAAGTTGCCCCCTAGTTATCGGAATCAACGCCAGGAAACAGCACAACCCATGCTTTCTGAAAGTACAATCCCATGGACCAAAGACTCAGCCCAGCGGCCAAATAAGTGCCAGCATAGCCAAGCTGTAAAATCCAAAAGGGATAGTCATCGCTAGCCAAGAGCATGGCGATGATGGCAATCATCTGTACCGTTGTTTTGAGCTTACCGCTGAAGGCAACCGCGACGGTTGCACGCTTGCCTTTTGTGGCCATCCACTCCCGCAAGGCAGAAACTAAAAACTCTCTAGATACAATAATTATCGTTGCCGTCAGTATCAGCGGATAAACACTGACCAACATGACCAGCACTCCGGCTATCAAAAGCTTGTCGGCCACCGGGTCAAGAAAAGCACCAAACTCAGAGGTCAAATTAAGCCTTCGTGCCAAATAACCGTCTAGCCAATCGGTTAAGCTGGCGATGCTGAATACGACAGCTGCTGCTAAATGGGCATAGTGGTAATCGGCAAAATAGATAGCGATGACCACTGGTATCAATACTATACGGGAACAGGTGGCTAAATTGGCTGCATTCATGGGCGTTTCACAAGCGGGCTAGCATTTTCAAATTCGACGGGGTTCAAGGGCACTCTTTTCTTATCGCATATTTGTTGTTGTTGCTCTGTTAACTTTCTTCTACCTTCGTACTCTTTGTTCTATCTCTTCATACTTTTTTCTTCGGGCCTTCTTTCTATCTTTTTTTGCTTTTTAGCCAGCAAAATCACTTCCAAGCCGACACAATACCTCAGCTACCCTCTTGGGTGCTAAGCATTGTGTAAGTGTCCATAGATGTTTTCGGCCAGTTTCTTGCTAATGCCAGTGACTTTCGCAATTTCCGCCTCGCTGGCGTTCTTAATGCCCTGCTGACCGCCAAAGTGTTTTAGCAAATCCCTTCTACGCTTGGGCCCTAAACCTGGGATGTCCTCCAACGGAGAGACCATTCTAGCCTTGGCGCGTCTGGCTCTATGGCCGGTGATAGCAAATCGGTGAGCCTCATCTCGCACCTGCTGCAGTAAATGCAGTGCAGGCGACTCTGTCGGCAAAGCCAATTCCCGGTAGCGGTCCCCATGCTTCAAAAACAGAGTTTCCTGACCCGCTCGCCTGCTAATGCCCTTGGCGATACCCAGTAGTAATATCTCAGGCAGCTGAAATTGCTCCAAAACATTATGAGCTTGGGTCAGCTGCCCTTTACCGCCGTCGATAAGCACAACATCTGGAATCTTGGCTTCACCCTTGGCAAGTCGGGTAAAACGGCGCTTTAGTACCTGATCCATTGCTGCATAGTCGTCTCCGGGGGTGATGTCCTTGATATTAAAACGGCGGTAGTCGCTTTTTACCGCACCATTTTCATCAAACACGACACAGGAGCCTACGGTTCCCTCACCGGAAGTATGACTGATATCAAAACATTCAATCCGGCTAAGGCTGTTCTCTTTGCCCAACGCATCTTGCAACATGGTAAAACGCTGGTGGATGTTTTGCTTATTGCTGATATGCCCCTGCAATGACTCTTTAGCGTTAGTTAGAGCTAGCTCTAGCCATTTCGCGCGATGTCCACGTACTTGCATAGACAATTTTATCTTACGGGCAGCCACGTAGCTCAGCGCCTCTTCCAAGTCTTTACCGTCTTCTAATATCGTCGGAACAATGATTTCGGCAGGAATGCTAGCCGCCTTCTCATTGGCTAAATAAGCCTGCGAAATAAAGGCCGATATGACTTCTTCATTAGAATCGGCCAGTCGAAACTTGGGATAGAAGCTTTTGCTGCCAATAATGCGCCCTGCCCTCACATAAATAGCATGAACACAGACATAGGGTTGGTTAAATTCAGCGGCAATGATATCGGCATCACCCCCCTGATTCGCCACATATTGCTGCTCCTGAATTCTGCGCAGATCGAAAATTTGATCGCGGATTACAGCAGCTCGCTCATAATTCTCGCCGACTGCTGCTGACTCCATATTTTCAGTTAGCTCCTTAGTCAGCGCATTGCTTTTGCCTTGCAAAAATAACGTCGAGAAATGCACATCCTTGGCATAATCCTCCTTCGAGATCATATTCACGCAAGGCCCGGTGCAGCGGTCTATTTGGTACTGCAAACAGGGCCTGGAGCGATTTTTAAAATAGCTGTCCTCGCATTGGCGAACCCGAAACACTTTTTGCAAAATCTGAAGAGTCTCGCGGGTAGCGTTAGCCGACGGATAAGGCCCAAAAAACCGACCACTGCGCTTGCGGCTACCCCGATAAAAAGACAAGCGGGGAAAGTCATCTTTCTCAGACAGCATGATATAAGGGTAGGATTTGTCATCCCGAAGCATGATGTTATAAGGTGGGCGCAGTGTCTTGATCAGACTCTGCTCTAATAGCAGCGCCTCAGTATTGCTATTGGTGATAGTTATCTCTATCGATTGAATTTTGGCCACCATGGCCATAGTTTTGGTCGCCAAACCCGAAGCACGGAAATAGCTGCTCACTCGGTTATGAAGATTACGGGCTTTGCCTACGTAAATAACGTCTCCCGCTTCATTGATCATGCGGTAGACACCGGGGCGAGAGCTTAAGGTTTCCAGAAAATGTTTGGAATCAAATGCCGCAGGCGCAGGCTTGCTTGCACCTTTTTCAGGCACAGGCTTGTTGTCCGGTTCTGTTGTTTTTGACATGGTCCAGCCGCAAGAAGCCTAGCTAGTAGGCTTCTTAAAATCCAAGGATGCAACCCTGGAGGGGTTTCGAAAACTTTAAGGCTGGGAGGTTATCGGATACAGCGCTTAGGCTCAACTGACAACTGACAGCTGCTCAGCTTTAGGCACAGAATCGCCAAAGTCATTCAGATCATCAGATAAACCGTACTTTACTGCCAAAATTGTTAATTCTACGTCGCTATGAATTCCTAATTTTTCGAAAATCCTATAGCGGTAGCTGTAGACTGTCTTTGGACTTAGCTGGAGAAATTCCGATATTTGACTTACTTTTTTGCCATCGGTGAGCATCTGCGCTATTTGAAGCTCCCGCCTAGACAATTTGTCGAACAAAGAATCTTGGCTTTGATTGAAGGGGTCCAGCGCCAGCCGTATTGCGGCATCTGCTGTGACATAATGCTGCCCCGCATGAACCACTCGAATAGATTTAAGCATTTCCTCAACACCAATATTTTTGGTAATGAAAGCTTTAGCGCCAGAACGCAGCATCTGAGAAGGGATAACTCCACTTGTAACAGATGACATCGCGATTACTCGCAGCAGAGGGTAGGTTTTCGACAGCCTTAAAGTAGCTTCAATGCCACCGATACCAGGCATGCGAGCATCCATCAACACAATATCAGGCATCTCGTTTTCGCAAGACGATATGGCTTCTTCACCAGAGGAAGCCTCAGCGATGATACGCATGTCTATTTCGTCATCAATCATCCTAGCCAAACCAGTACGAACCAGCTTGTGATCATCGACGATAGTTATGGTAATTGGTTTGAGCGGGTTAGGGATCATATTTATCTCTTAGCTCTGCTGGGCTTAAAGGCTAAAGTCTAGCTCTCTTTAGATGAAATGCACGTTCGTTGTAGGCTGAATTTGTACCACAGGGAATTGGGGTACACAAATTATGATCAGTAAAACGGGACCTGAGTCACAAATTCTTAAAATAATGTAAAACTAAGCGCGGGAATTTTGAATTCAAGCAGATAGTTGCAAGCCGTTTTGTGGTAGAAAGTTGCCGCATACTCTAGACTAACTTCACCTCACATTCAAGGGCAATACCAAACCGACCTAGTACAGAACTGGCCATTTCCTGAGCAAGTAAAGCGATGTCTTCTCCGCTTGCATCATCAACATTAACAATCACCAATGCGTGCTGCTGATGGACGCCAGCTCCGCCCTTTCGCCTGCCTCGCCAACCTGCTTTATCTAATAGCCAAGCGGCGGGGATTTTCACCAAACCAGGCTCACCGGCATCAAAACAAGGTAAATCAGGAAATGCTTCCTTTAGAGATTCAATTTTCGACTCAGAAACCAGCGGGTTTTTGAAGAAACTGCCAGCATTACCTAAAATCTTTGGATCGGGCAACTTGCTGCTGCGAACTCGGCAAACAGCATCAAAAACAGCTTGATTAGTAATTCCAGCAAAATCCTGCCCGTCAAACTCAGCCTGCAAAGCACCGTAGCTAATATTAGGGGTTTGCTCAGTGGCCAACTGCAAAGTAACCCCCAGCACAATCAAATGTCGGGCATCTGGATATTTGAAGAGACTGTCTCGGTAGCCAAATTCGCAATCCCTATGGCTAAACTCCACAACTTTGTCCTGCTTGCCGTCATAAACGCTCACCGACACCACAAATCTTTCTAATTCAACACCATAAGCACCGATATTTTGAATCGGTGCAGCCCCTACTGTGCCAGGAATTAAAGCCAAATTCTCTAGCCCGTAGAAACCATGATTCATGCAGCTCTTAACAAATTCGTGCCAGTTCTCACCGGCGGCCACCCTCACCAAACCATCACTGTTGAGCCACTCTATGCTTTTAAAATCGATCCTAATCACTAGCCCAGGATAATCCGCAGACAGAAGAATATTGCTACCGCCGCCTATGACCAGCGAGGGAACCTTAGAGGCAGCCCCAAACGCTAACGCTTCCTTCAACTCACTGAGATTTGTCACCTCACAGAAATGAGCGGCACTAGTGTGAACTCCGAAGCTGTTATAGGGAGCGAGATCGACGCCATGATGAAAATTCACTGGAATGATCCTTATTTATTTAGATGTAAACTCATGGGCGATGTGAGCTAAAAATTGATGACAGGCTTGTTCAGCCAGATCCAACACCAACTCGAATCCATCGTCACCGTAGTAAGGGTCTGGAACGTTAAGTCGTCTTTGCTCGGTAAAGCTCAGCAAAAGCTTAAGCTTTTGTCTATGTTCAGAGGGGCATCGAGACTGCAAAACAGTCAAGTTTTCAGCATCCATTGCCAAAATATAATCGAATTGCTCAAAATCTTGATCGCACACCTGTCGCGATGTTTGGCTAGCCAGATCCAAGCCGCGTCGAGACGCTGCCGCGATGGACCTAGGGTCCGGGTTCTTGCCTACATGGTAATCAGCAGTTCCTGCTGAATCCACTGAAACTGTCTTCTCAAGTCCCCTGTCAAGGACTTGCTTTTCAAGCACGCCCTGTGCAGTTGGCGATCGACAAATATTGCCGAGACAAACCATCAGAACTTTAATTACTCGGCCTGGCTCTTTTATTAAACCCACAGCGTGGACTTTTTCGGTGTCTCGGTCGCAGGCCATAGTCTCAACCTAACCCGTTCTCATTAAAAATTGGCGCACACCCTCAAGATCTCGCTGGGTATCCACACCGGCAGGAATCTGCTGAGACGACACCTCAACATGGATTTTGACACCATTATAAAGTGCTCGTAGTTGTTCAAGTTTCTCTGACAATTCAAGCTGCGCTACTGGCCACCTAATAAACTGATTTAACACGTCTACTCGATAAGCATAAAGCCCTACATGACGGTAGCTATTTCCTGCAGCCACGCTGCTATTGTGAGGCAAGGTCGAGCGGCTAAAATATAAGGCATTGCCAACTTTATCGAAGACAACTTTGACAGAATTAGGATCGCCTATCTCAATATCATCACCAATCAACTCGCAAAGTGTTGCAATACCAAACTCTTTCTTGGTTACTATATTTGAGGCAACCTGGTTAATAACCTCTGGCGGGATAAGCGGCTCGTCACCCTGAACGTTA
>CAJWGN010000181.1 GCA_913031035.1 uncultured Gammaproteobacteria bacterium
TCATCCCTAAATCTGTGCCAGCATGAGGCTCGGTCAAGCACATTGTTCCGGACCAGATACCTTCGTACATCTTAGGCAGGTAACGCTTTTTCAGCTCTTCACTCGCGTGATGACTAAGGGTGAGAGTCGCCCCAGTGGTAAGAATCGTGTAGAGCGCGAATGAGGAATTAGCGCCAAACATCATCTCTTCAATAATTGCCGAAAGAAGCTTCGGCATTCCTTGGCCACCGTAGTTGACGTCTCCGGTCAGCCCGGACCATCCCCCTTCAGCGTAGGCTTTATAAGCCTGCTTAAACCCTTCGGGCGTGGATACCGCTCCGTTTTCTAATTTGCAGCCAATTTGGTCGCCTGTTTGATTAATTGGCGAAAGCAGTCCCTCAGCAATTTTTCCTGCCTCGTCAACAATGGCATTAATCAGGTCTTCTGAGACCTCTGCGGTGTCTGGCATGCTTGCAAACAACGATTCCGCTTGGAACACATCTGTTAGCAAAAACCGCATGTCCGCAAGCGGAGCTCTGTAAGTGGCCATGATCAAATCCTCGTTAAACTTTTAGGCGACTGCAGATTATAGGTGAAGCGGTTATAAACAGGTACTGTGTCGGCTGTTAACTTAGTCAACTTGCTGTCACTGACTATACTCAGCTAAACCCGGAGTTTGGGCGCCAAAAAGCTCTAAAAAGCACCCATCAAATAGACGCTGAATTATGCTATCTGGAAAGACAAGAACACTCAGAGAGTGGTCTCAAAAAATAGCGTATGAGACCAATGCCCTTGCCATAAGGGCACTGCACATACTGACACCTTACGACTGCGTCCTCTGCGGAGGGAATTCCAGCGGCGGCGGCAACCTCTGCTCTATATGCAGTAAAGACCTTCCACTTATAAGACAACCTTGCCAGTACTGCGGCGTGGAAACAGCTCAATCGGCTGATCAGCTACTTTGCGGGCCGTGCATACTTAAAAAGCCCGTCTTTAACCGCTGTGTCGCGGTCATGTCTTACGCAAGTCCGGCCGACCAACTGATTAGCCAGTTTAAGTTCAATGCTAACTTTGCCGCAGGCCTGGCACTCGGAGAGATTCTTGCACTGGGATTTAAAAGCCACTGCGACTTCCATGGCTACCCTGATGCCATAATACCTATCCCGCTACATCAACTACGCCTGAAAAAACGCGGTTTCAATCAAGCCCTTGAAATAGCTAAGCAACTGTCATCTTCGACCGGCGTCCCAGTTTTTAACAACACACTGACGCGGATAAAGAACACCGTGCCCCAAACAGAAATAAAGCGTGCTGGCTTACGCAGATCTAACCTTAAAAAAGCATTCACTTGTATCGATTTACTCAGTCACAGCAATGCCAAAAATATAGCATTGGTGGATGACGTTGTTACAACAGGCGCAACTTTGAACGAAGCTGCACGTGCACTGTTTATCGGTGGAGCAGAGAGAGTCGATTGTTTTTGTATTGCCAGAGCAAACCGATAATTCAATTAGTTGGCGGGCATGGAAAACTGCGTTATTGAAGTGTTATTTCTAACAGGATTGTTTATTGCCAAATAAAGTATCATCACTTGCTGAGCACTTCATTACTAGGGGTCTTAACTAGAATTGATACTTAATTGAACCATAGGCAACTCGGCCGTTTTGGTCCAAGATGCGAGTAGTGGCATTTAGTATTTGAGCGCTTTCTTCATTAAAAATATTGCGGATACCGAATGAAATTATTGCTCGGTCATTGTCGCCGGTGTTGACACTATAGCCATACTGGAAATCAACAGTGGTGATGTTGTCAACCAGCTCGTTAATTTCGTTTATATCAAGTTCGCTGATATCTTTCAAAGAGTCGAAATAGTTAGTTATCGCTTTTGCTCTATGGTTCCCGAACTCCCAGCTCAACATCAAGTTGCTCTGCAATTCGGGGCTCACCATGCGTTCACTTACGCTCGCGATTTCTGAGTCAGCCAACTCAAGCAAGATGCTGTTATTCTCAAACTCATCAACATACGTAGTTGTAGAACTCAGCGTAAATTGACCGAACCGGCTCGTCTCCCAGACGTAAGAAGCACCGATATCAAAACCATTAGTTTCAACATTCGACCCAAGGAGTGGATTATCAAGACTGAATTCGTTAATTGCTGAATCTTCAATATACAGTTGCGGCTGGCTTGACCAATGCTTGCCATCTGAAGATGACGCGGCTGGACTATCCTCAACTCTTTGGCGCCACGCATCTGCCCTTAGGCTCAACCCCTCGAACGGGGCGATCTGAAGCCCTAGATTAAAATTAAGCGCCTCTTGTACTAAACCGTTCTGGAAGTCTTTTGCCTCAACAGCACGGCCAACACTAACATTCGGTTCAATATCTCCTAATAAAGCGCTTCGACCAAGGCTAAAGCTGGCAACTGGGCCATTTTGCCCTGGCAAAATAGTCAAAGAATCCTGCGCACTCGCGGCAACAGCAAACCCTAACACTGCTACCAAGGTAGTGAGCGCGGGAATAAGTGCAATTGTCAGTGCTTTTAATGTCATTAGCTTGTGCTAACCCTCAGCTTTCTTGCTATTAAGTGTAGGCTACTATCAATTTTCTACTCTTTTATAATAGCAGATTGATAACTAAACTTGTATGGATTTTGCGGAACTAGGTCACGAATTAAGGTCAACTAATCGCTACTTTTACTTACCACCAAAAGCTGTCGCGATAAGCAGGGAAATCTATTTCCTTTATTTATCAGATGCTTGAATTTTTATTTGGAGCGCCACAGACAGAATCGACCATAGTCGCCCCATTCGCAACGATAGGTTGATCTTAAAGTTTTTTAAGGCCAGGCGAGGATGGTAAACAGCGAATTAAGTCCGAAATATTAGAGGTAAACGCACCAAGCTCCAACTCCGAGCAAAACTCCAACATAGGCACAAGGACAAAAAGACGCTGCGCCGCCCGCGGATGGGGTAATGTTAGCCGATCGTTAGCAACAACCGACGCACCTAAACTAATTAGGTCCAAATCTAGTGGCCGAGGCCCGTTGGGCTCAGGCCCGCGCTGACGGCCAAAAAGGTCCTCTATTTTGTGAAGTCTATCAAGCAAATCATAAGGAGAGCCCGAGTCTGGAACAGCTAACTTCGCCACCGCATTAACAAAATCCTCGGTACCCGGCTCGCAATTTACCGGATCGGAAATATAAAGACTCGACAGCTGAACTGGTTCAGTGGAAATTGCCTGCAAATATGGCACCGCTGCCAGCAAGGTTTGCTGCTCGTTGCCTGCAAAAGAAGGTTGATTTGACCCTAGGCTGACAAACGCTGTGGCTGAAGCCTTCGCTGTCTGCGTAACTCTAACGTTACTTATGGTACTGGCCTGATAGCTCATGAACCGAGTCAACAAAAACACTGACATGGTCTGGATTCACTTGCGGCGTAATCCCATGTCCAAGATTAAACACATGGCCTGGGCCTGAACCATAGCTGGCAAGAATCTGATCCACTTCTTTGCGGATTGCCGCTGGAGAGGCATACAACATAGTCGGATCCATATTTCCTTGCAGAGCCACAGCGCCCCCAGCGCGACGTTTCGCTTCTGCTATATCGATAGTCCAATCAAGTCCAACACCGTCAGCACCAGACGCGACAATAGGCTCAAGCCATTGTCCGCCGTTTTTAGTGAAGACAATGCTAGGCACCCTTCGACCTTCGCGCTCTTTGGTAAGGTTAGCGATAATTTTTTTCATGTAAGCTAACGAGAATTCAAGGTAGCAAGAAGGAGTTAGGATGCCGCCCCAAGTATCAAATATCTGTACCACTTGCGCGCCAGCATCAATTTGAGCATTCAGGTAGTCGGTGACAGCGTCTGCAAGCTTATCCAAAAGTAAGTGCATTGCCTCGGGATTGTCATACATAAACTGCTTAGCTAGGCGGAAATCTTTACTACCACCCCCCTCGATCATATAGGTGGCCAGCGTCCAAGGACTGCCTGAAAAACCAATAAGGGGTACGGCGCCATTCAGCTCTTTACGAATGACGCTGACAGCGTTCATGACATATTCAAGCTCTGCGGCAATGTTCACCTCTGGCAGGTTCTCAACATCCGCAGCTGTGCGGATTACCTTTCTAAATTTTGGCCCTTCGCCTTCTTCAAAATATAGCCCTTGGCCAAAGGCATCAGGAATAGTCAGAATATCTGAAAACAAAATAGCCGCGTCAAAATCATAGCGCCGCAATGGCTGCATAGTGACTTCGCAAGCAAGCTCAGCGTTTTTACAAAGATCGAGGAAACTGCCGGCCTGCTTTCTTGTGGCACGATACTCAGGCAAGTAGCGACCAGCCTGGCGCATCATCCATACTGGGGTTACATCAACGGGTTCGCGCATCAGCGCCTTAAGGAAACGATCATTTTTCAAGCTCACGCAGACTTATCCTTTGTTTGAGTTAGCCACCGCTGGAGTCGCCAATATAAAATAAGGTGTAATTTTACACGAGCAGCTCATAAGCTCAAAGGCTGGCACGCCAACTTAGACAGATCTTATGAGCTTTTTGGGTTGCTATTGCAGTTTTTGGATGTCTGACTGAATACCCCTGAAACTCCGTACCCAGGGGCCAGAAGCCTTAGCGGAATCGGGCAGCGCCGAGAGAAATACGGCGGCTGCCTCCTTATCAGAGAAATTCCCTGCAATCACTACATACCACGGCTTGCCATTGAGGCGCGTCTCAAAATATCCGGCAGCGGTGCTCAGTTGCGCTGTCCTCACAAAGGCTTGAATGTTTGCCTCAGAAGAAGCTCCAACAATCTGTACAGTGTAGTTAGTAGCAGGATAAGACAGAAGGTTGCGCTCAAAACTGCTTAGCTCAGAATTATTTGAAACCTCTGCAACCGACTCAGAAGTTCTGACGACAGATCCGGCAAGGTCATCTCTACCCGGCGCAGCCAGCTCTAAAGGCTCTGACACAAGCTCAGGCTTAGCTACAATTACCACCACCGCAGACGCCACTTCCACGCTGAGCTCTGCCGCATCGCTGATTATCGGTGAAGGTTCGGAAGCATCCAGCATAGACGCCGTGGCAGTCTTAATCTCAGCTGGGTTTAAATCAGCAGAGGCTCTTGGCCGTTGCGCTATAGTTGACAATGAAACTTCGTCAGCAGAAGGGCCTTGAGGAATTGCAGCTGGCATGGAAACCGGGATCGAAGCGGAAGCAGGAACGGGAACAGAAATTCGTGCAACAGCAGAATCAACCTCCTGATCAGTTCGCAGAAAAACAAACGCTGTAACGAACACCACCAGCAAGATAGACGCGGCAGCAAAATAGGGTCCTGAAGTTGAGGCCTCCTCTAAAGTTAAGTCAACAAGATCCGCCTCTCGCGCTGCGGAGAACTCCGCCAGCTCAGCACCGGTGTAATCAGTATTCTGGGCCACCACGTCCGCGCCAAATTGAGCTTCTAAGGCACTAAGTTGCACGCCTGCTGCCTCGACTTCCGCTGGCACTTCCACATCCCCGGCGACATCCACTCCAAATTCTTGCGCCAATGCTTCATGAGCTAAGCTATTAATCGTCCCAGGCATTCCGTTAGATAAATTGTGAATAGCCCCTAAAACACTTCCTTCCAAGGGCAGAAGCTTGGTGTAACCTGCACCTTTCAGCTTAAAACGAATATAGTCGAGCGTTGCCTTACTGCCAAAACCGCCTAAATCAAATTCAGCAAGGATTGCCAACTGCTCATGCTCTAATGTGATTTCAAGCACCTTACTCAGTTGGCTTTCACCAAACAAAATCACGTGTATGCTATCAGCAGCGGCGTCCTTCTTCAGCGCCACAAGGTATTTTAATACTTCGCCACCAAGATCATGGGCATCATCGACCTGAATTAGCAACGACCTCGCATCCATTTGCAGTTGTCCCGCTAGGTGAGATACCGCATGAGCCTTATCTTCAATACTTTCGAACTCTCCAGGCAATTGCAGAGCCCCAACCAACTGATCCATAAACTGATCGGAGCTCATAAATAACGTAGCCGCAATATTGACCACTACAGCTTCTTCACCAACGTCTTTTTGGGGTACTAAAACCTCAACTGGCTCACTGTGGTTCGGGGATAAGGGTCCCAGGTCCAAATGTCTCACAAAGCCTTCTGTGGCCATTAACAATTCCTAACTTGTCTTGATTGACTAATGACAAGTCAGACTTTGTCTTGTCTTTGGCAAATTTGTTCAAGCAAGTTAAAAGTGAAAGAGATGTTAGACCTGGCCCCCGCAGTCTCTAGTTCTGAACAGAGGAGACAAAAGCTAAATGTTATCTGTAGCAGGTTATTTGTACAATATGACCACTGATACAGTCAAAATTTCTTCAAAAAGTGAAGAATTTTGACTACTCCTTATTATTTTGCATTCTACTACTTGGCATAATAAGTGCTTTTTCAATGTACTCGACTGATGGAGGGGAAATTTTATTTCACAGCAAAAGCCATATTTTGAAATTTTTAATTTTTCTCCCTTTAATGATTACATTATCATTTTTAGATATAAAGATTTGGCATTATTTTGCTTATATATTTTATGCAGTTTCTTTAGCTTTTTTAATTTGGGCTTCATTATATGGAATTAAAGCTTCTGGATCACAGAGGTGGATAAATTTATATTTTATTAATCTACAACCCTCA
>CAJWGN010000182.1 GCA_913031035.1 uncultured Gammaproteobacteria bacterium
TTCTGCAAAAGCGAGCAGGCCACATCCAATTCATTGAACGTGCCTTTGCCTTGAACTATTTTAGTCACTTTTCGTGATTTTACAGTAGTCATGGTCACTTCTATCTGCGGGCCTAATTGGCTGAAATTATCCTGCGAAGTGTTTACGCGTTTCTGTCTGTACTGCGGTAAAAGTTGTCTGTACTACGGTAAAAGTTGTCAGTACTGCGCTAAATGTTGAGTATTTTTGAATATTGCCTTAGCGCTTATGAATACTTATATCCTAAGCCTGCTTTTTCTTAACAGCAAATAGTCTAGCAGCTTTTTATCATCTCGCTTAAATCATTTTTGCATGTAACCGCGAACCATAATACAAAATAGGAATAAGCATCTGCCCATGTCTCAGGCTATTGGATGCGGCTATGGACTTGGCCGGTGTAAAGCGGATGTGTAAAATGCCTAACTAAAAGTGCTAATGCACGAAATAACCAATAATCAGGTCTAATTGTTTAGGAATATAGCTCTTAAGAGATACCTCTTCGGTTTGTAGTGAGCAAATACTCTATGTTTTTTCATATTATACAGGCGCTGTTTCGTGCATCCGAGCCCATCATTTGTTACCTTTTAGCACAGCAAATACTGGTTGCAAGCGATAAAATACGCCAGTCCTCTAATGGAAATAATTATGTCACGTTTAAAGATTAAGTCTCTGATAAGCCTAAGCTTATTAATCTTTTCAGCTAGTATTTTTGGTCAAGTTCACAAAACTGATCAAATTGAAGTCGAGCTGGTGTCAGAAACTACGAATGTGGTGCCTGGCGAGACCTTGTGGTTGGCAGTCAGATTAAATCCGATAGATCACTGGCATACCTACTGGAAGTTTGGCGGCGATAGTGGTCAAGCCACGCAGGCCAGTGATTGGGAGTTTCCTGAGGGCACCACCGTTGGCGACATAGTTTGGCCAACGCCAGAGTGGACGCCGTTCTTAGGCAGCGACCTGGTTACCTTCACCTACGAGCGTGAAGTCTTGCTTCCCATTCCCTTAGAAATCCCAGCTGACTTTGCCGGGTCGACCTTTACTGTAAGTACTCAAATTGACTGGCAGGTATGTGAAGAAATTTGTATTCCAGGCGATGCATCTTTTTCTCTTTCCTTACCAGTGGGATCGGTCGCTGAAATAGACAGCGCGTTGGTCGCTGATTTTGCTGAAACTCGAGCTATGACCCCAGTGCCACTTGGTGCTCACGACCTGCGCGCGAGTTTTAATGCTTTTGGTGGCAGGGTAAATGTCATGGTGGAGGCCTCCGATGGGCTTTTCGACGATGCCGACGAAGCGTGGTTTTTTCCGACCCAGCGCCGAGTAATGAAATATGCGCCAATGCGCGACGTCATGCTCGACGGCAATAGAATTCAAATCTCCACAGAGCAGCATAGAAGATTCCCTCAGGAACTTCAGGAACTAGATGGCCTGCTTTCGATTCTTGATGAAGATGGTAACTGGACTGCTTACGATATATTGCCTCAGCGATCTGGCGTCGCCTGGGATCACAGTATCGAAGTTGAGATGATTGCAGAAACAGCAAATATAGTCCCCGGGGAAACCACCACCGTTGGCATACGCCTTGATCCGGCTGAACACTGGCATACCTATTGGCGCATGGGAGGCGATAGTGGCCAGCCTACAAGCGCGAATGAGTGGGTTGCCCCGAAAGGGACAGTGATTGGAGATATTCAATGGCCTGCACCACATTGGTTACCGTTTTATGACACCGACCTCGTTAATTTTGGCTACGAAACAGAAGTACTATTGCCCATTGAGATCACGCTCCCTGCTGACTTTGAGGGAGATACAGTTGAGTTAAGTACTTTAGCGTTTTGGAATGTGTGCGACCAAATCTGTATTCCAGGGGAGCAGCGCCTAAGTGTGACCTTGCCGGTAGGTGAAATTGCTGAGCTAGATGCTACAAACGCTCAAGCGTTTGCTAGTGCGCGTGCTGAATTGCCGGAAACAAATCATTCTATAAATTCAATTATTGCTATCGCCGGTGAGCGAGTGAGTTTGGGTTTCGAGACACCTGATTCTATTTTCGCAAATTATACCGAGGCTTATTTCTTTCCCGAGCAGCGTCGGGTTATTAAGCCTGGGCCGCTGCGAGATGTAAGTATCCAACCTAACTTGCTCCAGATAACTCATCAGCAGCCTCGACGAATGCTTGAAAACCCAGAACTCTTTGGGGTGCTTGTACTTGAGGATAGCGCAGGGAATAGAGCATCGTTTGAGTTCAAAGACCCAGCGGCTAATGCCGGTTCCACTACCATCATGCCTCTTGCGGCAGCGAACAATGGCAATGGGGAAGACGGTACTGGCTTGCTAGGCTATATGCTTTTTGCCATGTTGGGAGGCTTGATTCTCAATTTGATGCCCTGCGTATTCCCGGTACTTTCATTAAAAGCGATGAGTTTTGCTAACAGTGCTGGGGAGAGCCGAAGGCACATCCGAACCGATGGCTTGGTTTACACTGCGGGTGTTGTGCTCGCGTTTGTTGTTTTGGCATCTGTACTGATTGCTCTTCGAGCCGGTGGCGAAAGAATTGGTTGGGGTTTTCAGCTCCAGCAGCCCTGGTTTTTAGCATTCATCGTTTATTTATTCTTTATGATGGCTCTGAGCATGTCAGGGGTGTTTGAAATCGGTACTAGTATGATGGGCGCCGGTGGTGATCTGGCTCAGCGTAAAGGCTATCAGGGCTCTTTCTTTACCGGTGTTTTTGCCACCATCGTTGCGACCCCTTGCACGGCCCCGTTTATGGGTCCCGCGCTAGGTTTTGCTCTGTCTCAGCCCTGGCTATCGGCGATGTTGGTATTCGTCTCCTTAGGTGTGGGTATGGCGCTGCCTATTTTGGTGCTTTCATTTGTCCCTGCGTTTGCCAATATGATGCCTCGTCCTGGAGCTTGGATGGTGACATTTAAAGAACTTATGGCATTCCCTTTGTACGCGGCCGCAATTTACTTTTTGTTTGCCTTAGGGATGCAGGTTGGTGTCATAGGCATGTCGGTGGTGTTGATTGCATGTGTGATCATGGCATTCGGGGCTTGGTTATATCAGAAGCGCTTTAGCGTTGGACCAGTCTGGCGAATCGCAAACGCGGGCATCGCAATGGCGTGTTTTGTTTTTGCTATCTACGTAATGCAATCATCATATATGCAGCCAGTAGCAGCAGGTCCACTTAGCATTGACGCTGACGGGCAGGTGGCCGGGGAAAATTATGAAGTGTTTAGTGCTCAGCGCCTAGGTGAATTGCAGGACCAGGGTAAGCCGGTGTTTATTAATATGACTGCCGCTTGGTGTATTACCTGCCTTGCCAATGAGCAGACAACTTTAAGTACAGACACTGTTAAGCAGTCTTTGAGCGAAAACAATATCACTTATTTGAAAGGTGATTGGACCAATGAAGATCCAGAGATCACGGAGATGTTAGAACGTTTCAATCGTCCTTCCGTGCCTTTGTATGTCCTATATTCAAGCGATCCAAACGTAGAGCCGGTGATTCTGCCACAAATTCTCACTCCAGGAATCGTCTCGGAAGCATTCGGTAGTATTTAGTGACGTTTGCCCTAGCTAACTTATTAATTGAAATCAGTTAGCTAGGACGTCATGTTGAGCTGCTCGTGAAAAATTCTACCCGTCCATTGCTAGCTTCATTTTTTGTTTTTGTGCTGATAACGCCTGGCATGTTTGCCCAAGTTGGCAATGCTGCTGAAGAAAATCTCATCGCTAATTTTGAGTCCGTCAGAGAAGCCGCAGCGGCTCTGCCAAGGCTCAACAGCCTCCTAATAAGTCATCAAGGTCAACTTGTCGTAGAAGACTATTTTAATGACTGGCAAGCTCGTCGTCCTGCCAATATGAAGTCGGCTTCAAAAAGTGTTATGTCTGCATTAATTGGCATCGCGATCGCTGAAGGTTATATCGAATCTGTTGCTGTTCCAATTGCTGATTTTTTTCCTGATTACTTTTCCCCTCAGTCCAATTCCGAGAAGCTAAACATTACAGTTGAGGACTTGCTAACAATGCAATCTGGTTTAGAAACAACCAGTAATCGCAACTATGGAAAATGGGTGTTGAGTGAAAACTGGGTTGAGTTCGCGTTGAATCAACCTCTTGTTGCCGAGCCGGGTGAGGTGATGCTTTACAGCACAGGCAGCAGTCATTTGCTGTCTGCGATATTAACGAAGGCGGCGGGGGTAGATTCAAAAACTTTCGCGCAGCAGTATTTAGCGTCGCCTTTGGGGTTTTCAATGTCATATTGGTCTCAAGACCCGCAGGGGATTTACTTTGGCGGTAATAATTTGGAAATGACTGCCGGTCAGATGTTAGCTTTTGGTGAGTTGTACTTAAACGACGGTGAGGCTAGGGGCAGACAAATTATTCCAAGGCAATGGATAGAGTCTTCCTTTCAACCTCATGCAGAATCCCCGAGGGGGCAGGGCCGCCACTATGGCTATGGTTGGTGGTTGCGAGATTTAGCTGGATTACAAGTTCCTGTAGCTTGGGGTTATGGCGGGCAGTTTATCTTTGTAATTAAAGAGCTTGAACTTGTGTTGGTGGCAACCTCTGACAGCACCCCCGGTGCTGGGCGGCGAGACCATCTGAGGCGCCTGTATAGTTTAGTTGAGCAGCTTATTGCGCAGTCGCTTGAATCAGATACTGTGGTGTCAAGATAGAATAGGTTGATTGCTGAAAAGGCGTTGACGAGCTACTAAGAACTCAAAATAAATCTACTAAATCATTCGGTTTTCTTCTTACTACAGATCGCTTCATTTTTCCGCTGAGTAATGGGCTAGTTGCGCCATAGTCAAAAATTACGAGGTAGGGCAATAAGGGAGCGTAAGTTGTCGAGCCGAGCTTATCGGAAGGAGGCTAAACTAACTGGCTACTTTTGGAGTATTTTTTGGTTTGTCTCTCGGTCTTGATTGCGAGCGGCAGCTGTAGTCTAACTTGCGAGAAATACTCTATTTTTGAGTGATTGATTTCAATCACACCTGATCGTGTGGTTTTACAGCACGTGACCCCAAGTGCTGACCGTTAATTCTGGGAATGCTTTGACTGGTAGATCTGTCGAGATAGACGATAAAGTGACCATAGAGAGGCTTATCGATTTGAACAATTTCGCCACCAATTTTCCATGCTTCACGAATTCTTTTAGTAGTGGTAATCCTCAGCCGGCACTTCTTACGTTAAGGATTTGCAAGCGGGCAATTTCAAGTCTTGGTGGCATGTCGATTTTAGGTTTAGTTTGCTGAATCGGTTCTGGTTTGCGCCGTATGAGGACTGGTTTTTTTCTTCGTCCTCGCCTGAGGAGTTAGCGTCGTTAACATAGTGAGGTTCATGCTTGCCAATAATGATTACGTCGCGGTTTTGAATAGGGTGTTTCTCGACGATCTTACCATTGACATGGGTGTCATTAGTGCTGCCGAGATCTTCGAGAGAGAAGTCTTCAAAAAACTGTTAGTAGCTTTGCATGATGGCCACTTACCGCAAGATTTTAAATGTGGGTATCGATGTCTTTCCTGCGTCGATAGACATCACTTCTTGGTCGAGAGGGAAGTCGCCTAACTTGCTTGAGTTGAAACCAAATTCCAAATTCCAATTTACCAGTTATGCTTGTATTCCATTCTTAGTAAAGTAAATTACGCCCAAGCATTATGTCTAACGAGCTAAAACCTTAAACTTGTTGTACTTGCATCAATATGACAGAGATATTGTCTTTGCCACCGTTTCTATTTGCTAGCAAGATTAGCCTTTTAGCTGCTCCGTTGAGGTCTGTTCGATGATCAGCCAAGGTTTCCTCAATTAGCCAGTCAGCAACCATATCAGAAAGGCCGTCGGAGCAAAGTAAAAGAACATCATTTGGCAGGGCGTCGTGTTCAATTGTGTCGACCTCAACCTCGGCTTTAGTACCTAAAGCTCGCGTGACAATGTGCCCGACACTTGCTGTTTTGGCCTCCACCTCGGTATAGAAGCCTTTATCTATTAAGTTCTGTGCCAAGCTATGGTCTCGCGTGATACGGCTGAGAGCACGATCTCGATACAGATAAAGCCTTGAATCACCTACATGGCCTGCATAAATTCTTGAGTCCTTAATGACGGCGGCAACAAGTGTTGTTCCCATTCCTTTGTGTTCATCAATGGACTTTGCTGCGTTGAATATGATGCTATTACTGTGTGAAATTATAGTAGAGATGAACTCCAATAACTGAGAACTGGTTGTCGGTCCCGAAGATTTCCTTTCGATGAGTTTTTGAAGCTTCTCAAGTACCGAATCCACTGCCATATGTGCCGCGACTTCTCCAGCTTGATGGCCGCCCATTCCATCGGCAAGCACAGCGATTCCGAGTTGTTGATTAAAACCGATGTGGTCCTCATTGTGGTTGCGGCGCAACCCTATGTCAGTAAAGCCCGCTATTTTAACTTGGAGTGTTTCCTTTGACATTAG
>CAJWGN010000183.1 GCA_913031035.1 uncultured Gammaproteobacteria bacterium
AGAATCGGCCTGAGATCGCCTAGTAGACCCATGGGGTACAGGCACCGGCAGACATATATTTTTCCCAAGCATTTCAGATGAAGTCATTGATGATGCTACTTTACTTATAAAGGATTTGAGTCATTAATGGCCGATCGGCGCTCTATGAAACAGATAGTAAGCTATATGAAAACTCTCGATGTGCGACCGCTCCTCGGAAAGGTTACGTGCCCTACCTTGATCATTCACTTTACTGGTGACTTAGCAGTGCCCATTAGAATGGGGCGCTACTTACACTCACACATCGCCGGCTCAGAATTTCTAGAAATAGCTGGAGTAGATCACTGTAATCTTGCGAACTCTCCTGAAGCAATCAATAAAATCAGGGCGTTCCTCGCCGGATAACCTGCCTTTACCGAATTAAGTAGATTAAGAAATATCACCGCCGGCAAATCATAAACATTTTTCGTTGATCAACTCAGCTCAAACACGCCACTTATAAAAATGAACCTGAATCAATTCAATGAGCCTGCCGCCAGAATCGATCCAGACTGCGATTTCTGTCATGCCATCTTTTGCAGATACTGTTGGGCTAACGAACTCGGCGCCGAGATTTGTTAATTTGTTATCGCCTGCTTCTAAATTGGCAGAAGCGAGGCACACACTTATCTTCGGTTTTGCATAGCTTAAAGTCATTGGTTCAGATTTACGAAAAATGAATAACCCAACACTAATCTGATTAGCATTGAGTTGTTTAGTAATTATGCATTTAACGTGGAGCGGTTCATTTCAAAGCGTAAACAATATGAGTTCCAGTTCCACTTAATGGATCGATGGTTATTATGTCAAGATCGATAGTGCCACCTAAAAAATTGACTAACTGATGCATTGAAATTTTCGTGCCATCACGATTCCAAAGCCCAGCGCTTGATCCTGAAGCCGCAGTTTCTTCATCAAGATAAGCTCGACCTTGTAAGGTATAAGTTCCGCCATTCCCTTCTGCGTTATAGGATAATATAAACGTCATATATGCTCGGCTATAAATTGCAAACCGCATTTCAAGGTTTATAACAGTGAAATTATCTCCTACAGTAATCGAAGTCATCTCTAACTCAGATGAGTATTTCAGTAAGTATAAGGGGCGATGGAACCTAACTGAGCAAAACGGGGGGTGCCCCCTGAGGTGGGTCTTATCTTGGGTGCTTTATCGGTAAAAGGAGTGGCTGCCAAAGAGATTTAAACGCAATTGTCCCACCAGTTTCCCATTACCGACGTAAAAGAGAACTACACGCGGCTAAGATAATCATAACTTGGTGATTTATACGGTGCCCATTGCCGGAATCTCCGGCGTAGGTTTTTATCAGGCCTAAAGACAATTCATTCAATCCTATGTCCCTCTCTATGTACCTCTCTATTTACCTCTCTATGTCCCACCTTAGCTTCGACACTCTCCCCCTGAAAAGCATTGAAATAGGACTGATAATAGGATGGGGATAGGTCTTCGCCCCTTCTAATATCAGTTGTACATCCCCCTTAAGCACCCGACCCCCTTAAGTCAGAATGGTTTCATTGCGCCCGTATACAGACTGTTGCGCAAGAGCGATAAGACACTAAATTTATAACATTTTAAAAATGAGGAATTGATGGTTGAACGAACGTATAGATCGCCCATGCTTCAAGCGATCTAGGAAGCTTTCCGGATATTTTGAAATAATCACCAACTCGGTTTTCATCGAAGAACTAGTAGACTTCGATGGAGGCAGCCTCTATATTCCTCGTGCACATAAATCTGATTGACAGGAATAGATGCGATGCCCACATACCTTCGGTCCCGAATAATTCTCACTATCGCTGCCATCATTGCT
The DNA here is from genome assembly GCA_913031035.1 of uncultured Gammaproteobacteria bacterium. Lineage (GTDB taxonomy): Bacteria > Pseudomonadota > Gammaproteobacteria > Pseudomonadales > Pseudohongiellaceae > UBA9145. Next base: position 1,845 of record CAJWGN010000183.1, read on the forward strand.
TTGACGATAGGAACCGCCTCCGCGGCCGAGTTGCAGTATCAAGGCCCAGTCACTCTCGAAGGTACCGAGCAATTTACTCTTGCTGCGCAAGCCATTGATCAGGTGTTTCGCATTGATGTGGCCCTACCGTCCAGCTATGGGGAAACAGACCAGAATTACCCCGTGGTCTATATGATGGACAGCAATTTAATGTTTTCGGGCGTAATGAACGGAGCGTGGGGCCTACAGCTAGGGCAGGAAGTTCCCGAAGTCATTATCATCGGCATTGGCTACGCCGTGGAAAATCTTGTAGAGGCTACTACTCTTCGCAATCGAGATCTACTGCCAACCAATGATCCGGAATTTGAAGCCCAGAGTGGTATGCCTGATGATCTCAGCACCGGAGGTGCGGAGGCGTTTTTGGCATTCATTAACGAAGAAGTTAAGCCAGCCATGAACGCGCGTTATCGTATCAATACTGACAGTCAGTCCTTGGTGGGTTATTCATTTGGTGGAGTCTTCTCACTCTATACTTTATTCAATCACCCCGATGCATTCGATAACTATGTCATTGGCAGTCCCTCCATCTGGTGGCACGACACGGTGATCTTCGACGACGAAACGCGCTATGCCGATGCTCACGATGATCTGCCGAAGGATGTCTTCATATCTTCCGGCGCATTGGAAGAGGCGCCGGACGGCGACGATTTCATGATGGTGAGCAACGCCAGGAAAATGACAGAGTTGCTAAAGTCACGCAACTATCCCAACCTAAAAGTCAGCTACAAAAATTTCGCAGACGATACGCACGCTACGTCTTATTTGCCTTCGGCGATACAGGGCCTTCGTTTCGTATTGGAAGATTGAGTTTATCTTTCTCAGCCACATCCTGTCTATTTAAAGTCCTTCTCATCTAGAATTGGAAAGCCTCATACGACAACTAGGCAACAGGGTTGTTGAATGAAAGCTCGCTGCGAGAGCAGCCTTGTCACTGAAGGCTATAAAGGCGTTGACTGAGGGGCTCAGTAGATTAGCTTGGCGGCTCTTGCACAGTATCCATAGTCATCAATTTATCCCAGAACTTACCATTCATCCCATCTGTCTCGCCTTCAAACCAATTACAAATAGCCTCAGAAAGTCTGGATGAGAGCTCTACGTTAGTTGCTTTGATTCCTTTCAAGCCAACAACACCTTCAACCGCTCATGCTCTTAGAGTTTTAGGTATTGAGATGTCGTTTATGTTTTTGAACAATTCGTTATTGCCGTCATTGATCAGCAGCTTCAGAGTCTTTATATCTATAACACTGCATATAAAACTATCGTGTACGCTAATGATCGGCTTGCGCTCAACGTTGATAAAGTGATCTATAACTTTCATAACTATATTGCTATCACGCCTTTAAAGTCTCAATCCTTTTCCACAGTTGAAATGGTGTTTGATTAGCTCATGGAGAGTTGGTATCGCTTGCTCTAGCTGCTGCGCTTCCTTCCCTGCGCAGTGTGAATAGTAAGAGATAGTTGAAGCAGCAGGTGGCTGGCTCTTTCTTAACCACACCATGTATTGTTAGGTTAGGGGGCTTAATTGCCCTATTTCCTAGTAACCGCCCAGTCAGCACCCCACCCCACCCTAAATAAAACGGCCCTCTACTGAATCGATACACCAATGACTAATCGTGTCCTCTCTTTGATCGCTGAATATATAGCACCACAGAAATGATATGGCTTACTCCTAAACAATTACAGTCAATGGGGCTATGTTGACGTATTAACAAAATAACTCTATTTTGTATTACTAGAATAAAATTATCCATAACCAAGGAGAGGATCTATATGAAACTAATAAGCAGAAGACTTATCGCACTTCTTTCAATATTCGGTTTAAGTCAAGTTTGGGCTCAAAGTATGCCAGAAGGCAGTCTCAATGAAGTATTTCAATGCTCTATCAATCCGGGCTTTACTTTTGAGCAGGTCCTTGAAGTTGGGCGCGCTATAGAGAGAGGCCCAGATGGACCAAGTCTTGTTTTCTACAGACAACCCATCGTAGCTTCATCTGACAGGGTCGGCACCATAAATGTTGTGCGCTACTGGGATAACTTCGAGCATATGAACAAAGGGCTAGAAGCAATACAAAACACTGCTTCGGCCGCCTCACACTGGTTTACGATGGTAGACTGTGGTGGAAGCCGGCGAGTAGGCATTAACAGGAACATCGACTCAAGCCAAAGTTCAGGTTATGAGGGTGGCAACTTAGACTCTACTCTAGTCTCCATCAGGCGCTGTCAAATTGCAGAAGGCCACAGTGCTCAAGACGTGTATTCTGGTTTATTAAATTTCGATCAATTAAACAGGCAAGCAGGGGATCGCTCGGGCTATGGATTTGTGCAGATGATCATGGGGGGCAATGGAAGCAAGGGGGCTGGGATCGCAATTAGGACAATTGGTGAAAATCCAGCAGGACTGGCTCGACGCTTAGACGCAATCAATCATACAGCTGAAACCCCTGAAATGTTTAGCACTTGCGGAGACATGTCGCTCTGGCGAAGCCATATAGCCCATTGGGGCTTATAGAGCTTAAGACCTTTATTATAAGCCGAATCGAATGAGCGCCTATATAATGCAGTCGCTCATTCGGTTGACTTAGCAAACATCAAAAATGGATTTTTTCCCCTCGAAAAATATAGGACATAAAAGGTTGCCCATCACCTGTTTCGCACACCACCCCACCCTAGTGGCACACCCCAATAAGTCAGGATGGTTCCATTGCATCCCTGTACATACTATTGAACGAATGATTAGATTTTTCAGAGAACAGGTTATGTAACTACTCATCTATACATTTTTTACCCATTGCTTAAAGGCTTTAACTTTGTCCAAGGTGTCAAATAAACGACTTTCAGCGACTCACTCAGTATATCGTTGTATCTTGCCTGCAGACTAGAAAGCGGTGACTTAGTTTATTCTTCTGGACCTTTTACTCTTACAGTTAAGTGAAAGCGGGCATAAACTCAACAAATAGCTATCAAATTTTTTGAATCTGGTTATCAGGATTGCGAATGAACAAACTACTAACAACAATAACCCTGCTCTGCTTTTCTGTTGCTGCTAATGCGGATTTATTATCAAAAATTGGGGAGTCTAAGACTTGAATGCAACTGAACTATTAGAATTAACCATGACTCTAAAAATAGTCTTATGGATAGAGTTTATAGTCTATATGGGTATTGGCTTATACGAAATATTTGATTCATTTGCCGATGCTAAGCCGTGGGTTAAAATGAATGGTAAATCTAATAGCTACTTATTTATGAAAGAGACCGTTAGCTACAAAATGCATGCCTCGGTGTGTTTTTTATTAGGATTTATCGCATTAAATGGCATATTAGAGGGTGCTGTAACGAGATTTGAACTTGAGTTGATTTTTGTCGGTCTAGCACTAGTTATGATGTTGCTTTGGATGACGATACTTCCGGGCAGACTCGGCTTTAATGTTTTGTTTTTAACAAAACCAGAAACCACACTTCAAATTGTTATGCTCATATTTTTTTGGGACTTAATAAGGCCAGAAATTTTGGGGCTTTGTGCGTTTCTCAATTTATGGGGTTTTATTGTGTATTTCTCCCATACTCGAAAAAAAGCCCTTTTCCCTTATAAATATGAAACCATAAGAAACGATGCAAAAGACGCTGGAGTTGATGGAAAAACTCTCGAAATATTGGATAAACTGGCAGGGAAATGAGGGGTAATCTAGATCTCATTTTCTAAGTTTGTGTTTAATAATGATGGCTGCCTAAGCTCATGTGCTAATAACTAAATAGCCTCCAAATATTTTGAATCTGGTTATCAGGATTGCGACTGAAAAAACTACTAACAACAATAACCCTGCTCTGCTTTTCTATCGTTGGTAACGAGATATAAATCATGAAGAATGTAAAAGTGAATTTTGACGTTTGGATTCAGTTAACAGGTATGTTGGGAGTGCTTGGAGGATTGGTATTTGTCGGATTGGAAATGCAGCAATCTCAAAGAATAGCTTTAGCGGCACAGCATCAAGCGCGAAGTGAAATGTTTATGGATCAAATTAATGCTCATACAGAAGCTGGGATAACATTCCGAAATTACACCGCTGACGAACAGTATGCGACTATTAATAGTTTACACGCAGTTTCAGTAATTTTTGAAAATGATTTCATCCAATATGAATTAGGACTTATGGACGACGATCTCTGGAAGAAAAAGCAAGTCGTTATTAAGCGCCTCAGTGGAATTTGTGAGATGGCAGAGATCTGGCCTGAAGATCTTCCCGAGGAGTTTATTAAAATTGTCGAAGAGGGAAGTGCGAATGGCTGCAAACCCGTAAGCGAAGGCCTTCAGTAAAATCAGCCATGAAAAAACTACTAACAGCAATAACCTTGCTCTGCTTCCTAATCCTCCCCCACAACCGTTGAAGCCCAATGCCTATCCATTGGCACTTCAGCCTTAAATAGCGTTGCCTACCTCACCCCCAAAATCGTCATATCCAGACCCCACCCTAGGGGGTACACCCCGATAAGTCAGAATGGTTCCATTGCACCCGTATAC
>CAJWGN010000184.1 GCA_913031035.1 uncultured Gammaproteobacteria bacterium
AAGGTTTTCTGCACGGCCTCCCGCATTGGCTTGCATTACAACCCCCACGATTTCGCGATCAACTATAACAGGCCCGCCGCTATTGCCTGGATTAATTGCCGCATCGAGTTGCCCCGCTAAAAGGTAGGCGCCGGCATGAGCGTAGATCTGCTGCTCTACTCTGGAGAGGATGCCTTTAGTTATACTCAGCGATTTTCCGCCGATGGGATAGCCATAAACTGAAACCTCATCCAAGGGCTCCGGCAGTTGGCCTATTGAAAGTGCTTTCAGGTCATCAAAAAACCCTTCTTCTTCTACCGTTATTAAGGCTAAGTCTGCCTCGTGGGAGATGAATGATACTTTTGCCAGATAGCGTTTAGGGTCGTTGTGTTTTTGTGCCTGAACATAGCTCGCGTTGGCTACTACATGAGCATTGGTGAGTATTTGATTGTTGGCAATAACCGAGCCAGAACCACTACTTTGGCGTGGGTTCAAAAGCCGCCATGGAGTAAAGTAATCGGGAGCCGCTTGGGTGGTGTAGATTTTAATAACTGAATCTTCAATCGCCTGTATTTCACTGTTTTGAGCATTGCCATTTGTGCTCAACAGGGGGAAAAATATAACAGCAGTAAGTAGGATCATACCGCGCGAGGAAGAGCCTGATGGTTTGCTTGCTATTCTTGAAATCAAATTCATATTGGCCTATTGGTTAATCCTTAGATAAATTACGAGCGATGCATTGGCAGCGTTTCGGTCATACGATGCCAGTGCCGGTTACTATTTTCAACTTCTGTGACGGCTAAGGTGCCTCGTTCAGTTTTTACCTACAAAAATATGAAAGCAGGAACCTCCATGTTAGTTGTCGCACGGGCACGATCACAATTTTTAAGCGACTCGCATTCCTGGTTTTGCCCCTTCGTGAGGCTCAAGTAGCCAAATGTCTTTCCCGCCAGGCCCTGCAGCTAATACCATGCCTTCGGATAGGCCGAATTTCATTTTCCGAGGCTTCAGGTTAGCAACTACAACCGTTAACTTGCCCTTCAGGCTAGCTGGGTCATAGGCCGCTTTGATGCCAGAAAAAACTGTTCGCGTTATGGTTTCCCCCTGCAGATCTTTTCCTAAATCAAGGGTCAATTTTAAAAGCTTTTCGGCGCCTTCCACGTGAGTTGCGTCTGTAATTTCTGCGATTCGCAAATCGACTTTTGCGAAATCCTCAAAGTCTATTTCTGGCTCAAAAGGCACGCTTGAATCATTTGCTTGAGGATCAGTGGGTGGCTTAATGTCAATTTGACTGGCCTCAAATTCTGCTTGAGTCTCAGATACCATTGCCAGCACTTTATCTGCTTCTACACGAGTCATCAGCGGTTTGAATTTCTTGATCTCATGCCCGAGTAGTAGGCTATCTAGATCGTCCCAGCTAAGTTCGGATATGTCCAGAAACTCCTCAGCCTGTGCAGCCATTTCAGGCAATACTGGTTTGAGATAAATGATTAAAAGGCGAAAACAGTTTATGCCAGTGCTGCAAATTTGCTGAAGTTCTTCGGATTGTTTATTTTCTTTCGCAATCACCCAGGGCTGTTTGTCGTTGATATATTGATTGGCCTTATCTGCAAGTGACATAATGAGTCGAATAGCTTTTCCGTATTCTCGACCCTGATAATGGTCGGTAATCTCTTTTTTTGCAGTTTGCATTTCGGCAAGTAACAGGGGGTTGTCAAGCTCACTAGACAACTGCCCATCAAATCCTTTGGTAATAAACCCCGCGCAGCGGCTTGCAATGTTGACAACTTTCCCCACTAAGTCTGAGTTCACCCTGAGCGAGAAATCTTCAAGGTTTAAATCTAAATCATCCACTCCAGAGGATAACTTGGCGGCGAGATAGTAGCGTAAATACTCTGGGTTCAAATGCTTTAAATAGGTTTTGGCGTTAATGAAAGTTCCACGGGACTTAGACATCTTGGTGCCGTCAACAGTAAGAAATCCATGGGCATAGACGGCAGTGGGAGTTCGATAGCCTGCGCTGGTAAGCATGGCAGGCCAAAACAAAGTGTGAAAATTAATTATGTCCTTGCCTATAAAATGAAACAGCTCGGTATCGCCGCCGACTTTCCAATATTCATCGAAATTATAGTTGCTCCGCTCACAAAGATTTTGAAAGCTCGCCATATAGCCTATCGGTGCGTCTAACCAGACATAGAAATATTTGCCCGGGGCGTCAGGAATTTCAAATCCGAAGTAGGGTGCGTCTCGGCTTATGTCCCATTCTTGAAGTTCGTCATCTAACCATTCGCTAAGTTTATTGGCTACCGGCTCCTGTAAAGTGCCGCTTCTTGTCCAGGTTCTGAGCATGTCTTTGAATTCCGGGAGCTTGAAGAAGAAATGCTCGGATTCCTTCTCAATTGGGGTGGCGCCAGAAATAGTTGATCGCGGGTTTATTAACTCTGCAGGGCCGTAGGTAGAGCCGCAAGATTCACAGTTGTCCCCATATTGGTCGGCTGCCTTACACTTTGGGCAGGTTCCAGAGATGTAACGATCAGCCAAGAAAAGGCCTTTCTCGGGGTCAAAAAGCTGCTTGATGTGTCGCTTTGCGATATGACCGTTTTCATCGATGGTTTTATAGATTGACTCGGATAACTTTCGGTTCTCGAGCGTATGAGTCGAATAGAAATTATCAAATCGGATATGAAAGCCTGCATAATCTTTTTGATGATCGGCATTGACGGTGTCGATAAGCTGCTGAGGAGTTATCCCTTGACGTTGAGCACTCAGCATTATGGCGGTTCCGTGGGCGTCATCGGCGCAAACATAGACACAATCGTGGCCTAGTAAATTTTGCAGTCGCACCCAAATGTCAGTTTGAATCGCCTCCATCATATGGCCAAGATGAATAGCGCCGTTGGCGTAAGGGAGCGCGCTGGTTACGAGGATTTTGCGAGTACTCACGAAATTTCCTTATTTTAAGTTCCATAGGCTTTTCAGGGCGGTCTTTTTGACTCTAAAGGCCACACGATACTGCTAAGCTGGTTGGTTTTCGATGATCCGATTCGTTTAGATTTCTACCATTTCAAAATCTTCTTTACCAACGCCGCAATCTGGGCACATCCAATCATCCGGCACATCGTCCCAGCGTGTGCCTGAGGCTAATCCTTCTTCTGGGAGTCCTAGCTCTTCATCGTAGATGAAGCTACAAACCAAACATTGCCACTTTTTCACGCGAATTACCTCCAGTCCTAAAGTTTGTTTAGCTATTGCCCAAATCAGCAATAAAACGCTAACCCAGGCCAAAAAATGTTTTGGTGAGCGCGCTAGAACGTTTAAATTTGGGGGTGGCGGCAAAAATTGCCACGTAGCGGTTAACTTGTACTTCAGATTTTACTGCAAATCGGCAAGAACTTCAGTAGCTTTTTAGGGTTTCGCCTCTTTCAACTCGACAAGCAAATAACAGGTGATTCAGCCTTTAAATCGCATTATCATGCGCCCTCATTTGAGATGTGCATCGCTGCCCTTTGGGAACTGAATATGAGTATCAAGTCAGATCGTTGGATTAGAGAAATGTCACGTACCCAGGGCATGATAGAGCCATTTGAGCCGGAGCAAGTGCGTTACCAGGAGGGCGAAAAGGTCATTTCTTATGGGACTTCTAGCTATGGCTATGACGTGCGCTGTGCTACTGAGTTTAAAATTTTTACTAATGTCCATACCACCAGCGTTGTTGACCCTAAGAACTTCGATGAGAGTTGTTTTGTCACAATAGACGAGCCTTACTGCATCATTCCTCCCAATTCCTTCGTTTTGGCAAGAACTATTGAATATTTCCGTATTCCAAAAGATGTTCTCACCATATGTTTGGGTAAATCGACCTATGCTCGATGTGGCATTATCGTCAATGTTACACCCCTAGAGCCGGAGTGGGAGGGGCATGTAACCTTGGAATTTTCGAATACCACGCCGCTACCAGCTAAAATTTATGCAAACGAAGGTGTCGCTCAGATGTTATTTTATCAATCTGATGAGCAGTGTGAAATGACTTACAAACAGCGTAATGGCAAATATATGGGGCAAATGGGTGTCACGCCGCCCAGGGGTTAAATTAAAAGCCGCTCATCACCCCCTCCCTATGGGGCTGATGCATAGCGCCACAGGGAATAAGCCATCTAATGCTTATTCCTAAATTCCATTTTTTTGTCAAAAAACTATTCTCAAACTTATCTATTCCCAGTCAAATTCTTGACCTGCTTCCCTGAACTTTTGTTAAGTAACTGTTAAACATAGCTTTGTCTAGTTGGCATAAAGATTGCTCCGCTTAAGACAAGAGGCATAGGCTTGCCGGTTGGGAAATAATTGGCCGCCTTCCTCTGATGAGTCTCTAGGAATGAGACTTTGTAATACACAATGAGCAGGAAGCTTAAACCATGAGTATTGTCACTTCGTCTAGCAATCAGACTAGTCTCGACCAAATCCACGAATTCAATCAAGCAGTCTCTTCTAATAGCGGCTCAGTCTCATCTGAAACCTACCCGAACCTGCGACTAAGTTGCGCGTCGGCGGTGTTGGGGATGGCAAATCCGGTGGCGCAGAATGGTTTAGTCGCACCGAGTCTAGATCAGCTTCGAAGTAAATCCGTCAACGTCATTGCAAGAAGCAGCAGTGAAGCCGGCTTCAAAGGGCTTACTGTGGAGAATCTTATGCACGCGCTTCCGTCAGGGATTGTCATTTTAGACAGCTATGGGCGCATAAAACATAGCAACCCGGCAGCAGTTCAGATGCTAGGAGCGCTGAGGCAAGGACAATACTGGCGTGAATTAATTGCCGAAAAATTTGAACCTCGGGTTGATGATGGACATGAGGTCTCGTTGCAAAATGGATTGAAGGTTAATTTGTCTACTCGTTCATTAGAGAACGAAAGCGGCCAACTCATTGTTATCAACGATCTAACAGAAACTAGAAAACTACAAACCCAACTTAGTCGTCATCAGCGCCTCTCGTCCATGGGTAAAATGATGTCGTCTTTGGCTCACCAAATTCGAACGCCTTTATCAGCCGCCTTACTTCACGCTGACAATCTGATGAGACGAAACAAGCAAGACAAAGCTATCGATAATAGCAGTCGTAAAATAATCTCCCGTCTTAGAAATATCGAGAGACAGATTAGAGATATGCTCATCTTTGCTAAAGGTGAAACAACCCCTATCTCTAAGGTGTCAACAACAGTGCTTGTGGAGCATATGCATGAGTCAGCAGTTGATCTCGCCGCTTACTATGGTGGCACATTAAATTGGCTGGATCGAAGTGATGGTGCCATGCTGAACTGTAATTTAGATGCGCTGATTGGAGCTTTTCTGAACCTTCTGGAAAATGCTTTTCAGGCCAGTGAAAAAAATGCTTTAGTTAAAGTTTCGGTAAATGTAGTAGGTGCTGATTCTGAACGTCAAGAATCTATGCTCTGTATCGAAATTGCAGATCAAGGCATGGGAATAAAAGATGGAGTATTGAAGTCACTGGAAGAGCCGTTCAGCACAACCAAAGCGAATGGAAATGGACTGGGGTTAGCAATTGTTCGATTGGTTTGTAAATCCCATGGCGGAAAGTTTAGCTTAAGTACAAATAGCAATGAAAAGGGAGCCACCGCAAAAGTATTGCTGCCGGTGAGCTTTACGGGAGCCGAACAATGAATGGTGCAATGAGTCAAACAATCAATTCAAAAATAAGCCCTGCAATAACCAATTCTATCGTCTTAATTGTTGAAGACGATAGAGATCTACGTGAGGCGCTAATTGACACATTGCAAGCATCGGATTGTTACGTGGTTGCCGCTGAGAATGGTGAAGCGGCACTGAAAGTGCTAGCAACTCAACATGTCGACCTCGTTTGTTCCGACGTTAATATGCCGGGTTTGAACGGGATCGAGCTGCTACAGAAAATACAGCAAGAAATCCCGTCGATGCCGGTAATATTAATGACCGCCTATGGTTCGATAGAGCATTCAGTAAGCGCAATGCACAAGGGTGCTAGCGATTATTTAGTGAAGCCATTTCGAGCTGAGGTGTTCGTTTCGGTTGTTGCAAAGTACCTCAACCAAGGTGTAATTAGCACTGACGATTCCCCTGTGGCTGAAGAGTCCAGCAGCAAGAAGCTACTTAAGCTTGCGGCAAAAGTAGCTGCGACCGATGCAACAGTATTGATTACGGGTGAAAGCGGCACAGGTAAAGAAGTTCTGGCTAGGTATATACATAATAAATCACCTCGAAATTCTTCTCCATTTATCGCTATAAATTGCGCTGCAATTCCGGAAAATATGCTTGAAGCTACATTGTTTGGTTATGAGAAAGGAGCTTTCACTGGTGCCCATATAACTCGAGAAGGAAAGTTTGAATTAGCGAATGGCGGAACGTTATTGCTAGATGAAATATCAGAGA
>CAJWGN010000185.1 GCA_913031035.1 uncultured Gammaproteobacteria bacterium
TGTCCATTGTCGCGGATAGAGTATCTAGGGCGATGAACATCCATAAGACTCTAAAAGGTGCGAATTTAACCACGAATCCGCCTAAATAACTAAAAAACGTTGCCAGGGAACACTTAATCACTAATGCACTGGGTTATTGTTTTCAGAGGCTTGCGCAGCCTGTTGGCCGGTGATCCACTCTGGCCAAACCGTAACCGGCCATTCTGCAAGTAGCCACTGTGAATAGAGTATGATCAGCCACTGCCTTAGCTGCTGAGGCTGAAAGGCCAAGGCAATTTTTTGTGCAGCTGGCTTGGAGCCGTCTTTGAAAACAAATCCAACGGCGCCGTCAGGTGCCCGGTTCATATCGACCTCTTGAATTAGCATGGCGCGAGTAGCGCTAGTGCTTGCCACTGCCTCTTGGGGGCTAAGGTCTGCTTTTGCTGCTTGCTGGGCATTCCCCTGCAGTAGCTTATTAGCGTCATCATCCTGACTTGGGTTTTGAATGGCTTCCGGCGAGCGAGTGGCAATATCAGTAACCAGATGGGACACAACCCGAAGAGCCAGTCTCTGGGTTAACCACAGGCACAGTGCACTGCCGTCTTGGTCTTCGCCGGTAAGGCGAAAACGGTCTTCAATCTGAATATATTCGGAAGTAACTCGGTGTAGTTCTAGGTTTAGCTCAGGCATAATTTAAGGTAAAACAGCTATGATTTAGTAACGCCAACCGGTGGCGGAAAGGTTAAACGCTGCCAAACGGATCAAACAGCAGCTTATAATTCAAGTGCTAAAAGTAGCGTAATAAGCGTAGCTTTAGCCTAGGCAAAAGGCACTATAGCTTCTAGTGAAGTTTTTACTCCCGCCAGCTAGGCAGCAGGAAAACATCAAACTAGTTTGATGTTTCTAACCAACTACCCACTTCAACCATGTCCTCGGCGCTTAGCAGGCCCGCTTCACGCTTTAAAATCACTAAAAACTTCACCTGGTCATAGCGTGCCCGCTGCAAGTCTCGCTGGGCCCTAAACTGGTCTCGCAATGCATTGAGCACATCGACGCTGGTTACGGCGCCCAAGTTAAAACCTTGCTGCATAGCGGTAGAGGTTAATGTGGTGGATTCAACTAGTTTTCGTGCCGCCGCAATAAAATTTTCAGCGGCTGATACCTGCAGATAAGCTGAGCGGACTCGTTGACTAGCTTCTAGTTCAACCATTCTTAGCTCGCTTTGAGCAATGCGATGCTGACTTGCCGCTTCGCTTACAGCGGCGCGATTACTGCCGCCTGCATAAATAGGAATAGTGACATCAAGACCGAGGTAGGAGAGGTCAGTTTGGTCAATGAAGGCGTTATCAAAACCCAAGTTTGATTCTTGAATTTGAGCGGTCAAACTAACTTGAGGCATGTAGGCCCCTTTGCGTTCGGAAATCCGCTTGTTGGCCGCTTGGACTGCAAACTCTTGGGCCGCTATCTGGTGATTATTCTCGTTAGCTTGATTCACCCAGTAGTTGATGCTGTTCGTTAAAGGAGGCACCGTAGCATCCTCTCGCAGGCTCAAAAGGTCGCCGGCAGTCATGCCGCTAACTGAGTAAAGCGCTTCTTGACTAAGGGCCAGTTCAGTTTGTAGCTTTAATTGCTCGGCTTCAACAGCCGCAGCGCCAGCTTGGGCCTGATACAGATTAGTAATTTGGGTTAGTTGCCGATCATAGAGACTTTGAATTTGATCGAGCTGATTCGTCACCGCTTCAAGCTCTGAGGCGATAGAGGCGAGTGCATCCTCGGCTTGCAGAACGTTGAAATAGTTCTCTGCCACCTCGGTTAGCAAGTTCGCAAGGGCACCGTAATACTCGGCCTCTAATTGATTTTCTATTAGGTAGGCTTGGCTGCGTGCGGCAAAGGCTTGCCAGTTAAACAAAACTTGAGTTAGCTGAACCGAAAAACGCTCTCCGTCAAAGGTGGATAACACGCCATTAGCTCCGCGTCTGCGGTTATCAGACACGCTAGCTCGACCGGAAATCTGAGGAAGTAAGCGGCCGTTGGCAGCTTTTTTTCGGGCTGAGCCGATGTTCAAGCCTTCTTCTGCTACTTTTAAGGAGGGACTAAACTCGACCGCCGCACTGAGAAAATCCTCGAGTGTGACACCAACTTCAGGCTCGTCAGTAAATTCTGCGGCATAACACATTAGAGAAACAGTAGAGGACAGGCAAAAAGTGGATGCTATAAATAGGGCTTTAAGTTTCATGGCATCAATCTTCTATGAAGCTACGAGCAAGCGCATTCGAAAATGGCTTAAACAAGTATTGAAGAAAGGTCCGTGATCCGGTTTTTATAAACACTTCAGCAGGCATGCCGGGGAGCAAGATAAGATCACCTAGATTAGCTTTACCTTCCTCGGTCACTACAACCCGGGCAAGATAATAAGGCATGCCGGTTACCTCATCGACGATTCGGTCGGCAGACAGATTAATGACTTCACCAAAAATCGTAGGAACTGCGCTTCCGAAGGCTGAGAATCGGATGGTTGCATCCATGCCGATGGCAACTCGGTCAATGTCGTTGGGGGACACTTGCGCATCAACAATGAATTCCTCACTTTGAGGCACAATATCCGCAATTGGGAGCCCAGGCTGAACAACGCCTCTTATCGTATGAAACTGCATTCCACTGACGATTCCTGCGGCAGGTGCTCGCACGACGGTTCGGTTGACGATATCCTGTACGGCGTTTGTGCGCTCGGTCAAGTCATTTAAATTAGTTTGGGTTTCGCCTAGCTGGCCGGCTACATCATTTTGAAACTCGCGCTCCGTCAGAATGATTTGCAGGCGGGTCTCTCCAATCTCTATTTCTGTTGATGATACATTTGCGGCAAGTTCAGCCGCATCACCTTTAAGAGAGGCCACGTTTCGCTCTAGCTCTCTTAGTCGGGTTTTATCAGAAAACCCTTGGCTTAATAACTCACCTACATCGCTAAGCTCTTCGGCAAAGGATTGGGCCAGTTCCTCTTTTGCGGACTTACGGGCGTCCAGGCCATTAAGCTTCGATTGAAGCTGACCAATTCTTTGTTCAAAAACCTCAATAGTACTTTCGCGAGATGCTTTTTGAGAGCTGAAAATAGAGGTTTGTGAGGCCAACTCTTGCCTAACATTAAGATCGTTGCTGTTGAGAGATTCAGGAAAATTTACTTCACCTAGCCGATCGCGCTGGGCAATAAGGCGTGCTTCGCGGGCTTTTAGGGCAACAAACTGGGCGGTAATAATGTCAAGCTGTGCCAAAGACTGAGTGTTATCGATTTCCAGCAATGGTTGTCCTGCATCAACCATGTCGCCATTTTGAACCATAATGTCACTGATAATGCCGCCTTCTAAATGCTGAACTACCTGGCTGTAGGAACGCACATTAACCGTACCAGGGGCGTGAGCTGCGCCATCAAGAGGGGCCATTGCGGCCCATAGGCCAAACACACCAAATACCAAGAAGATTATTATCAGGCCGACCCGCTTTGGTCCTTCCATGCTGGTTTCAACGGTGTTTTCAGCCTCGGTTTCAATGTGGGCTTCTTTACTGTCAGAGAGGGTTTTTTTATTTTCTGTAGTCACTTTTATATCCTAAATTCGTGCTGAATTAACTTGCTGCAAGCTGCGGAGGCTTGGCGGGAGACATTAAACTGGCAAGAACGTCGTCTTTGGGGCCGAATGCTACAGCTGCGCCTTCTTTCATCACTAATATCTTATCAACACACTGCAAAACCATGGTGCGATGGGTAATAACCACCACAGTGCAGCCGCTTTCTTTAACCCGATTAAGGGCCTGAACCAGTTCTTTTTCTCCCTGATCATCAAGGTTGGAGTTTGGCTCATCCAACACCATGAATCGGGGGCTACCATAGACTGCGCGGGCAAGGCCAACACGCTGACGCTGACCGCCAGACAGCACGCCGCCTGCACCACCAATTACTGTGTCATAGCCGTTAGGTAGGTGGAGGATCAGGTCATGAACACCGGCTAGCTGGGCCGCCTGAACTATTTTGCCTGCGTCTTTTTCACCGAATCGGCAGATATTTTCAGAAATAGTGCCGTCAAATAATTCAATATCTTGGGGTAAGTAGCCTATATAAGGGCCGAGCTCCCCTCGATTCCAAGCGCCAATATCGGCGCCGTCTAGCCGAACTTTGCCGCTGTAGGCAGGCCAAATACCTAATAACGCGCGAGCTAGTGATGATTTTCCTGAGGCGCTGGGGCCAACAATACCGAGTGCCTCCCCTGCTTCAAGTTGAATTGTGACACCTTTTACGGCAGCCACTCGAGCGCCAGGAGGCACCACAACGACTTGTTCTGTTGTCAGCACACCTGTTGGGGCTGGCAGGCTCATGGTGTCGATCTCTTCAGGAATATTAGTCAGCAATTGGCCAAGGCGGTCATACTGGGCACGGGCTACGGCAAATCCTTTCCATGTGCCAACCAGCATATCGATTGGGGCCAACGCGCGGCCTAAAAGTAATGAGCCGGCGATTACCATGCCAGGTGAAATCTCTTGTCGCAGCGCTAATAAAGCGCCTAATCCAAGCAGTAAAGATTGCATTATCATGCGAAAGGATTTGGAAAAATTACCAATAACACCAGCCCGCTTACTGGCGTCTGTTTGCAGGCGCAGAACCTCATCCGAGGATTTCTCTTGTCTGTCTCGAATTGCCCCATTCATGCCCATGGCAGCGATTACCTCCGCATTGCGAAGAGTGCCATTAAGCTGAGCGGCCACGCGGCCACTCAAGGCGTTAGCTTCTTGAAGCTTCTTACTGGTTGCTTTCTCGTTAGCATAGCCAAGGGCCACCATTACAATGCCGGCGAAAATAGCAGAAACGCCGAACCACGGGTGAAACATAAACATTATGCCGACATAAATAGGGAACCATGGAGCGTCAAAAAAAGCGAAAAGGCCGTTACCAGTAAGAAACTGCCGCAGGCTGGACAAATCGGTTACAGCTTGGGCATTGCCACCGCCAAGCAGAGCTCTTTTGAATGAGGCATCAGAAACTCGCTTTCTTAAACTAGTCTCGATCTTGTTACTGGCGCTGATGAGTATCATTGTGCGCACCCATTCGAACCCCCCCATGGCAATCAGTAAGGCGACGAGTATCAATGTCAGTGATCCAAGCGTTGATAGACTGCCGCTGGACATCACCCGGTCGTAAACCTGAAGCATGTAAATTACCGGCGCTAGCTGGAGTAAATTAACAGCTGCGCTAAAAATGCCTGCATAAATAAAATAGCGCTTGGTTTCTTTAAGCGCCTCTGCAAGTTCAGGGTATTTGCTGGAATTTTGATTATTATTGGGTATGGCCATGTAAATCTTCTAATTCTAATTTGATGTGATTGAATATAATGAGGAGTTGGCGCTACTTTTCAACCCCTGCCTTGCTTTCGCTTGAAAAATAAATCAGAGTGTTTCGCTGCCGTTAGCTAATTTTTCAAGCGTGGCTAGGTCATTCACTAGCAGTAAAGTTGATCCGTCTCGTTTAACTATCTGCCGGGTTTGTAAACTCTGAAATACACGGGTGACTGTTTCTCGGCTTAAATTCAACATAATGGCGATCTCCATGTGGGTTGGCGGGTTGTTTATCATCGAAGTTGCCACTGACTTCCTGTCTTTTTCGGACACCAGACTCCATAGCTGACAGCAAACCCGCTGCGGAACATTCGGGAGGGCTAGAAGTGAGCGCTGAGAGATCATTTGCCGCACCCGCCCGGCCATTTTCAGGCTTAAAGCATTCAACAAGCTAGGTGCTTTCAGCATTACCTCTTTTAGACAGTTCATTGGCACCGCCACCACAACCGCGCGGGTCAAGGCGATAACAAATTCTGGCTGCAGACCTTCATCAAAAACACTTACCTCACCGCAGAAGTCACCAGGTTCTACGAAATAAAGGCCAACTTCACGGCCGTCGATTGTGAAATCGACTCCCTGTAGACGCCCCTCAAACAAGAAGCAAACATGGTCTTCTTTTTCACCTGCCCTCAAGACCACTCCGCGCCGTGCAAATTTGCTAAGCGTTGCTTGTTTTGCAAGCTCAGCCAAGGCAAAGTCTGGTAGGGGCTTAAAAATTTCGAAAGTGCTTAGGAGTTCGTGTGTTACCGCCATGAACTTATAGCCTTATCTCCGGTAGCTTACTAGCTCACTTAAGTTTGAGTCGCATTATAGGCAGTTGATGGTTCATAGTTAATAGTAAAAGAGGCTTTCCGCGTCTTGTGTGATTACAATCACCTGCTCGCTCGAGGGCCTAAAGTATATTAATCCCCGCGGCAAAAGTTCTGTTGAGGTATGTGGGCCCGGTAAACCGCGGGCTATCTACCTGCTTATTGCAAACAATGTCGCCGTTATGTGCTTAACTCAAGTGCTTAACTCAAGTGCTTAAC
>CAJWGN010000186.1 GCA_913031035.1 uncultured Gammaproteobacteria bacterium
GAAGAAAAATAGAGGACATAAAGACCACCTTTGCAATCCAAGGCCTCTCGACTCGGTTTATGACTTTCAAAATAATGGTAATAAAATGCAAATTCTGACGAAAATCCCCCTGGGCACAGTTGACATTTCAGCCAACCTTCCTCATCAAATTCTGGCTCACTGATTAAAATTTGTCTATTTGGAGTTAGGCTGCGCCGTACCCTATTGTTCTATTGTACCGAAAAAAGCGTGAGGAGTGTCGCAGTAGGTGATCCCGTTCGTACCGGAGAAGGTGGTGGGGTTTTAGGCAGATCAGCCATTGATTGGAAGCTGGCCCAAAAAAGTGAGACTTCACTTACTCGGTTACAGTTCTAGCATGGCGTCTTCCTTAAAACAGCTTTATCCAACGCAATTCGCGCTTTAAATACTAAATCCTGGCTGCTACTCGAAACTAACACGTCCATAGAGCGAGTGATTTAGATTACAAGATCTTACCCTTAATGTACTTACGGCTAAGTTTTTTAAGGTGGGACGCAAAAAACCCTCTTAATACGAGTTGTTTGGTTTGAGGGGGGAGGCTTTGTGGCACTGGCAGGGACGTTTTTCACAACAGATTCGTAATCAATGGGAAACGACACAAACCTTTTTCAAAAAGACCAGCTGAGGCCAATTTCGGCGGAAGTGTTGCTGGTACGAAAAAATTCGATATTACTGGCCTGAATTTGGTGATAAAGATTGATCAATAAGCTGCTGGCTGCCCCCAAGGGCCTGCGGTATTGCAGCAACACATAGCTGCGGTCAAGCTCTCTCGCAGCCCCATTATCCAGCAGCTCGTTGAATCCTTCGCGATCATCTAGCTGAACATGGCTCAGTTGAGCGCGCAACATTCCCCCTGCG
The DNA here is from genome assembly GCA_913031035.1 of uncultured Gammaproteobacteria bacterium. GTDB lineage: Bacteria > Pseudomonadota > Gammaproteobacteria > Pseudomonadales > Pseudohongiellaceae > UBA9145. The sequence continues at coordinate 877 of CAJWGN010000186.1, forward strand.
GCGGGCACCTGCCAGTCTGCCTTAAACTGCCAGCCTTGGCGGTCACCGCCAAGCCTTGCACTGCCCAGGGCCTGATTGTTCAAAATGGCTACCTCTGCAGTTATGCGCTGGCCTTCGCCAGCCCTGCCCAGTGGGCAATTTAAGCCCGCACCGGCGCGGCTCTCGACCCCGTTCAAAAAATTCTGCTCGTGGTAATACTGCATTTGCACAGCCAAGTCATAGTAGGGCTTACAAACATACCGACTGTCAGCCTGATAACGCACGCTGCCGGCGGCGCCGCTAAACAATGCTTTGCCACCAAAATTAAGGTGATTTACTCCGCCGTTTATTTGCCAGCTATGGCCATCTTGCGGCTTTATAAAGGCGTAGCGGCTAGAGAATTGAACTAGGTTAGACGTACTATCTTCACTTGTTCTGGCACTCACCTCTGTGGCCCAATTGTGCTGATGCTCGGGGGCAAGGGCACGATAGCGCCCGCCTAGGCGCAAATTCAAGTAAGAACCGCCGACTGGGCGGAAATCTGTGTCTAAGGTCAGCGGAATTGCCTCGCCAGATAAGGTCAATGTCACCTGGTCCGGGCTTGGGGCACCATTTAAGTTATTGTCATAACCGCCTAGGGCATCCAATTGGAAGTTTTTCTGCCGGGTTAGGGCTTTCCAGCGTTGCTGGCGACTGCGCAGAGCCGGCTTCAAATTTTCGGGCAGGTCTTCTCGCACTAACAATCGTTGATTTATCTCTAATGCCATGAAAACGAAACCCTTTTGTAACAGTGCCTGACCGTAGTCTATTTGGGCGGCTCCATTATTAGGGTCAAGCAAAAGAGCGCGCTCTAGAGATTCCAAAGATTGATCGACAAAGCCGCTATTGAGCTGGGCCGAACCGTGCAGCGCGAAAAATTCAGAGCTATCGAGGCACTTCAGTTTAATCTCTGCCAACTGACGCTCTAACTGCTGCCAATTAGGTGGCTGTACGCTGCCGTTCGGGATGCTATCTGAAGGGCTATTTGATCTTGCATTTGAAGCGCCATAGTAATTTGATAAGTCTGGACAAGACGTCTGTGCGCTTACGGCGCTGGACAGCGCCGCGAACCACACAGCAAAAAATACCGATTTAATAGATGCAGTAAAGGCGGTAAATAGGCGCAAACGAGGGTTTAACACTGAATCAAATAACTCTTCACTAGGGCTTTTTATTAAGGCAATCAACGTTTGGTGGCGGACTACTGGTTCTCTGGCAAGGATTCGAGGCAAAAAGTTCTTTTGCTGTCCTATTTTTAACTGTTTATTTTTACGGACTGTTTCTACTGCCTTTTTTGGTGTGTGTTGCTGTGTGTGTTGCCGCGCCTTTTACTGTCCACACTATTCATGACTTTCTTCTACGATCGAGCGCTAACAAGAGCAGGTGGCTATGAGTCACGAGCGAGCTTGCAATATACCAAGCAAACATGGGGATGCCAACGGTGAAGCAGCTTTTAAACTTTAGCTTAACTGATAAATAACCACATGTTAGTGACTCAGTAGCCAGTTTTGATAAATAAACTACGAGGCAGTGAACAACGAAGTAATGGCCTAGAAAGTAACGCCAGACGAAGTATTAACAAACCAGCGGAAATGAGCTTAGCGATGGCCGCCTTTAATCAGTTTTAGGTCCGGGGCCTGCGGCGAGGAAAACCCTTCACCTTCGATACCTGAAGAGGCACGCAGTTTGGGTGAAGTGTTCAAAAGAGGTGCAAACAAAACATGGGGAGTTTTCAATCCTGACAATAAATAGCTGCCTTGGGATTCCAGAGCCTGGTCACCCAGCTGCCGGGCGGCACATTCTCCAATCAAAATTGGCTGCGCGATATCTGCAGTCATTTCTTGAATCCGCAGCGTAATGGCAACGGTGTCGCCAAGCAGGGTGTGACTGCGCCTGTGAGCCGGACCGATTGAGCCAATCAAGGCGGGGCCCTGTTCTATACCTACACCTAGCGCTAACGGCTCGAGGCCGTTGGGGGCAAAATTCGTCAGCAAACTGTCGCTAAGGTCGCTTTGCATGGCAATGGCTGCCTTGAGTGCGGCTGTGGCAGCGAGCTGGTGATGTCCATCCCAAACCGCCAGCAGACTATCACCCTTAAACTCATGAACACGGCCGCCGTGTTGTTCTATTATTTCGGTGGCACGGGTGAAGAAGAAGTGCAGCACTGCCGCCGACTCCTCAGGTGCCCTCGCTTCACCGAAAGCGGAAAAGTTCCGCAGATCAGCGCTTAGCAAAGTAACATCGCAGCGCTTTGCATTGATGTTTGAATTCGGAACGCTGTAGGCAATCTCTCTGGCGATGTCGTCTGGCAAATAGCTGTTGAGATTGCCAAACACTCGGCTTCGCTCTGCTCGAACTCGGCTGTGCTCTATTAAGAGTAGCAGACCCGAAGCAACCGCACTGTATAGCGCTGGAACTACCCAGCCTAACCAGAAGTTTTGACTTTGCAGAAGCTGAATATGAAGCAAAAGTGCAGCTAGGGGCAAGGCTAAAACAGCAACAGGCAGGCCATAAGCGGTAAAGCGCTCAGTGTTATTCGCGATAAAATAAAGCAGAGTCGCAAAGAACAGAGTTACAAGTACTTGAATTAAAAGAGCAAATTTTGGCGTGTAAGGAATATCAAAATCAAGCAGGCTGGCGAGCAGACGCGCCTGTAATTCAACTCCTGGGGTGGCGCCATCATAAGGGGTGGGAACAATATCCGCCATTCCAAAGGCAGTGCCGCCAACCAAAACCCATTGACCGCTCAACATTGACATGTCTGCTGTGCCATTAATTACGTCAACAGCAGAAACTGCCCTGAAAGCAGCAGGGGAACTGGCGAATGAAATGCGAAGATTACCCTCGCTGTCCAAAGGAATATCTAATCCGGGATACGCGCTAAATTGGAGGATATAGGCGGGGTCTAGAAAACTGCGACCCGCCGTAATAGAAGCCTCCCACGTGCTGCTGTTGGTAGCCTGCAAAAGTGCCGCTAGGGCTAATGCCGGATAGGCCTGATTATCTACACAAACAATAGCCGGTGTTTTTCGCACCGCCCCGTCAGCGGAGATAACCGGTGCTATGTGCCCTTTGGCGACGGCGCTAAAACTTGCCGGAGCCGCCAAATAGCTAGAAGTCGAAGGGAATTGCAGGCCTGAACCTACATTACAAGAAATGCCTGACAAGGGATGGGTCATTAAACCCGCCTGAGTTGCCTGTCCCTGCTGCAGGCCCGGCACTTGAGCAAGCAAGACACCGTTACTTGATTGCAAGGCAGACAATAGTTCTTCGTCGCCGGCTTTTGCTTCAGGATAGACAATGTCATGCAATTGCAGTTGAGCACCGGCACTGTCGATGGCTGACACAAGGCTCGCAACCTGTGGGCGAGTCCACGGCCAAGGGCCAATTTCGGCCAAGCTACGCTCATCTATTGCAACTATGGGCACTCGTTTCTCTAAAGTTTCATCGGCAAAAAGGGTCCAACCAAGGGCACCCAGCCGCTCTTCCAAAACTTCAAAGCCAGACCGAAAGACTAATAATAAAACAACACTAACTAGCGCCGCCACGACCAACATTATAAGGCGCCCACCGCGAGGTGGCAGCTGATGAATGTCGGCATACTGCTTGAATGAATACGCTGTTAAAAAACTACGAATGGACATAACTATTGGCTATTCCAAAGAGTTAGGCCATCGATAGATCCTGCTTCCAGCTGACGCTCGAATAAATAACCCGCTTCGGTGCCATCAAAACTGACTGCGCCCGCGATGCGCTGAGCGTCATTGCGCGAGTGGAAAAAACCGCCATCAAAAAAACCGCCGGCGGCGATGAAATCAACCTGACCGGTTAATTCATGATTCAAATTGAGCTCTGTAGCAAAGCTGTTCTGCTGAAAATCAATACCAAGGCTGCCATCCAAAACCTGCATGGCAACGACCCCAGTGGAAGAATTATAAAAAGCTTGGGCGCTACTGAGGGCGAAATTAACCACACCCAGACCACGATCAACCCTTACTGCGTCGCCTTCATCGCGAAACAATATATAATTAAAATCTCCGATAGTTTGCTTTTTACCCTCAGCGGCCACCGCCCTGCCGAGCGTAATCCTTTCCAAATCTCCTTTACCTTCAGCCCAACGTCCCCAAACAAGCTGGCTTGTCTTTAGCTCGGCCGCTGCAGCGGGTGTTTCAGGGGTAAAGCTCGGTAATTCCGGCGTTGGGACAACCGCATCAACAGGAACAGGGTCCGCCGTTGTGTTTGTCAACACTAGCGCAGCATCGACAGGAAGAGGGGCAGGCGTTGTGTTTGTCGTCACCGGCGTGGCCTCTACGGGGGTAGAGGCAACCGCAGGGTTAGGAGCCTCAGGGATAGAGGCCGCTGTTGTGTTTGTCGCCACCAGCGTGGCGTTGGATTCTTCGACAAAGGTTTCTTCGGCGAAAGCTTCCTCTTTAAAACCCTCGTTGCTGCCGACTGCGCCATTGATGCTGCTTGCCAACTGAGACCGCACTTTTCGCGGCAACACTTCCGACTCTCTGCTTTGGCCGGCAGGCAATATTCTTGGGTTCGATCCACTGAAATCCAAGGCAATCATGTCCATCGAGTCGCCGTTGAGCTCTAAAGAATTGGCAAGACAGGGGCCAAAGCTGGCAGTGGAGCAATTAGCCGAGAACGGGGCCATTACGATAATGCCTTCGTTAACTTGAGCTTGGGTAGATGACTCTGTTGCGCTCACGACAAAATCAGTCCCGCGAACACCTATTGCCGCAATCGGAGTATTGAGCCGAAACTGCCCGCGTGCACCTTTTGCCGCTTTGCCTGAGATAGCCCGGGTCACACCGTGAACAAGATTAAATTTAACTCTAGAATTTTGTGGGCTGGCTTCATCGTATCTGTAATTGATGATTTCCAGATGGCTATCTTGGCGGACAGACACCGAAGCTTTATCAATAAAGTTAATTAGCACAGTGCCGTTGCTCTGGGTTATCACCTGATCGCCTACCCTGATTGCTGTGCCGGCCTCTATCCTTCGGCGGCCTTCTTGACTTGTTTTCTTGCCCACTGATGCGCTTTTTTGTTCAAAGCCAGATTGAATGTGGGCTTTGCCTAGAACAAGCGTGACACAACCGATCGCGTCGGTGGTTTGGGCAGCACAGGCTAATCGAAAATCAGACTCAGCAAAAACAGAAGGCACAGCCGCTACAAGCCCAAACATGGCAAGCATAAGCGCCTGTGGCTTAAGGGTTTTCTTCAATCTGTCGAAAAAATGTTTAGTCATGTTGGAAATCAATCGCTGCTGCTGGTTTCGGTTGCTGGCGGCACTTACACGCTATGCCGGCACTTTTTTACTTTATGCCATCTCTTCGATAGCCACGTTATCTGTTTAGTCTGGGCCATGGTCGACTTAAATATAATATCAACTATACAGTATTTTAAATTACAGCCGACATCTTGTGGACTCGGCGGGTATTAATCTTAAAAACCTTACTGACGATAATAGGTTAAGCA
>CAJWGN010000187.1 GCA_913031035.1 uncultured Gammaproteobacteria bacterium
TTAGCCGGCTGCTTCTGAGCCTTGGGTTATTGCTGGCAAATCGACGAAGGTCGCTGGCTAGGAACATTGCCAATCTTGTTGCTTGTTTCTCCTCAATTAGTCACAATTATCCGAGTCTATTGCTTTTGAGATAGCGTAGAGCGAACCAAAGGCTAGAGACTGCCTATACAGCCATAATCATACATTCTGTTTAGAAAACTAACAGTCCCGCGGAGCACCTAATATGAAAGTTGCAAACCTAATTTTAGAAAAATTTTGGCAGGGCTTTGCGGCGCTGCTATGCACAGTTTGTTTACTGCCCAGTGCTGCTTTTGCCGATCATCATAACGAGGCGATTCAGCTTGGCCAGCTTGTCCAAGGCAGTCATCGCAGCGAAGCTAATATTTCTCGGAACAATGCCAGACATCCTGCGCAAACGTTAGATTTTTTTGGTCTAAAGCCAGATATGACGGCTATTGAAATATTGCCAGGCGGAGGTTGGTACACGGAAATTCTAGCGCCCTTTCTAAAAGATGAGGGCAGGCTATATGCTGCGCATTTTTCTCCCAATGCGAGTCTCTCCTATATGTCGCCTTCGCTAGGTCGATTTGAAGAGAAGCTTACGGCTAATCCAGATCTTTATGGGAAAACTATCGTTCGTCATTTAAACCCTCCTCACGAGACGGCCATTGCGCCTCCTGAAAGCGCTGACATGGCAATGACTTTTAGGAATGTTCACAACTGGATTATGGCGGGACAGCAGGCTGAATATTTTGAAGCTTTTTATACGGCACTTAAGCCTGGCGGCATATTAGGGATTGTTGAACATAGGGCTAAGCCAGGATCAAGTATGGAAGTCATGGAAACGTCAGGCTATGTGACAGAGGCTTACGTCAAAGAAATCGCGGCGGCAGCTGGTTTTGATTTTGCTGGGTCGTCTGAAATCAATGCAAACGCTAAAGATCAGACTATTTATCCTAAGGGCGTATGGACACTGCCACCGACTTATCAAATGGGTGATGAAAACAAGGCTCAGTTTGCGGCGATCGGCGAAAGTGACCGCATGACGTTGAAATTCATTAAGCCGCTAAAGTAGGTCTGAGGAAGTTGGCAGTAGTTTTTTTAGCTCTGTTACTACCGGACTCGATCTCTGCTTACGTAGGACTTTATAGCAAAAATTTTGAATGCGGTTGTATTTAGAGATCTAGAGGTGAGTCTGCAGTAACTCAGGCTTTAAGGTCGAGTTGGAAAAGCGCTTAACTAATGGATTAGATAGCAGCTTCGCAAAGTGGGTTTACCAAATAAGTGCTGCCATAGATAATTTGGCAGACGTCCTAGGCGGCATTAGAAGTCGTTTCCTCAGGGCGAAATCAATTGCTCTAGATTGGGCCGTTGAATAATAAATTTTATGCACACAGGCTAGCCTAATTCTTCGTAAGCCTTTGTCATTAATCGGTAAAATTGAGACTTATCCCCCCTGTCTTTAGCGGCTCTTTTTTAGGGCGTGATACCAGCGCCAGGGCCAATTTCTGCATAGACATTCGCCTGCAACTCCCTTACTGTGCTCTATTATTCTACTTCGTTATAACCACAGTCTAGGGTCCTAAATGTATTCCAAAACAATAATATTTAAGCTGTTCCTTGCGAGTAGCCTAGCATTCGCCAGCGCAGTCCAAGCTCAGATCGAATCGTTGACAGCCGATCATCCAAATATTGTGCTTATTTTGGCTGATGACTTGGGGTTCACCGACATCTCTCCGTTTGGAAGTGAAATCAGCACACCTAATATCGCGGCGCTTGCCAGGGCAGGTGTTTCTTTTACTAATTATCACACCGCTGGAAGCTGTGCGCCGGCAAGAGCGATGCTGCTGACTGGTGTGGACAGTCATAGGAATGGCGTGCCAAATATTCCAGAGGCACTGCCGGCCGAACAGATCGGTTTTGATAATTATCTTGGAGTGCTCAGCGACAAGGTAGTTACTTTGGCAACTCTTCTGAATGATGAGGGCTACCACACCTACATGACCGGTAAATGGCATTTGGGACACACTCCGAATCAGCTGCCTTCAGTTAAGGGTTTCGAACGTACAATTGCCATGGCCGATACAGGCGCCGATAATTGGGAGCAGCGGCCTTATTTGCCTATTTACGATAAAGCCAATTGGTATGCTGATGGGCAAGCTCATACTCTACCCGATGATTTTTATTCGTCTAAATATTTTGTAGATAAGACTATCGAATTCGTTGATAGCAATGCAGGAGATGGCCAGCCCTTTTTTGCTTACATTCCTTTTCAAGCTGTCCATATGCCGGTGCAGGCACCCCGAGAATTCTCCGACAAATATTCTGGCATGTATGATGAAGGCTGGACCGTTATGCGGGAAAAAAGGCGTAAGGCGGCAGAGATTGCCGGTGTTATTCCAGACGATACCAAGATGGTGGTAACCCCGGGCACATTGGAATGGGATGGTCTGACCGACGAGCAGAGACGTCATCACGCCAGACGAATGGAAGTTTATGCGGGCATGGTCGAGGCGATGGACATGCATATAGGCCGACTGATGGACCACTTGAAGGCCATTGGTGAATTTGAAAATACGGTCTTCATTTTTACGTCAGATAACGGCGCCGAGGGCTCAAACTTAGTTCGCGTCGATGAAAAATCACTGCTCAGTAACTGGTTCAATCAAGTGGGCTATCACTCAAATTATGACACGTTGGGGGAGAAGGGGTCTTTTAACGCCATAGGACCTAACAACGCCACTATTGCGGCCTCCCCATTAGCCTTCTACAAATTCTATGCCAGTGAGGGGGGGCTGCGGGTGCCGCTTGTTATGGCTGGTCCTGGGATAAACAAGCGAGGTCAAAAAACGGATGAGTTCGTTTTCGTCACAGACCTAACGCCAACTATATTGAGCTTGGCTGGCGTCGAAGCCCACAGCGGAAGCTGGAGTGGGAAGCCCGTTGAGGAAATCGTTGGCAAAGATTTCTCAGGTTTCTTAGCCAACAGAGAAAATGATATTCACGATGCTTCTACCCCAATCGGCTATGAGCTGGGAGGCAATCGAGCTCTATTTAAAGGTGACTACAAAGTTGTTTTTAATCGCACTGCTGTAGATGATCAAACTTGGCACCTTTTTAATATTAGAACTGATCCTGGGGAAACCAATGACTTGGCCGCTGACGAGCCGATACGATTCAATGAGATGCTCAGCGACTACCAAAACTTTGCTCGAGAAAACAATGTCCTGCCAATGCCGCAGGGATATGACCAGCGAAGGCAAATATTCAGCTCATTAAACAATTAACAAAACTGCGTAGAGCAACTGTTTGCTGCTAGGTAGCGACGAAGTAGCCCCTGCTCGGGGGCTAGCTCAGCCTCTGCGGGGAACACGCAGCCTAGCTGATTGAGTGTCAGTGGATTAGCCGCCAATAGGCTGTTGAGGTCGTGAATTATGCTGGCTCAATAAAAGTAGTCCAACTTAAAGCCGAGTGAAGCAATTGATGACGAGCTTTGTAATTCCACTGACAGTATTGTTTTTGATTGCAGTTGCTACCATTTTCACGTGCTTTTTTGGCCCAATATCCGGCTTAAATTCATTGTTGCCAGAGAGTTTTCTTTAGGTGGGCAAAGAATTGTTACTAGGCGCCTGCCACTTTCCCCATCATGCCGTCATCCTAATACTCTAAAATATGACAGTGATACATATAAGGAGTTTGGGCGTCAGAAAAGTCTTCAAAGCGCATGATAAAATTGACCGTTTGACCTCGATCCACTTTTACTGAATCTTTGAAATTCATTTCATTTTTTTTCAGGACAAAAAAGTTGGATGGGAGGCTCGGTTGGCCATTAGGTGGGGGTGATACTTTAGTCATACGGGCGGTTAACTTTCGGGCTGAACAATCGCCGGCAAGGTCGGTAGTGATTTCTGAAGGTTTTGAGTTAGAAAAGCGCTACACGCTAGTTGGTAAAAGGGCTATCAACCGCTCTTTTACAGCGGTTGATCTGCAGGTTTACACGGAGCCGTTATCTGGCGAGCGAACCTTGACGCAGCGATTCTGCATAACAAAAAATTTCCGAGTTAGGCTGCTATGAGGGCAATTATTTTGTTACCGAGACACTGGCTAGCGCTCTAAAACTATAGGCAGTTAGCAGTTAGCAGTTAGTCGTTAGTTTGGGAGTGAGTTGTCTGAGTCGCTGCCAGCTTGGCAGTATTAGCTAAGCTGGCAGCGGCACCGGATTAGCGATGCGGCACTAGGCTAGTGACGCAGCAGTAAATTAGCGAAGGAGTAAAAGTGGCCTGCTAGAACTCAGAAGCATTTTCACTGTCATGCTTCCTAATACCCATTCTCTAAGTCGGGTATGACTAAACGCGCCCATCAATGTTAAGTCTATATCGTGTTCATCTTGGTAGCTGCGCAAGGTTTTGCTGGGTTCACCTTCTAGCGTCACCGCGGTGACGGTGTGACCGGCATTTTGCAATTTACTTGTAGCGGCATCTTGCAGCGCCGAGGTCGTAGTTGGTGATTCGCCTACCGTCACGAGGTGCACAGGCAAATGGGTGAATCGCTGGCTGTTGACCAGTAACTCTAGGGCTTTGCCGGAGGCTTCGCTGCCGTCATATGCTAGCATTATTTTTTTAGGTTCTTTGAAATCGCAGTTCACCACAAGAATAGGGCGATGTAACGCGCGGATGCTCGCTTCCAGATGGCTGCCTAAGTGGTGATCATCCTGAGCATGTTCTTCGCCGCGAACACCGAGAACTAAAAGGCGAATATCGTTTTCCATGGCGATCAAAGATTCTGTTAGGCCGTCATGTCGCTGCTTGAGAGTGGGGGCGGCTATTCCCGCTGCGATAACACGTGCCTTTGCAGCATCCAGCATGAGCTTGCCTTGTTCTATCAACAATTTGTTTCGTTGGGCCTCAATTGAGGTTAGCTCTTCCAGCAAGGTCTCACGACTGTCCAGGCCAATTGTGCCAGATAGATCCGAAGATGCTGCATTCTCAGAGTGCTCAAGGTTGTGTAGCAGTGCCAAGGGAGCCGACATGCTTAAGCTAAACCAAGCGGCATAGTCACAAACCGCCGAGCTATATCTAGAGCCGTCGATGCAGGCTAGCACTTCTGTAATCACCGTATTTTCAGTTTCATTGCTCATTAGTGTTCACCTAATACTTTATCTATTTCTTCGGGTTTGTCGTGGACACCAAACCTGTCAATGATAGTTTCGCTCGCTTCATTCAGGCCTCTCACTTCTATCTCAGCGCCTTCTCTTCGGAATTTTATAACTGCTTTGTCTAGTGCGCTGACCGCAGTTATATCCCAAAAGTGGGCTCGGTTTAAGTCAATAACCACTGTGCTAACGGCTTCTTTAAAATCGAACGCGGAGAGCATTTTTTCAGCGGAGGCAAAAAACACCTGCCCTACTACTTGGTAGCTGCGCTTATCTTCAGTCTCATCATATTTACTGGCAACATACATAAAGTGGCCAACGCGGTTAGCAAAAAACAACGCTGCCAGCAATACTCCAGCCAACACACCATAGGCTAAGTTGTGAGTCAATACGACAACGGTCACAGTTGTCAGCATGACTAAGTTAGAAGACAAAGGGTACTTCTTTAAATCTCGAATCGAGGCCCAGTTAAAAGTACCAATAGACACCATTATCATTACAGATACTAGCACTCCCATAGGAATCATCGATACTTGCTCTTCGAAGAAGACAACCATTAAGAGTAATACGGTGCCGGCGACTAAAGTGGATAAGCGGCCTCGGCCTCCTGATTTAATATTGATGACCGATTGACCAATCATTGCGCAGCCTGCCATACCTCCCAGCAGCCCGGCGCCTATATTGGCTATGCCTTGTGCTTTGCATTCGCGGCTTTTATCACTGGGTGTATCCGTTAGATCGTCGACGATGGTCGCTGTCATTAGTGATTCCAATAGGCCTACAACCGCCAGACCTGCGGAATAAGGGAAAACAATCTTCAAGGTTTCCAGGGTAAGCGGTACATCTGGCCAGAGGAATATAGGTAGCGTGTCAGGCAGCGCCCCGAGATCGCCGACAGTGCGGATGTCTAAACCCAAGTATGTGCTCGCGGCAGTAAGCGCTAAGATTGCGAGTAGGGGAGACGGAAGAGTTTTGTTGATAAGCGGAAACAGATAAATGATGCCTAGACCAGCAGCTGTGACTGCATAGGTATGCCAGCTGACACCTGTCAGCTCAGGCAGTTGGGCAAGAAAGATCAGGATGGCTAGTGCATTCACAAAGCCGGTTACTACCGAGCGAGAAACAAAGCGCATGAGCTCGCCAAGTTTCATATAGCCCGCTATTATCTGTAAGACACCGGTAAGCATTGTCGCGGCTAGCAAATACTGCAGGCCAT
>CAJWGN010000188.1 GCA_913031035.1 uncultured Gammaproteobacteria bacterium
CCTGGTTAGGGTTAGGGTTAGGCTAGGGCTAGGGCTAGGGCTAGGGCTAGGGTTAGGGTTAGGGCGGTGGGCGCCTCGTTGGCTTTGCGCAGGGCTTGCGCGTCGTTGGCAGCCGTCTGAATAAGGTCAGATGCCGAATCTCCTGATGCTGGATTAAGCGCCATAAGGCTTTGGGCCAGATCTTCCATCGGCATCTGTAATTCTTGCTCTATATCCACCGATAAATTGACCATACCATTACGCAGCACTCTATTACTGGTTTGCATTTCTTCTTTGATTGGGCGCAGTTCACGAGAAGCCGCTTGAGCTTGAAACATTAGCCGCTGATCTTCACTGTCTCCGCGGGCAATAATAGCCCTGAGCATATCTTCGATCTCATCGAGATTTCGCTGCTGTTGCTGTTGGGCCTCTACTAAATCTTGCAGGGCGCCACTGGCTCGTGTTTCTTGGCGGGTTTGGCCTAAGCCCTGCTCCCGAATCTTTGCCTGAAGTGCATCTTGTAAAGCTCGCTGCTGCTGAAGTAGCCGTTGCCCTGCTTGCCCAAGATTTTGGGCCAGCTGGTTAACTGACCGTTCCGACTCACCGCCCATTTGCTTTTGTTGCTCACGCAGATTTTCCAGTGCCTTTTGACTTCTGGCCGCGGCAATGGCCGCGGTTTCGCTCTCTGACGCTTGCTGCATTTGCTCTGCAGCTCGTTGCAATGGTGATTGCTGCCCGCTGGACGATGAGCCTTCCCCGGATTGCGATTGAGCCTGAGAGGAAGAGCTAGACTGCCCCTGTTGAGGTGGCTGTTGCGACTGGCCGGATTGTTGCTGACCCCGCGACAACTGTTGAGCAAGCTGAGCAACTTCCTGACTAAGTTGTTCCTGTTGCCGTTTAAGACGCTCTAATTCTCTACGTTTTTGCTCTGGAGTCATTTGCTCTTCTCTGCGAGCGAGATTTCTCTGCGCACGGGTGAGCCCTTCTTGACGGCGAGCCAATTCCTCGAGCTTATCAGCTTCAGCTGCAGATTCAGGGGACGCGCCTTTTCTGCTGTCTGGCGTTTCATAGCGATTTTCAAGCTGACCCATTTCCATGTCGAATAAGTCGCGAAGGTCCTCACGCTCTTGTGCTGCAGACCCAGAACCACTGCCGCCTCCTTGCTGCATACTAATATCAGTTCGGTTTATATTCGCTTCTGCTTTGAGAATATACTGCAGGGCCAATTGCTCAGGTTTCAACGCACTGGTTATTTGTTCAATATCAAGATCGGCCGCCGCAAGATTCATTTGTTCAATCGCCAATGACAAGTTTTCAACCGCATTGTCATAGGAGTCATCGGAAAAATTAAGCCGCTCAGACAGGCGCTCTATAGATTTTACTGCCCTATCAGTGGCTTCACGCTGGGATTCAGCAATTATCTCTGAATCGTTTTCAAATTCTTTCTGTGAAACCTTACTCTGCCTGTTCTTTAACTTCCAAGTCGCGGCAATAATGTCTTTTTGCACCGACACCAAAGCACTGCTGTCTCCTCCGCCCTGACCACCGCCAGCACCTTGGCCACCGGAAGTTCCCTGAGTTCGCCGAAATTCTTGATCAGTAGGGATAACTTGCAAAAAGTAGATATCAGAAACCACTTCGGCTGGGCCATCGAGACCGTTATTGTCTGCGAGGGTAAGGTAATAGCTAACAAAGTCTCCTGGTTCAACGGAGAGATCTTCCAGATAAATAAGCTCATCGCCAGTTATCTGCTTAGTCAGGGTTTCAGGAAGAAAATCCACTCTCACCTCGTCAGCTCCTACGACACTGTAGTTAAGCGCAAACTTGCTCAGCCCATAGTCATCTGATGCAGCGACTTCAATCAGCACCTCTTCCAGTGGCATGACGTCTTGGTCACTACCAGGTCGCTGCAAAGCTAATTCAGGGGGTGTGTCTTCAATCGCTCTAATAAAATAATCCAGCGGGTTAATGCTTTCTAAATCATCGAAATCTTTTGCCGTGATTTGATAAACACCATCGCGGGTTACAGTAAACTGGCCGCGACCAACGTTGTTCTCGGTAAGACTAAGCTCTATATTTTTATAAGGAGCCATCTCTTCTTCTTGCTCTTCGCTATTATCTCGAGCATCCCCGCTGAACATCACTGTGGCTTCACGGACCGGCTTATTAAACGTCACTAGAAAATCCACCACCGTGCCCTCAGGCACAATCATGTCCCCCGAATCCTCTTCTAGGTTGTCTTCGAGTAAAGTGTATTCTGGGTAGTCAAAGTCCAAATCTATGGTTTCTACTTGGGGTAGATCAAACAAGGTAATTTGATATTGTGACGAGCTTTGCTCTCCCGCCTCATCAAAATTGACATAATAAGTCGTGTTTTCATCTATCGAGGGGATAAAGTAGCTGTAGCTGGCTGACTCACTGCCACTGCCATCCTGGCCCATTGTCACATCACGCCAGTTCACATTATCGTTCTGCAATCTAAGGTTAACGGTGCCAGGGATTGCGTTAATTACAGTGGCTACAATAGTGACGCTTTCACCGCGCTGCATGTCGATCGTGCCTGGCTCAACCCTGATCTCGATAATGGGCTGAACGTCGACTACTGTCACCGGCTCTTCGATTGCGAAAGGCCAAACCAAACGGCTAGCTGCATTAAACAAAGATTCCGAACTAGCCACTAGCGCCAGCACAATGCTGGCAGCAGCAGCAGCACCCGCAAATGAATACCAAGAAGCGCTTGCCGGAGTTACTGTCTCGACTTGCTGCTGCTGCTCATTGACATGGGTTTGCGCATCTTGCCAGAGCTGCTGGATAAACTGCTGAGAAACCCCTTTCTTGCCAGAGCGCATCTCCTCTTCTGAAAATTCAAGGGACGTTAGCAGCCGTTGCTCAAGGTCCGGCATGTGGTCTTCGACGTAATGGGCAAGCCTGCGATCATCGGTGGATTGTTGATTCAAAGAGCTGAGCAGGAACCAACCCAACCCAACTAGGCTGAAAAGTATCCCTATGAACAAGGCAATGTTTCCATTGCGGTCTGGCTGCAACCAAGCCGCGAGTAACAATCCAACTAAAATGGCTGTAGCGGCCGCAATACTAAAATAGCTGCCTTGCTTGAGTAACAGCAAATTGCGCCGACGCCGACGGAGTTTTTTAAGGGTTTCGCGGAGACTTTCAAATGTTGTAGAAGACATAAAAGCTCTGAACGTTAAGTAAATGGGTGACGCTTAAATATGGGGCCGCAACTCGCGATCGTAGGTTTAGAGCTACTCTTGCCTTCGCAACCTACTTCGATTGTTAGTATAATTTAATACTGATTTTGTAGAGATTTAGTTCAGTCCAGAGGCAGATATTGCCGACTACTGAGTCTCTCTAAGAACCGCATTTGAAGGCTAAAAAATCCAGCCTATCGGTCCTAACTATCCCATTAACCCGACACTGAAAGCAAGAACTTAGCCGAGTCAGACCGGATAAAGTCCCAGCTCTACAAGCTAGTCGGAGTGGGGCACTTTTAAGCCATGAAATTGCCTTGTTTTCGGCTAAGCTTAGATCCCGTCGAAAGATTTGTGCGAGCTAAACAAGCCTCAAGTATCGCAGCCCATTTCAGCGGGTCGATAATAGGGGGAATCATCAGGAAAAACGCGAATATCGCCCCGGCTCAAGTATTCATTAAGGGCGCTTATGGACTTATAGGGCGCGATATCTTGCAAGGTCACGGCCGTTGGCCGGGGCAACACAAACAAATCTGAATCAGCCTCGGCTAGGGCCGCGCTGGGGCTAACCCATCGGTGGTCGAGGATTTCTTGATTGTCGACGTTTACCTTGACCGCTTCGGTCATGAGACACACAAAGAACCAGGTGCTGAAACGCCTTGCCAAATTCGGGGGAGTGGTCCAATGAGCCGTGTGCACCAACTGCGACTCTAAAATATCAATCCCCGCCTCTTCCGAGGTCTCTCGTACAGCCGCACGCTGAGCCGCCGGATACTCCAATCCACCCGCCGAATCTTGAAAGTCAGCTTTATCGACCCGCCCACCAGGGAAAACCCAGTGCCCACCATGAAAGGCCAATTTAGAATTTCGCAGCAATAACAAGACCTCGAGGTCTTCTTGCTGCGGCGACTTTCTGACCAAAACGACTGTTGCTGCTGGTACGGGCTCAATATTTGGCATGAAGCTATAAATCCTTCTGGACTGGAAATAGATGCTAAAAAGCAAAAAACAACATAATAGCGAACTTTTCGCCTAGGCCATAATGAACTCTTGGCAAATCTAAACACGAGAGATTTTGTCTATTGATTGCAGCTAGAGCGACAGCAGAATAGAATCCTGCGTTAGTAAAACGATTAACCAATGATTAATTGATGAGGAATCCCCATGACAGTAAGTTTTGAAAACCGAGTCGCTATCGTGACTGGCGCAGGCGGCGGGCTAGGCAGACAGCATGCTCTTGAATTAGGTCGCAGAGGCGCTAAGGTAGTTGTAAATGACCTAGGTGGTGGCGTAGATGGCGTTGGCGGGTCGGTCTCAGCAGCGGAGAGCGTTGCAGAAGAAATCAGAGCAGCCGGCGGCACAGCCATTAGTAATGGCGCATCAGTCACTGATATTGAGGCTGTAAAAGGAATGATCGCGGCCACCATGAAAGAATGGGGGCGCATCGATATAGTGGTCAACAACGCGGGCATCCTTCGAGATAAGACTTTTTCTAAGCTAGAGTTAGAAAATTGGCATGCGGTAATTGATGTGCATCTAACTGGCAGCCTGAACGTCACTAAATGCGTATGGCCTATCATGATTGAACAAGGCTATGGCCGCATAGTTATGACTACCTCTACCTCCGGTCTGTTTGGCAATTTTGGCCAAAGTAACTATGGAGCGGCAAAACTAGGCTTAGTCGGGTTCATGAATACTTTGCGTTTTGAAGGAGCCAAATACAACATTTTCACCAATGCAATAGCCCCAATCGCAGCAACGCGAATGACTATTGATCTACCAGGATTCGAAGACAGTGCTGAGAAACTAGCGCCGGAGCTGGTTACCCCAGCCGTCGTCTTTTTATGCAGTGATAACGCGCCTAATGGACGCATTATCCAAGCTGCCGGTGGCCGCTATTACTCCGCGGATGTACGTGAAAATGTAGGCGTTGATTTAGGACTTGATGCCAGCGTAGAAGATATTGAAGCAAATATCGATACTATTTTGGATATGACAAGCAATGCAGGGATTCTCGAAAGAACCCCGCACCGCTAGTCATATCTGGTCGCTTGGTCGGCCAGAAAGCCTAGGCTTTCTGGTCTGCTAAGACTTTCTGAATCGAAGCGCGCTCATCCATTAACTTCATCAAGTTTTTAGCCCCCTCAAACTCTCCCTGAGCATTCCAGTCCAACGCTCTCCTGCATACCAACGTTGCCAGGTTAAAACTAAATCGGAAATAAAAATCTGCATAGCTGATCTGCGAACCTGCAATGTAAGGCTCATACTTTGCAATTTTAGACAGAGCAGCAAAACCCTTCTCTAACTGTGGCTTTACCTCCGCCTTGAGCTCATCGCTGGCCGGCTTACCGAAGAACACATCACCATACAATCGCCGGGCAGGCAGCTCTACGTAAAGTTCCAAATAGCGAATAATCTCTTGCACCTTCGCTTTTTCATAAGGGTCCTCAGGATAAAAACTCGGTCCCTCGCCCAAAGAGTCGAGATAGTCCATCATCACCCCAGTTTCAGTAAGAAACCCATGATCAGTCTCTAGTGCTGGCACTTTACCCATTGGGCTTTTGCTTAAGTAATCCGAATCTTGGTTTGGCTTGACCAAGACTTCCTCGAAATCCATGCCCTTTTCTATCAGTATGGCTTTTACCATGTTGTAGTAGTTACTAATTGGAAATCCGTATAATTTAATGCTCATAATATCCTCTTCAAGTTATGCTCAGGGTTATTCTGATACTTAGATAGAAATTGTCCTGAGCCGGTCCGGTGCCGCTTAATTAATAAACTAGACGGCTTACATGCTTAAGTTAAAAATAATCAGGCTCGCAAACTAACCTGTTGCAATTAATTTTGCAAAATCAATATGATTACTATGAAAAGAAAACGAGTTTTAATGCTATCGGCCTACGATGCAATTAGTCATCAGCTTTGGCGCAAGCGCTTAAAGCAGGTATTTAGGGACTACCAATGGACTGAGCTTTGCTTAGCCCCCCGCCATTTTACCTGGCGAGTTCGCGGTAATAGCCTGATTTGGGCAACCACGCAGAGAGAGGTCCTTGAGCAAGATTACGATTTTTTAGTCGCTACCTCGATGGTGGATCTGAGCAGCCTGAGAGGCTTTGTGCCAAGCTTAGCCAGCATTCCTACTCTATTGTATG
>CAJWGN010000189.1 GCA_913031035.1 uncultured Gammaproteobacteria bacterium
GCCATAGCCGCTATAGACGCAATTGCAGATGTTATTCAAGTAACCCTGCTATAAAACTTTTTGACTACTTAGGAAAAACTCAAATGAAACGCGTATTTAATTTTGGTGCCGGTCCTGCCATGTTGCCACTGGCAGTAATGGAGAAAGCCCAAGCTGAATTTTTGAATTACCAAAACATGGGGGCATCGATAATAGAGATAAGTCACCGCTCCAAGGAATTTGATGAAGTTATCAATAGCTGCGATGCCTTGATTACCGAACTAGCGGGCGTCCCAAGTAACTACAAAATACTGTACGTTCACGGCGGCGCTCAGATGCAGTTCTCAGCGATCCCTCTAAACATTATTAATCGCAACCCATCCAAAAAAGCCTCATTCAGTCTCACCGGCACTTGGGCAGAGAAAGCGAGCAAAGAAGCTGGACGCTACGGCAACCCTATCAATATTTCCAGCAGCGCCGACAAAAACTTTAACTATATTCCCGCCTATGATGCTGACGCATTGGATCCAGAAAGTTCCTACTTACACATTGTCAGCAACAATACGCTTTTTGGCACGCGCTGGCATGACTTTCCCGACACTGGCGACATCCCTCTTGTTGCAGATATGACCTCTGAGTTCATGTCCCGAAAAATAGACATCAGTAAATTCGGAATCGTGTTTGCAGGACTGCAAAAAAATCTCGGCCCAGCAGGTCTGGCGGTAGTTATTATTCGTGAAGATCTGTTAGATCATGCACTACCTGAAACCCCAAATTTACTTAACTACCAGACCTACGCTAAAGAGCACTCTCTTGCCAACACCAACAACACCTTTGCCATCTATATGATGTCACTAGTTATGCAGTGGTTGAAAGATCAGGGTGGGGTCGAGAAGATGGAAGGCATCAATAATGCTAAAGCAAAAATTCTCTATGATGCAATTGATTCCAGCGAATTCTATCTGGGCGCAGCTCATCCCGATCATCGTTCAATCATGAATGTAACGTTCAATTTAGCGAATAATGATTTACTTCCCGCCTTTTTAAGCCAAGCTGAATCGCAGGGCCTTTATGCACTTAAAGGACACAGAGTGGTCGGCGGCGCCAGAGCGTCAATTTACAACGCCATGCCAGTTGCAGGATGCCAGGCCCTTGCAGATTTCATGAAAAACTTTGAAAAAAACAACGCCTGATAAAAAGGGGTTTAGCTGAGGCGGCTGCAAAAATAGAGCCGCCTATGGCCTATCCCCGAGAGAATGCTTCGCTATCCTTAGCTATCCTTCGTTATACTTGGCTATGGCTGAATTTCGAAAAATTATTCATTGTGACTGCGATTGTTTCTACGCATCAATCGAGATGCGCGATAATCCTGAGCTCGTTGGCAAGCCTATCGCTGTAGGCGGCTCTCCCGAAAGGCGCGGAGTGGTAGCCACTTGTAATTATGAAGCTAGAAAATTTGGCATACACTCAGCGATGGCGTCGGCTACCGCTAGACAAAAATGTCCAGACCTCATCATTGTAAAACCAGAAATGGAAAAGTACCGCGTCGCTTCAAAACAAATTCATGAGGTCTTTAGTCGATACACCTCCCTCATAGAGCCATTGTCGCTGGATGAAGCCTATTTGGATGTCAGTGATTGCCAACGGCACGATGGCAGCGCGACACGAATAGCTCAGGCGATTAGAGATGAGGTTCATGAGAAGGTAAACATCACTATCTCTGCAGGGATCGCCCCTAATAAATTCCTCGCCAAAATAGCTAGCGATTGGAACAAGCCAAATGGACAGTTCGTTATTCGCCCCGAACAAATTAATGATTTTGTTGCGAAGCTGTCAGTTAAAAAACTCCACGGGGTCGGCAAAGTGACTGCTGCCAAGATGCAGCGTTTAGGAATTTCTACCTGCAAAGATTTGCAGCTAATGGATGCAGATTTACTGCGCCAACATTTTGGGGTTTTTGGAGAACGCCTACATCAGCTTAGCCAGGGCATAGACCAAAGGCCCGTTAAGACCGAGCGCACTCGGAAATCTGTAAGCCTTGAAAACACCTATGCAACTGACCTTCCAGACCTAGAAAGCTGCCTCAAGAAATTACCCGATCTAAACCTGCAGCTCGCCAAGCGCTTGGCAAATTTGGATTCAAAGCCGCTAATACACAAGCAGTTCGTTAAAATAAAGTTCCACGATTTTGAGCAAACTACAGTCGAAATGCTTTCCTCCACCACCGACATCAACAACTATATGAAACTTTGTCAGGACGGCTTTTTTAGAGGAGATAAACCGGTGAGATTACTCGGTTTGGGGATAAGACTGCAATCACCTCCCGCAGTTCTTTCAGCTGAAGAATCCAATCAACTTAGCCTCACTCTGGACCTTTGTGAAGACGGGGCAGCACTTTGATTCGCTACCGACCTCCACAAAAACCCGGTTCCACTTACGTAACCGCTCAGGGCCAAATTACCCTTAAAGCCGAACTCCACCAACTTTGGAAAGTTGAGCGCCCGGTAGTTACGCAGTCGGTCACTGAAGCCGCCGCACAAGGCGATCGCTCTGAAAATGCTGAGTATATCTACGGCAAAAAACGCTTACGTGAAATAGATCATAGGGTGCGATATTTAAGTAAACGCTTAGAGGCTTTTACCGTTGTATCCCAACCTCCTTCGAATCAGTCTAAAATATTTTTTGGAGCCTATATAAAACTAGAAAATAATGACGGGGTAAGCAGCGAATACAGAATTGTAGGGCCCGATGAGTTAGACCCGAGAAAAGGCTATATAAGCATTGATGGGCCATTGGCCCGGGCACTGCTGGGAAAAGAAATTGATGATGAGGTCGAAATCGAATCACCGGCTGGCACAAGCAGCTACGTGATCTTAGGTATTCGATATGATCCTGGCACATGATCCTGACAGTGTCTTGCGACCCCAACAAATGATGTCTTGTTATCGTCAACGCATGCCCTTCACGTCCGAGTGCAGTGCTTATTAATTAACAAAACCGAGCAAACCGAGCGCCACGTTTAATCGCTTGGTTTGCCTCTAGTCCTTTAATCCTTTCTATTAAACTAACCCTTACTCTTAAACTGGGCCAGTTGATCAGGAGTTGCATCCGGCTGGTACTGTCCCTTCCATTCGGAATAAGGCATACCGTATACAAGCTCACGGGCCTCTTCATAGTCTATATCAAGCCCCATCTCCTTTGCCTCGGCACTGTACCATTTGGAGAGGCAGTTACGACAAAAGCTCGCCAGATTCATGAGATCGATATTTTGAACCTCTTTGTTAGCGTCCAAATGGGCTAATAGACGCCGAAAAGTGGCCGCCTCAATCTCTACAGTCTTTGAATCTTTATCTGTCATAGTTTTAATCCATCAAGCAGCTTCATCATCCACTGCCTCACCTTCGTTCGTCAACGGGACATCCTCATCCAATACCTCACCATCAAGTTTCATGGGTGTAGCACGGTGCTTCTTGTCGACCGACCTTAGCTGCCGTTCAGCGGCATTGAAAGCATCGCGAATAGCCACATAAAGGTCTTCGTGAGCATGATTATCATGCTGATCCTGATTTACCCTTACTTCAAGCTGTGGAGTATGAACCTCTATCCCTACAGAATAGACTCTACCTTTATGGTGATTGTTGTGAGGGGAATCTAATACGACTCTGCCCCCTATAATCTCACTGCAGAATCGCTCAAGCTTCTCGATGCGCTTGTTAACAGCGTCTGTCAGTGCGTCAGACTGGTCTATATTGTGAAATACTACTTGAATCTCATTAGTCATATTTTGCAATCTCCTTATTCAAATAAAAGTTACATGGGGTGGATCTCAAAGTACCTCCTTTGACATTGAAAAGAATAGGCATCATCTTGAAAGATAGGTGCCGCCGAGAAACCTAAGCGTCGCAGACCAAAATAGCCGTCGCAGACCAAGATAGCCGTCGTAGACCGAAATAAGCATCGCAGGCAGAAAATTAAAGCCCGTTTTATTTAAGTGTAGAACTAGAGAAGAGTTTCCGCTGAATAAGTATCTAACCCGCCAAGGATTCCTGACTAAGGCCGCAATGAGGCGCATCTTAGCAAACGGGGATATAGGGTATTCACAGGGGTTGGTATATTTGAACTGCGTGGCAAAGCTAAATAGCGGGCCATTTAGGAAGAATTTTGCTTCGAACTTGGGGCTGCAACTTGCTCCCATTTCCTCACCTTTTTAGACAGTCTCTGTAGACTACCCCTTTGCATACTAATTGTAAAAGGCTGTTGTTGCGCTAAATCAATTGTCACTAAAACACCAGTGCCAAGGCTCGTAAATAATTCCATATGCGTTGTTTCGAGGATAACTCATGGTGAACCCAAAGGCAGCCGCATTTTCTTCAAGCCATTGAAAGGCAACAGTATTTTCAAAAACCTCCGCCAAGGCATCACAGCCATAAGTGCCAACATCAACTGCTCTACCGGTGTGGTGCTCACTGAACCCTGGAGCGGCATTAACAGTCAGCACTTCCTCTATAGTGATGCCTGAGCCCAGCTTTTTTGCGAGTAAATCAGCTTGATATTGAGTTGACCGATAGGCAGAGATAAGAAAAATATCAACCTGCTCGTTAGCTGCCGCCAACTTCATAGCAGTCCAAGCGGCAAAGCTTTCTGGGGTAAGTTGCTGGGGCCGGTCATAAAAATCCCGTTCAGTGGCAACCAATTGACTAGGCTCTTCGCAGAAGGGCAAACTACAAGAATCACTATAGTCCGCTGGAATGCCTAATGCGTTGTGAATGCTCTGGACTGGCTTAGGGAGATTCAAAAGTTACTTCCGATTTATACGGGATTTTTTTACTAAATACCTGTTGGATCAGATGATCCAGCAGACTAGAAAAAACTGCCAATTATCGAGGATAGCTGTCGAAAACTGTTTCGATCCAGCGTTGTTCGTTTATGTAACCCTGGCCCCAACTTTCATACGTTGAGTCCAGACCTGCTGCGACGATTTCCTCTTTAGTCATGCGCTGAGATTTCATCACTCGTATAGCCACTGAGGTGTCTTTTACCACTCCATAAAAATCCATCAGATCAGACTTGGTCGCTAGAGGGCCGTGACCAGGAATAATACTTGTGTCGTCGCTTATCCATGAAAGCGCTTTTTCGACATTGCTTATCAACCCTTGCACAGAGCCGCCGTTGGCTAAATCGACAAATGGAAAACCTCCGTTAAAGAAATGATCTCCCATATGGATCACGTTAGAATCTGCGAACATCACTACGCTGTCAGTATCAGTATGTCCGGCAGGCATATGAATAAGAGTAATTTCCTCGCCGTTAAAATGCAGTGTCACGTCATCATCATAGGTGACAACAGGCAACGCAGAAGCCGGAGCATTTCCCGCCTGCAGTCTTTTGCGAACATTTTCGTGGGCTATTATCAAACTCCCCTCACCAAACTCCTCATTACTGCCTGTGTGATCACCATGAAAATGGGTGTTGAGCACAAACTTAGGTACAGAAGAGCCTAAAGCTTCAATGGCATCCCTAATTCGCCCTGCTAGTGGCGCAAACTGGTCATCTATAATTAAAATTCCATCGGCTCCAGCAGAGACTCCAATGTTGCCGCCAGCACCAATCAGCATGGACACATTCCCGGCTACGGCTTGGGTTTGAATCGTTACATTTTCGTACTGACCAAACACACCACCTGCGGCGACACATGAAACAAATATGATTAGTGCGAGAAACGGCTTGATTGTGCCCATGATGACTCCAGCGAAGATCTTGTAAGTTAAGGGTCTATGCTATGTTTGCCTTAAGCTGAATGCAAGTGAAGTAGGCAGACCTGAAGGTTACTAGGGCAAAGCCAAACAGAAGCTTATTTCCTGTGCTCGGATTACCCTAGAATCACTATCGATATTATCAGTGGCATTAGTTGAAATCACCCGCTTAAGGTTCGTTACAAATAGGTAGCCTTCCTCTCATCGTAGGTTTCGGTGGCATCAATCCCGCGGGTAGAAGCTCGAATCATCACGGGTACAGAAGATTAGTCTATGGCGCCCTATCTGAATCGGCTCAGCAGCAAACCCTAG
>CAJWGN010000190.1 GCA_913031035.1 uncultured Gammaproteobacteria bacterium
CAGTTTACTGCCAAGGTGGGTGGATTTTGGGATTCGATGATAGGTGAAGGCCGAGACTGGTGGGTCACCGCAAACTCTGATTCACACATTCACTACACTGAGGGTGGCTCTGATTTTTGGCCAGGCGAATTTTCAAAGACCTATGTTTGGTCACAAAATAACTATGATTCGGTAATGACAGGAATTCGCAGCGGCAATGTATTTGTTACCACCGGCGATTTGATAGATGAGCTTTATGTCACCGTAAGCGCAGATAAACTAACCAATGCATCTATCGGAGACACATTTAAAGCCCCACTGGGTTCTGAGCTAAACGTGACCATCCGCTTTCAAGATCCTAGCAATGCAAATTTTAACGGTGATAAACCAGAGGTCACGCGCGTCGACCTCATACTGGGGAAAATTACGGGCCCTGTTTCAGACTTAGGCACAGACACCAATCCGAGCACTCAGGTCATTGCACGTTTCAATAGGTCCCAGTGGGATCAAAAAGGCAATTACAAGGAAATCAATTTCACGCTGCCGGCGCTAGACTCAGACAGCTACATTCGCGTGCGAGGCACCAACAGCGATGAATTGGAACCCGGCCCTGACCAAAAAGGTGAGTCCCCTTGGGCAGAGCTGTGGTTCTATTCCAATCCTGTTCGCATAGAAGTTAAGTAGAGGGCTAAGAAAACTAGTTCCTAACTGCTGTAGCCTCTATTTCAATAAACATCAGCGGTGATCCCAGACGGGCAATTTGAAACGCTGACCGTGATGGCAAATTAGGCTGCTCGTCAGTTCCAAAAAACTGCGTATAGGCCTCCATAAAACCGGAGAAATCCATATTGCCACCGTTGGCTGGATCACCTACAAGAAAAACCTGAAGTTTAATCACATCGCCCATATCAAGGCCCATGCCTTCAAGATTCTCAGTGATTCGATTCAATGTGGATAGAGCCTGCGTCTTAGTGTCACCGTAGTAAGCTGGGGTTCCGACCTCAGCGTCCGCGTTAGCCGGCGCAGGGGTGGCGCCACTGAGAAAAATAATGCTTCCGCTGGTCACCTCAACTGCCTGAGCGATAGGGAAGGTAGAGTTGTTTGGCAAGGGATAGCGGGTAACATCGGCGCTGGCTGCCGTCATTAACAGTGAGGTAATTAGTAAGACTAGAGCTGGTTTCAATTGTTGTAATCGCATGTTTTTTCTCCCGAATATGCTTTATTGGACCGAACCATACTAGCGCAGAACCGTGCGGATAAGCCAACTATCGGGCAACACAGGAACCAATCTTTAATTAAAAGGATACCCGTGTTAAATTTCGATGCTTAAATACAACAATAATGAATATTTTGGCGGAGAGATTAATGAAAATCAATTCATCGTGGGCCGGCGCAGCAGTAGCGGCTCTTTTCAGCAGCAGTGTTTTGGCACAAGATACAGGCGTCATCGGTCCAAGCCCATATGAGTTTATAACCCAAACCTGGATGGAACCATTTGCAGAAGATGGCTTTACTTGGGGAGGCAATTCCAGCGTCTTTGTGGAATCCAACGAACGAATCTTCCTTTTGCAGCGCGGCGAAACCGAGCTCCCTAGCCCTGTCCCGGACAACTATACTAACTTTGCCGGCTCAATGGGGTGGAATATTTTACGAGGCCGCGGCCGAGTGTGGCGCAATTGCATCTATATCATCAATAGCGATGGTGAAGTTCAGGAAGTATGGGACCAATGGGATCATTTGTTTACAGGAACCGATGGACCGGGGCCTCACCGTATTACTCAAAACCCCTATGATCCGGAAAAGAAAGTCTGGGTTATAGATGAGACAGGTCACATTATCTATGTGTTTTCAAACGATGGCGAAGATCTCATAATGACTTTGGGTGAAAAAAATGTCGAAGGAAATGACGAAACCCATTATTCGCTTCCTCAGGATATTGTCTTTCTACCAGATGGTAAATTTTTAGTCGGCGATGGCCTGGGTAAAAACCATAGGATTGTCGTGAGAAATGCCGATGGCTCCTATCACTCTGAGTTTGGAGAAGCGGGCACTGAGCCACATCAGTTCACTAGCGTGCACAGCATGGCGTTTGGACCAAACGAAATGCTATATGCGCTGGATCGCGACAATAAAGATGTAAAGGTTTATAAGCAAACCGCAGCCAGAGACGCAAGTAACTACCCGAGCTTTGAATATCAAACCACTTGGGGCGGCCTTGGCTTACCTCTCGATGTTTATGTTAGCGGCGAGAGTGCCTGGGTTACTGATTTGCAACCACCGAAAGTCGTCCAATTCAATTTCGACGGTAGCCGCGAATATACTTGGCCTCTGCCAACCGAAGGTGCCGATTTCTGGATAGAGATGCACTCTATGTCAATCGATGAAGATGGCAACCTTTATGGCACTGACAATCAAGCAGGACGGCCTCAGAAGCTTGTTCCTAGAAGCGACGCAAATCCTAAGCACATCGTGAAAAAACAGTACGTCCCTCAGTAACAGCCGCGGAACAGCGGTAAATAGCTGACAGTCACAAAGCGTAAAAAAAGGCGAACCTTGGGTTCGCCTTTTTTTACGCCCTTATTTTAAAACCACACTTTATTTATCGCGGCTAAATTACTGACCAGTCAGTGCCGACCAATTAATGCCGTCGGCTGTGTCCACTCGACCTCCCATCTCTCTAGTCACAATACCCCCTGTTATTGCGACCCATTTCACAACTCTAAAACCTGACCAGAGACTATGTGCTATACCTGATTATAGAGCTTTCCTCATAATCCACTGAGCCCAAAAAAGATTTGATAGGAACACGCATCTGATAGGAATTAACAAAGACACGAAAATCTTGGTCGCAGACGATCACGAGAGCATGCACACGATTGTAAAACAGGCGCTTAATCATGTAGGATTTCCTAACGTCAAAGTAGCAGACGACGGCCCTACTGCTATGCCTATGCTAAAAAATGGAAGTTTTGATTTTTGGGTATTTGACTGGAACATGGCTCAAAGGCAGGACATTGATTTACTCAAAGCTGTGCGGACTGACTCTAGCCTGTATGCTCTACAGGTGTTGATGAAAGCTGCCGAAGCTAAAAAAGAACAAATTACCGAAGCGGCCAAATCCGGTATCAATGACTATTGCATCAAGCCTTTCAATCGAGAAAAATTAAACTCAAAGATTGAAAATGTCTTCAATAAACTTTAGTCAGCTGACGCACTACTTCAATTAGAATGCCACCAAATTCGTTGACTAAACCTGTCGAAAACAAAACACTATGGAACAAGTCGAGCCATAAAATAAGCAGGACGCTCTATTAATAGACACCGATAATAGACACTGATTTTGTTGGAGCAACGCTAGTGCTGCCAGATAAACACAGAGCAGAGCTGGACAATCAGCTAAACGAACTGCATCAAAGCTTGGTTAGCGCTTCATCTAAATTAAATGAATTGCATGAACCGTCTATAGAAATCAGTAGTTCAGGTCTTTATAAACAGCCTGGAGTAAATTTACTTAGCTATGTAAGAGTTGTCTGCGCATAAGCCACTTCAAACGTATTGGACGTCTTAGAATCACTGCAGCTTGTAATCAACAAGACCAAATCTGAAAATGCCCAGCTAGCTGTCCACATTAGCGTAAATTCTAATCTAGCTAGCACCGACGGGAATTAGGGCAAGTAAGTCACTGATCATCTGGAAATTAAAAATGACGTGCTCGGGGCACTATTTAATGCTCATAGCGGCATATTAAGCCTGCACTCCTTTCAAAATTTAACTGGCCAAGCAGTAATTCAAGCCGAAACCATGGCGCTAGAGGTAAAGAATGCTATGAGCGTGCCCATGACAGTCTTGGCGCACTTAGCAGCAGGCATCGAAGAAAAGGTTGAACCTGAGTCGAGCATAAACGATGTCCAATTAGACCAAAGTGACGTGGACCCCCTGTTTTTTGAATGTATGACTAGGGTAATCTGGAACTTAAAATAGAAAATCTGCCCCTTGGCAGAGCTTAAAAACTCAAGGATGTTGTGCTCAAGAGTGTTGTTTTTTGTGAGCCGGTTTTAGATTTAAGTATTGATACTTAAATATTTTTCGAGCTTAACAAGAAGCGACCCTATATTATTGCTTTTTGAGCAATCTCAGCAACTAAGAATTCATCTAATGATACCGCTAGTGCTCTCTACAGACGACGACTACTCAAGCCAAATGCTGATGGCCGCGTATTTAAAAGACGTCAATTTTTGCCGTTCATTTGTTAGCAAAGCAAATGGGCAAGAAGCACTAGACTATCTTCAAAATTTAACAAAAGATCCTAGCTTGGCAAATTGGCCTGACATTATTTTTCTAGATATTAAGATGCCTGTTCTTGACGGATGGGGGTTTTTAGAAGGCTTCACCGACCTCACGCAAGATTTACAAAAAATCCCTCCTGTGGTCTTGGTCTCAGCAACTAATACTGCCGGCGACATCTCTCGAGCTGAAGCCCACCCTTTAGTCACCGCCTTAATAATCAAACCCATTAGTAACACAGCGCTCAAAAAGCTAAGCTCATTGCCTGAACTATGCGACTATTTTAGCCAAGAGGAAAATTCATCTGCTAATCCCGCGTCAACAACTGTTAGCTGAGGCATTCCTCTCTCTCCTAATTCGACACCTTGAAGCCAGCTGATATTTGTCACCGCTACTATAAAGTCCATCACTGTTACTGCTAATATCTAGATTCTTAGCCCTCCATATTAATAGATGATCGCCAAATGAAAAAAAATACAGCGATTCTAAAAAGTGAGTTTTCACTGCAGCCATCCGACAACTCAAGCTTCTCAGAAAAACAAGTCACATTGCTGCAGGCAATCGATATCTTTGGATCTATTAGCGCGGCTGCCAAGAATATAGGCATCAGTTATAAAACAGCTTGGGATCGGGTTGAATCTATGAATAACCAGTCCGACCAGGCATTAGTAAAAAGATCTGCAGGAGGAGCCAAAGGTGGAGGTACCACTCTTACCGAACTAGGTAAAAATATTGTCTCAGGGTTTATCAAAATTCAGCAGGAGCATCGGCTCTTTCTCAACAAGTTGAACACTGACGTTTCTTCTGTCGGCGATTTTGCAAATTTTTCTCGCAAAAACCAACTTAAGTCCAGTGCACGAAATCAATTCGGAGGAAAAGTTCAAAAAGTGACTCGAGGCGCTGTAAACACTGAGGTAGAGCTGAAGCTAGGTGACTCTCTTTCAATTATCGCCACCATCACCAACGACAGCCAGCGCCAGTTAAAGCTAAAGAAAAATGACTCGGCGACTGCGTTAATTAAATCTTCTTGGATTTTGTTAAGCAACGATGTGTCTATAGCTACTAGTGCCAGAAACAATATCATTGGTCAGGTCCTGCGCCTGAAAAAAGGCGAGGTTAACAGTGAGGTTGTTATTGATATTGGCAACGAAAAGACGCTTTGTGCAGTTATAACTAATACTAGTGCCGAACGTCTTGGCATACAGAAAAATCAAACACTGCTGGCTTTGTTTAAGGCCTCAAGCGTCATTTTACTTATAGACTAACGCACCACTGCCACAGATTTTATTTGAGCCCAAACTGCACTGCCGGCCCGCAGCTTCAGTTCGTCGACGGAGCGATTTGAAAGCCGAGCGAGCAAAACACTGTCCCCAACTTGCAATTTTACTAACGCCATGGAGGTACTCTCTTTCGAAATTTCAGAGACAGTAGCCGGCAGCCGATTCAGTATGCTGCTATCTCTTTGATCACTGAGTGCAATACTTGCATCACTGGCAAGCACGCGAACCCTGACCTCATCACCAATTTCGTCATTTTGAGCCGGAACCATGAGCGTGCCGTTTTTAAAGCTAACTTTGACTAACCCCCATTTTTCGTTTTTTTCGACCACCTTGCAGCGCAACACCACCCCCCGATTGGTGCCAAGCTCTGCCGACAAATCTAATTGAGTAATCACCTGATCTAGCGGGCCCTGTGCTGCCACTTTTCCTTGATTGAGAACCACAAGATAATCAGCCAAACGAGCCAC
>CAJWGN010000191.1 GCA_913031035.1 uncultured Gammaproteobacteria bacterium
AAACCTTTAGTGAGCGACAGGACAATTACAAATATTTGGAATGATCGACCCAGAGGCTGGGTTTTCGGCAAAATTCATTGGGAACAAGATCTATATCTTTTTAGCAAGACGCTTCATGCAACTGATTGGACATAAAAACTATACTTATTTATTGCCTTGATTTTAGAAAATTAGCGGTGGTAGTCATTTTAAATAAAAGAATTTACTTGCTATAAGTAAGTGTAGTGAAAGGAATGAAAATGAATCTTGAGCGGGCAATCGAAATAGCCGTGACTGCACACAAAGGCGTCTTTGATAAGGGTGGAAATCCATACATACTTCACCCGCTGAGAGTAATGATGTCGTTAGAGATGGAAGATGAAAAGATCGTAGGAGTTTTGCACGATGTTGTAGAAGACTCTGAGGATTGGGATTTTGACAAACTGAAAGCAGAAGGGTTCTCAAATACGGTTTTGGATGGCTTGCGTGCAGTGACAAAATTTTCTGAAGATGAAGACTATGATGCATTTATTCAAAGAGGGCTGGGCAACAGTATTGGACGAGCAGTCAAAATTGCCGATATTAGAGATAACTTAGATGTAACCAGAATTGGTGAGTTGAAGGACAAGGATTTACAACGGCTGAATAAGTACAAAAAGTCTTTAAGTATTTTGACTAGTTAAGAATAGTAACTTTGAAAATTTTTCACCCCCCCATAATAAACTTCGTGTTCGAAAAATTCGTCACTTGGATCGAGATAGCTAATGACTACTAGACCATTTGAAACGTCGACCTGATAGTCGCCTGAAGGGATTTTTTCCAATTCATTTTCACGATAAGAAACGGTTTTTACAAAACAAACTGAATTTCCCAGTAATATTTCATTCCATTCTTGAGAATTAAAACTCAACTCCAATAACTCATCAGTTTCAAGTTTTGCGAAAACAGTCTTCGTTTGATCAACTGCTATACCGTTCATCAAGCATTCATTCAGGCTTGCCTTTTTTGAATAATTTTCATCTGAAGTTAAATTGAATACTATCTGCTCAAATAGTTTGGGACTTGAGAAACTAAGTCCCTCTAAAGAACTCCGTTCAATACCTGATGACCATTCGAGGGTTCCAGCGTTCCAACATACGGTAATGTCATTTCCCCGTCCATTAAAACTGACATAATACTTTTCTCCGTCCACTAAGAATTCAGAATTGGGTAAAATTTTTCCGTAAAGAAGGTCGATATCGTATTCTCGCATCGCCAACGCATTACTCATTGCGCTATCTAAATCAGATTTTGGCATAATTTTTATTATCTGACCAATATCTTTCTCAACAGTTTTGCGTTTGAATTGCCCTGAAGAAGAGTCTAATTCTAGATCATAAGCAAATAGAATAAAACCAAATGGAACGTCTAATTTAATGTCTGACGCACCCCAAGAAACCAAATCACCAATTTCTAATTCTGCGTCCAATTCCGGATGCTTAATTGCTTCTACAAAAATTCTTTCCAATTTTGTTTGAAAGAAGCCTTTTAAAATTGATACTTGAATAACATAAGTTGGGATATCGGTATCCGATAGGTGCTGAATGTTCACAATCTTACCGAGTAAATGCACGTCTTTAGTTAACTTTTTAGACGCGAAGTATTTATCAACGTATTCCAACGCACTGTCTACGTTATTGAATGGCAACGCTTCCAAATTCAATTTTCCCATTTTAATCTAACTTAAAGCAGTTATTTCAAGTCGTCCATATTTGTCTGCTTACGCTAATTGTATGGCAAAAAAGGTAAGTAAAAGTATTAGAAAATTGAATGAAGAATAACTTATATAGCAACGCTAGGATCGGTTTTTCCAGAGCAAAGTGGCTTGAGACGGGAAGGGCTATTTATAGCCTCGTCGAGTAACGAAACATTCTCCATTTCGCTATTTCAAAATCAGCCCTGTGGTCATCCGCTTGTAATTAATCCCGTATGTTCAATTTCCACTTTCGAGTTTGTTGGACAGCATTAGAAAAAACTATCCCTAAAATAGACGGCTATTACCGGGAGACGACCGAAGTTAGCTTTTTTCATACCCCTTGGTCACTAGCAGTTCCAAATGGAAATGCCCCAACCAAGGAGTGAGACATGACAGTTATATTTTTAAAACGACCAGAGATCGAACAGCGTACTGGCCTCAAGCGTTCAACCATTTACGATAAAATGAAAGCTGGCACCTTTCCAAAGCCCGTCAAGTTGGGAGCGCGCGCGGTTGCGTGGCCAGAGGCAGAAGTGGACGCGTGGATGGAAGAGCGCCTTACCCTTCGTGGGGGTGCCTAGCCATGACCAACAATCAAAAGAAAAGCCCCGTCGCGACTTCACCGCGCACGGGGCAAGACAACTGCAATTCTCAAACAGCTTATAGTTTTACGTTAACACAAAATAACTATAATGACAACATTTTAAGATTAAGTATAAGTCGTATTATACTAATAAATATAAGAAAATACACTTTTTTAATACTGTGTCTAAACTGCGTCGCATCAGGTAATACCCTGACTGGCGGTGCAGTATGATGACTGCTCAAACTTTGTCCCTGCAGCTAGGTGGGCGCTGGTATGGCCACTATGGTGCTGCACCATGCCCCGTCTGCCAACCCGAACGACGCAAAAGTCAAAACGCCCTAACCATATCAGACGGCGTAAGTTGCCTTTTAGCTCACTGCAAAAAAACTCACTGTGACTTTAGAGAAATAGCTGTGGCGGCAGGCATAGTTCACGGCACACTCAAAGCACCCAGCGCCGCAGATATTGAGCAGCGTAAGGCGCAAACTCACACCGATGCGGCAAGGCGATCATGGCAGGCAGAGAGCCTATGGTCAGAAGCTGCCCCAGCGACAGAAACACTTGCTGAAAAATATTTACGCCAACGCGGCATAACCTGCGATCTGCCAGACACTTTGCGCTTTCAACCTAATTGCTGGCACCCAACGGCCAAACGCTTGCCAGCGATGCTGGCACTTATTGAGGGCGGTGAGGGTTTCGCCATTCACCGGACTTACTTGCAACATGATGGACTAGCTAAATCGCAAGTGACCCCAACTAAAGCGATGCTAGGAGCCGTCTCTGGAGGCTCTGTAAGGCTAACGCCCACTCGAGGCCCACTTATCGTTGCGGAAGGCATTGAAACAGCTCTGAGCTTGTCCTGTGGCCTAATAGATGGACCTGTCACCGTGTGGGCTGCCCTGTCCACTTCTGGAATGCGGGGTCTACGTCTACCTGAAACTATATCGGAGTTGATCATCGCATCGGATGGTGATGCTGAAGGTCGAAAGGCTGCACACACTCTCGCCGTTAAGGCTGACGCATTAGGCTGGAAGGTCTCGTCGCTTACTGCTCCTGAGGGGCAAGACTGGAATGACGTACTTAATGAAGAGGGAGTGGTCACATGAATAACCAAAACCTCATCCCCTTTGTGAGCGAAGGTCCGCAACCGCTCATACGTGAAATACCAGCCGGGCAGCCTTATCCAATAGAAGCACTAGGTCCTTTACGCGCTGCCGTTGAAGCCGTTCAGGGTATGACGCAGGCCCCCGTGGCAATACCAGCGGGATCAGCTTTAGCGGCGGCATCGCTAGCCGTGCAGGGCTTTGCTGACGTGGAGACACTTGGGAGCAATCGACCACTATCACTGTTCGTGCTGACCATTGCCGCAAGCGGTGAGCGCAAATCTAGCTGCGACGCCCCAATCATGTCTCCCATAGAAAAACACGAGGCAAAGCAGGCAGAGGTATATGAAACAGAGATGCGGCTACATCTAAGACAGAGTATAGCCTACAACGCTAAGAAAAAAGGAATTGAAAAGAGGCTTGGCGACACGAACAAAACAAAGGTAGCTACTGCTGAACTCGACTTGACCGAACTTGGTGATCCTCCAATCCCACCTTTCATTCCACAACGCACATCTGAAGCGCCCACCCTATCTGGTCAATTCAAGGCTTTCCAACTGGGGCAGCCTAGCTTGGGGCTTTTTTCTGATGAGGCTGGCAAGTTTCTGGGCGGGCATGGAATGCAAAAAGATGCGCAAATGGAGACGTTTGGTGGCTTGAATAAGCTATGGGATGGCGCACCTATAAAGCGCACACAAGTGCAGGAAGGTGTATACACTCTGCGGGGCAGGCGCATGGCACTTCATTTGATGATGCAGCCTAAAGTCGCCGAAGGACTATTGGGTAATGACCTAGCGATAGGTTCAGGCTTTTTACCTCGATGCTTAATATGCGAGCCACTAAGCACCATGGGGACACGACTAAGCAAAAACGAGAAACAAGATCAATTTGCGTTAGCTGGTTTTGCGGCAAGGCTTATGGATATTCTTGAAACGCCCATGCCTGTACTCGAGGATGGCCAAACCCTGCAGCCAAGATTTCTGGCGTTATCAAAAGGTGCGCGGGAAATGCTAGTGAAGTATTCCGATGACGTAGAGGTGCAGCTAGCCCAGAAAGGCAAACTCGCACATATAAGTGGAGCGGCGTCAAAGGCTGCAGAACAGACGGCTCGTATAGCAGGTGTCTTAACTCTTTGGACGGATCTCAATGCAAAGGAGGTTACCGCCGACACCATGCAAGACGCCATTACATTAGCACAATTCTACCTGTCTGAGGCTTCAAGGCTCGTAGAATCGTCTAAGGTGTCTGTGGAACTACGCATAGCAGAAAAGCTGCGGAATTGGCTTTTGGAAGAGTGGCCTCATTCCCACATACTGACCGCTACCGTTGTCCGGCGTGGACCAAATTCCTTGCGTAATTCCATAACAGTCAAAGCGGCCTTTAAGCTATTGGAGGAACATGGCTGGCTGATCAAAAACGTTGAGGGGACTATTTCGGCAGATGAGACTGGTCACGAAGCAGCCCGCAAATTGTCATGGCAAATTGTACGATCATAAAGCGTGGGCGGCATAGGACACCCCGGCTAAGTCGCAGTTGTCGCGAAGTTGCAGGGGTGTCCCTCGTGATTTGTTCCTTCGGGTGAACAAGCTATAATTATATTAAATGACTGACCACAACAATCGTGCTAATAATTATGTTATGAGGTTAGCCTTTTCTAAAATATCAGCAGCAGTTTTATTACTGGCAAACATTGCTACGGTCAGTTTTTCTATGGAAGTCTGTCCCGAACCTTATGACTCAAATACTTGGAGTGACTGCTTCGGTAAGTTGACGTTCCTGCAAGGTATGACGTTTCCCTCTGAAGCCGGAGACTTTTACGAAGGTGAATGGCTTAACGGAAAACCACATGGAGAGGGAAAGTTTACCACGAAGGACAGCACTTTTTACTACCATGGAAGCTTTAAAAATGGAGAATTTCACGGTTATGGCATTTCAGGTGGTGAAAATGGGACATACGCCGGCGAGTGGAAAGACGATCGAAGAAACGGAAAAGGCATAGAAACAAAGTCTAACGGTAACCAGTATATTGGCGATTTTGAGAATGGTAAATATCATGGAGAAGGAAAATTAACCCATAACTCTTCGATCTTGTATTGTGGTGAATTTTACAATAGTTTAAAAACTGGTAATGGAACATATAGAAATACTAAATGGTTTGATCGAGAGAAATGGTTTGACATAAATATCTTATCAAAATTCGAAGACAGGTCTATCTATTCAATATACAGAGGTTTGAAATTAATTGGAGTAAAGGATTCTCATTCTCTTTTTGGTTACGGCGTTCGAGCTTCTATGAGTGTATTTATTTTTTGGGGAGCCATTTACAGTCCCGTTATTTTATATTGGTATTTCATAGTTGGTCCCGCATTAATTGCTTTAATTGATCTTTAATCTAGACAAAGTTGCAAAAAAAGATGATACGTACAGTTTTATGAGATTCAGATAAGTAGCGAGATGTAAAAGAAATTAATTTTATTAAATTTTGTATTTTCTATTGCTACGTTTTGTACCCTGATACGT
>CAJWGN010000192.1 GCA_913031035.1 uncultured Gammaproteobacteria bacterium
AGGCTTGGGGCTGGCCGAGCTCGCACGCCGCGCGGGCTTCCCCGAGGGCGTGGTCAACACGGTCATCGGTGACGCCGCCACCATCGTCGGCGAATGGACCGCCGACACCCGCGTGCGTGCGCTCTCCTTCACCGGCTCGACCGAGGTGGGCCGCCTGCTCTACCGCCAGTCCGCCGACACCGTGAAGCGGCTGGTGCTCGAGCTCGGCGGGCACGCGCCCTTCATCGTCTTCAAGGACGCCGATCTCGACCGTGCGGTCGCGGAAGCGATCAAGGCGAAGTTCGCCACCTCCGGGCAGGACTGCCTTGGTGCGAACCGCTTCTACATCGAGCGGCCGGTCTACCAGGAGTTCTGCGAGCGCTTCACCCGCGCCGTCGAGGCACTCACCATGGGACGCGGCATGGCAGCGCTTTCACGTAGTTTGACGTAGTCTGAACTTTCGGTACAAATTATTGTTTTAAGACACTCTGGGGCAAACTCACTTAAAGCGTCCTCCACGTCAGTGGAAACAAAGGCGATCTCTGCCCCCGCGTTTTCAATAATCCATGCCGCCTCTTTCGCATGTAGCTTTGCATTGATTGGCACCACCACCGCACCTGTGAACCAGATACTATAAATCACTTCGAGATATTCTGTGCTATTACTCATAAAGACAGCGACACGGTCGCCTTTGCATATTTTATAATCACTGGTTAAGGCCCCAGCAATCCGCGCGACACGGGCGGCAAAGCAGGCGTAATCAGCTTTGACCGTATTGCCGGCCAGCAATGCCGGTGCAGCAGGCGTCAAGCGTGCTGTTCTGATCAACCACTCTGCCGGGTTCATGACTCACACACCCCCTGAAGTGAGCGGGACAAAGCGACTGCAAAAAAAAATTTAGGTCTAAGGCCTAACATCTTCCACACTTTGCGCCCCTCTTTCACAATACTAGCACCATTACTAAACTCCTAACTATTTAGGCCACTTTATAATTCTGCACCATAACCTATGATAATAGCCCTACCCGGTGGGGAAAACCTGGGGAGAACACCCCCCCACCGAACTTAAAATAGCCTAAAGTGGTTCGTTAATTCGTAAGTGTTTAATGAATTTATAAGCTAAAAGCAGGTACAAACACTTGAAGCTAAGCTCTGAAATATACCAGCCATGAGGCAATCGTAGCACGCTAGCTACTAAATAAAAAGTTATGCCAAACTCAGAAATTACGAAGTTAAAAAATTAAGGCAGCAATATGGCTTCTGACGGTCAATGCCTGTATCAATTGCTCTACTTTAACCAATAAAATCATTAGCTAAAATTACAATTGGCCTAGTGAATGGTTTTCTGCCAGCTACTAAAATGTCTGGAGCTACAATATGTAATTCTGTTGCCAAATTATATTGTTTGTCGACATGTCACGGGTCAGTTGTTTATTAGACTGACATCCAGTCCCTGAAGTAAATAAAAGATTTTTAAATTTTAGGACATTTTTAGCTATAAGGTAAATAGATCTCATTACCAGAAACCACGAAAACTTCAGATTTATTTTTATATATGATTTTTAGGTATAGCTTGCATATCAGCAAAATTATAATTACAAAAAATCTTCAGGTAATATGCGTTTAAGGGAATTCAAGTTGTTAAATTCAAAGCTCTTAAACATTAAGTTTCTTGGTATATTATTTATCATTAGTGCGAACTCATCATCGACGCTTCTGGCCCAAAATTTCAATGGCTTTGGCCTTCCAGGTCTGATCGAATTACCAACTGCGCGGCATCTGCCAGATGGCGAATTAGTATTCCACCAAAGGCTTCATAGATCGCTGCATCGCTCTACTTTGGCGTTTCAATTAACACCCAACATTACAACTGCGTTTCGCTATGTCGGCCACGGGAGAAAAGGGTACGAGTACGCAGGTCGAAGTAATTGGGATAGAAGCTTTGACGTTCAGGTGAAGCTGCTCGATGAGCAGCGATATACTCCTGAGTTAAGTTTTGGATTGAGGGACTTCGTTGGTACTGGTTGGTATTCATCTGAATATATAGTTGGGACAAAAAAAATTGGTCCAGTAGAGCTGACAGCGGGGTTGGGGTTTGGACGCTTGGCTGGTCGTAATAAGATCAGTAACCCGTTTGCTGCACTCGCGCCTAAACTTAAATCCAGAGGCAGTCGAGAAACTGGATTGGGTGGCGAACTTGAATTTGGCCAGTGGTTTTCTGGCCCAGCATCTACTTTTTTTGGTGCTAAGATTCAAATGAGCGACAAGGTTGCAGCGGCGATTGAATACAACCCTGACCTTATGCTCGGCGAAGCGCACTATCTGACCGTGAAGTCCCCAATAAATGTTGGAGTTACATACCGATTGAACGAAGGTCTTGAGCTTGGGGGACAGCTGCTCCAAGGTAATACATTTGGACTAACTGCGAGTATGTTTTTCAATCCCAAGCGACCTCCAAACGGAAATGGGTTTGAGCTCGCCCCTGTGCCAATGAGGGCAAGGCAGGAGGCCAGTAATGTACAAACTTCACCAGAAATAATTAAGACTGTACTAACATCAGAAGGATTTTTATTAAAAGCTATCGAAATCAGAGGTGACACCATCCGAGTTGATATTGAAAATCAAGAGTTTCGTTCAGTTGCTCAAGCATTGGGGCGGATCACACGGACACTGCAGCGGTTCTCAAGTGACGACATCATAAAAGCTGAGATTGTTTTTGTAAAATATACCATACCCGTTGCCTCGTATGAAATAAACTTTAACGACGCTCAAGAGGCATCGAACGGACGGATAGTTAGAGGCGTCTTTAAGCCTAAAGATGTAGCAAATACCTTGCCCGTAGATGATCTAGGGGGCTCGGATTTTTCCTGGGTTTTGGGGCCCTATTTTGATTACCGCTTGTTTGACCCACTGCGCCCATTTAGATATGATCTTGGATTAAACTTAGCCGCAAGCTATAGATTTTCAGATACGTTTTCGCTGGGTGGAAGTACCCAAAAATCTCTCTATGGGATATTCGATGAGAACATCCGAGCCTCAGATTCAAAACTCACCCACGTGCGCAGCGACTTTCCAGAATACGATAGATTTGGAGATGGAGGTATTGAACATTTAACATTTCGATATCTAAGTAAAATAACACCCACGACCTATGTACGAGCTGAAATTGGGTATTTAGAAACTATGTTTGGAGGTGCCGCCGTCGAGGCGCTTTACAAACCTAATGCATCAGATTTAGCGTTTGGTATAGACTTGGCGGTAGCCAAACAGCGCCAATATAATCAGAGGCTAGGGTTTAAAGACTATCAAACCACAACTGGCCACGTCAGCGCATATTGGGATGCAGGCAAGAAGTTTGATTTTCAGGCGTCAGTCGGGAGATACTTGGCAGGAGACTGGGGCGGAACGCTCGAAGTATCACGGCGGTTTGCAAACGGCTGGAAGGTTGGCGCCTGGTCAACATTAACTAATGTCCCATTTAGTACTTTTGGCGAAGGATCTTTTGACAAAGGCCTTTTCTTGGAAATACCGCTTGATTGGATGATCGGTTCAAAATCAAGATCGCAGCGTGGCCTAGTTTTAAAACCAATAACGCGTGATGGCGGAGCCAAGTTGATGGGGACAGGGCAACTATATTCACTGGTTAATAGAGATCAAAATTCTGAAGTCGTTAGGGAAATGGGGCGGGCATGGAAGTGAAAACAGTCTGCCAAATTTTTATTAGCTTAGTTATACTAATAGGCTGCTCTTCTACTGATATTGAAAGAAGTGATCCCGCGGTCCTGTTTGATCTCATGAAATCTAGTATTTCCCAAAAGAAGGTTTCACCAATTGATGTTCGCAAATTAGTTACACGGGAGATTGTGGAGGAGGCTGGCGATCCAATCCTTTTTGTTGAACTCAAGGATGGAAGAAACGCTACCTTGTCTCTATTTCCGGGGGAAAACGTGCTTCCAGTCTGGCTGGGAGTTGATGGGTCGACCGTAACTGCAAAGAATGGGGTGCTAATCTCAACCCGTGGGATGGGTGATGATTTGATGCACTCGGAGTACGAAAAGACATTCTGGGGCTTGAGTAATCCAGGAAAGCAATACATCAAAAAATATACATATCTTGTAGAAGATAATCAATTAGTCTCAGAATACTTTGATTGTTCGTTTGACCTTGGCGAGAATTTCTCAGTAATTAATGTTTTTGATAGGGATTTTTATGTTTCCATGCAAGTTGAGACCTGCACTGGAAAAAATACAGATTTTAGAAATAGTTATTGGACAGAAGCTGACGGCACAGTTCGCCGCTCGAGGCAATTTCACAGTAATAAAATTGGCCAATTACTATTAGAAATACCGTAATATCATTGTTACTTTATAAATCATTAAAGGTTTCAGTAGTTATAAAGTTTTGAACTAGCATAATTCAAATAAATGGGTTAGGAATCAGGTAGTTTTTTTAAATAGTTAAAAGTAGGAATAGTTTTTATGAAAAACATTATAGCAGCAATTGCATGTGGCCTGATGATTTCAACCTCCGCGTTTGCGCAGTCAAGCGAATCATCTAGTGCATCAAGTGGCTCATCTTCGGCTGGTTCATCTTCAGCTGGTAGTGCAGGTGGCGGCGCGGGCGGTGCTGGCGGTGCTGGTGCAGGTGCTGGTGCAGGTGCAGGTGCAGCAGGAGCCGCTGGTGCTGCTGCAGCCGGTGCTGTTGCCGCCACTGCAATTGTTGCAGTAGCCGTTGTAGCCGTTGCTGTTATAGCTGCCGTCGTAACTAAGAAAACAACCGTTGCTGCTGTGACTGCATCTGCATCCGCATCTGCGTCTGCATCTGCATCCGCATCCGCATCTGCATCGTCTTCGGGTACATAACCTGCTAAGTTTACTCTAGAATGTCGAAGTTAGTCAGCTATAGTAATATATGATTTATAAAAAACGGGCTTAAAGGCTCGTTTTTTTATTTCTAGAGCACAGTGGCTATCAAGCCAAAGAGAACTCTATATCCCAAATCCACACTATTGCGATGGTGGTCTGGTATACGCGAGAAAATACACTGTAGCATAGGATTTTTAATAGCTTCAGAGCCTCATCCCCAGAAATAACATGGCATAGATTAACTTTAATAGGGCTTTAAATTAATCTCTTTTAAACATCGTACTTGTTTTTAGGCATATGCATTGGTGACCTATCGAAATACTTTTATATGAGCATGAGCCAAGGCTTATTTGAGATAGATAGAGAGCTCGCATTGTGGGACTGTGTTGCCTTTGTAAATAATTTGGAAGAAATTCTGGCCCTGTTCGTGACACTGGTTACACCAAAATCTTTTACGAACCTCGTGAACTGTAGTCTGGATACCTACCAACTAGTATCAGGTTAGCAACCTCCAGGAGTGAGTGATGCTTACATAGGCCACAGGTAATACTAAGGTGGTGCTTAGGGATCATCTTAAGTTTGGTCAAAGTATTCTTCTATGAAACCTTCCTCTGATTCACTTGAAAAAGAATCTTCGTCCGATTGGATACCTCCCTCATTTCTACTTTACTTACGTAGAGAGTTCCTCGCTGGTTGTCTTTGAGCGATCAAAATGATATCTTCAAGAGTTTCATCATCTTCGTTGAGAATCTACTTTATTTCTGAGTCCATTATATGCTCTTCTAGGTTTTGACCCTGTAATACGTTCCCGTATTGGTCCATCTGGAGATATGCTGGGTCGTAAGGGTCTTTAATACCTTTGTAAAACTTAGCGATATTTCTTCTAAAATACCTAACGTCATCACCGAGCTTCTCGTTCATCCTTTTTTAAATAACTCTGGCTTATGTCTTTTGCTTTTCAATTACAATTTTTGAGAAAGTGATTGTACGATGGGCTTCACTTAAATCGACTGCAAAAAAAATCAACAATGGTTTCAGCAAGTATCTTTTTCTGTTAAAATAAATAGTTATCTGAATT
>CAJWGN010000193.1 GCA_913031035.1 uncultured Gammaproteobacteria bacterium
TAGCTGTACAGTGCAAGCAAGGTACACCCAGCATCACTCAGGCTACGACAAGATCCCACCTTTTGCGGCGGCGACGGCGCCGCCGCGGTGGCGGGAGCAGGCAGGCAGCAGGGGTGGGGGCCGGGAGCAGCCGGGCTTCGCGCTTCGCTGGTGGGGTATGGGGGACCGCCCGTGCTTGTAGCGATTTAGGAAAGTATTGCGCGAATGCTGGCTGCGCTGATCCTAGTCTTTGCGCCAAAGCTACTCCCCGCCAGGCGCGTGCTTCCCATCGATGCGCCATCTGGCGCGTCGTGTACCGCGACAGCGGGTTCGGTGGCTGCTGACTGGCAGCTGGTCGAGGGCAGCGACTTGTACGACGTTGCGTATGCTGATCTCTCTAGGCCGCACTCAAACCCCTTCGGCTGGGTCACCTCTACGAGTCCGCGCGTGAATATCACTGGCCTCGATTCCAGCACCGCCTATTGGATCAAAGTGCGGGCGCACGTGGACGGGATTGGGGGCTACGGCAACGACATGTTGTGGTCCAGCTTTTCGGCCGCGGTCAACTGCAGTGCGGGCCAGTCACCAAAGCCACTTGCGCCGCCATCAGATCCAGAGGCGATAACTGGCGCACCACAGACCCGGTTTCAGCGCATTTATCGCAGATCTTCAAAGCGTTATGGCGCGTGAATTTGACTACAAATACTGGCAAACTCCCCAC
The DNA here is from genome assembly GCA_913031035.1 of uncultured Gammaproteobacteria bacterium. Classification (GTDB taxonomy): domain Bacteria; phylum Pseudomonadota; class Gammaproteobacteria; order Pseudomonadales; family Pseudohongiellaceae; genus UBA9145. The sequence goes on from CAJWGN010000193.1 coordinate 701, forward strand.
CTCCTATAATCAAGATCAATCGAGGTCGTAAATTTTGGCAAAAGTAAGCAAAAAAGAGATGGAAGCATTTTTTACTGAAGAATTCCCGCAAGCAAAATTCGTGCTCGAATCTTTTGACGACGACTCAGTGACTGTTAGATGCAAAGTCGATACAGACGATTTACGTCCCGGCGGAACTGTGTCCGGTCCAACAATGATGGGGCTGGCGGATTGCGCCATTTATGCTGCAATTCTTCGGGAAATAGGGCTCGTAGCGCTAGCTGTAACAACAAGCTTGAATATCAACTTTCTACGTAAACCTGTAGCGGACAAAGATATATTAGGGGTTTGCACAATACTCAAGCTTGGAAGAACGTTAGCTGTTGGGGAAGTAACAATTTATTCTGAAGGGGACAAGCAGGCCATTGCACATTCTGTTGGAACCTATTCGATTCCACCGAATAAATAGGCCATTTTTCGCCTCATTATTTTGAATTAAATCTGTCGAGTGTTGCGAATGTTGTTACCAATGCTAGAAAAGAAACGTAAAGACCAAGGTATCAACGCGACTTTGGCAAAACCACACACTGGCAGCAGCTGCAACTCGATACACAAAGTGTTTGGAAACTCATAGATCGTAGTCGCCTGATCGATCAAAGCATCAAGGGGCTTTCTAAAGCGAACCTCTGGATTGAACTAAGTCTGCTATTACCACATCTGAGTGTCGCTAAATCCAGTGCTGGCAAGCACCGAGTAGCCCGAAGAATTAGTTCAAGCCTCTTCGCTCTAATAGAGGTACGATATTGGCATTCCTTCCTCGAAAAGTTCGAAAAAGAGACATAGCCTCTTCGCTTCCTCCTCGCGAAAGCAGCGTCTGTCTAAAATGATCACCGTTCTCCCTAAGCAGACCACCATTCTCCTTAAACCATTCGACGGTGTCAGCATCTAGAACCTCACTCCATATATAGGAATAGTATCCTGCCGAATAGCCACCCATAATATGCGAGAAATACGTGCTTCGATAACGAGGCGGCACCTTATCTAGCGCTATACCTGCGCCCATCAATGCCTGGTTTTCAAAATTAACCATTCCATCTGCAGAAGGGATCTGCTCAGGTGTTAGCTGATGCAATGCCTGATCCAGAATCGACGCAGCGAGATATTCGGTAGTCGCGAACCCTTGGTTAAACTTTTGCGTAGCCAAGACCTTTTTCAGCAATGCACGAGGCATTTTTTCACCAGTCTCAAAGTGCACAGCATAATTCTCTAATATCTCCGGCCAAGTAGCCCACATCTCATTTACCTGCGAGGGATACTCAACAAAATCTCGAGGCACGCTCGTTCCAGAAAAATAGGGATACTCGACGCTGGAGAACATCCCATGTAAAGCATGACCAAACTCGTGAAACATTGTTGTCACTTCATCGAAGGTAAGAAGTGTTGCGTCACCGGTTTGCGGCTGAGTAATATTAAGGTGATTCGCTACTATCGGTGTTTTGCCGAGCATAGCATTCTGGGAAACATAGGAGTTCATCCACGCACCACCTCGCTTAGTGGATCTCGCATACGGGTCCATTAGAAATAGCGCGAGGGTTTCGCCGTCGTTATCAAAGACTTCGAACACCCGCACATCTTCCTGATAGACAGGTAGATCGAATCGCTCATTGAATGTAATTCCATAGAGCTTCTCGGCTGCGAAAAATACGCCTCGGCGTAAAACATTATCTATCTCTAAATAAGGTTGCAACTGACTCTCATCGAATTGATAGCGAGCAACACGTAATTTCTCTGAATAAAATGGCCAATCCCAAGCCTTAGCTTCAAAGTCTAAGCCATCGTCTTCGATCATCTTCTGCAAATCGGCCGCCTCAACTCTTGCATTGGCTACCGCCGCTGGCGCCAGTTGCGCCAATCGTTGATTTACCGCCTCGACCAAACCTGCGGTGGTATCTTCCAGCGTGTATTCTGCATGGCTGGAGTAACCTAATAGCTGCGCACGCTCAGCACGCAGGCGCAGAACGTCGGAGAGTATCTGTCTGTTATCAAACTCCCCTCCTCGGCTTCCTCTAGAGATCGATGTAGTATGAATTCGCTCGCGAAGAGCCCTATTCTGCAAACTGGCAAGGCTAGGCTGTCCACTGGTGTTTAACAAAGGAATAACAAATTTTCCTGATAGCTCACGAGATTCAGCCTCGTTTTGAGCAGCCGTGATTAACGCCTCACTCATGCCAATTAACTCTTCTCGCGAATCCACCACGATGGCTAGATCATTCACCTCACTTAGGATGTTTTGCCGGTACTGTGTCTGTAACACGGCAATCTCGCTATTTATCTCACGCATCTGATCCTGCTGCTGCGAAGTAAGCGCGGCACCCGCTCTTACGTAATCCGCGTGATATTGCTCCAATAGACGAAGGGACGGAGCATCTAGTTGTAATCGTTCACGCTGTTGCTGCAGGGCGTCAATTCGTTCGAACAATGCCGGACTCAACAAAATTTTGTCATTATGTGCGGCTAATTGAGGTGCCAATTCCTGCTCCAATTCCCGAATTCCCTCATTCGTGTGCGCGCCGGACATGCTAAAAAATACCGTGGCTACTCGGCTCAGTAGTTGACCAGACAACTCCAATGGAATAACGGTGTTTTCAAATGTAGGTACACTTGCTTGATTGGCGATTTCGTTGAGCTGAGCAAGCTGCTCCGCCATACCCCGTTCAAATGCAGGCAGATAGTGACTGTTTTTTATGCGATCAAAAGGCGGGTAATTGAGATAAAGAGGGCTTTCTTCAAAAAATGGATTGCTTACAGTTTCTCCTACATCAACCATAGATTGATCTTTCTGATTTTCTTGAGCTACTGCGGGGGTGGTCTTCTGCGATTCAGAACATGATGTTAAAAGTGCGAGACCAAAAGCCAAGAAAAAGTATAGCTGACGTATTGAAAGTAATTTCATGAAATTCCCTCCTATACCGGGGGCAACATAGCAAATAAGTAAAGAATTTCACATGCTTCTAACTATTAGTCAACTAATCCGCCCTACCACATCCAGGGGTTGCCCCTTACTGGGATGCTTTGGCACATCATACCTGGCAAACATGCGCAAAAAAAAACGGGGCCACTATCAAACAAACCTAAGTTGATACTAATCCCGTTTTTAATTTCACACTAATTTTTTTAGTCTAAATTTTACAGCTCTAACTTGGATATTTCTGGGGTCACTTGCAAACGTGATTTTAAGACGTCGGCCAACGTATTCATCTTTTACGTTAAGGTATAGTGAAATAAAATGGGAGAGACATCCGCAACCTCTGTGTATCCTAAATATGTCTCATGACTTTATGACGTATAAACCTTAGAAGAAATCTTCCGATACTCTATTCACGCGCTTGAGTCACCTACTGCAACTCAAGCTGCGTTTTCTTGCACCAGACTAGTTCTTGGATAGTGTACAAGAATTTTCCTAACTTTCCCCAAACCAAATCACTGCATCTTATTACTCTGCTGTAGCGGCCGCAACGGTGGCCTATTGAGTTGACGCCAGCTCCTTTCTAAGTTTGCTGGCGGGATAGATTAAATAGCTTGCTTTAACTCCATTTTTTGCACCTGACCCGAGCTATTAGTGAAGATTAACGTTGAACCTTCCAATATAAGTGCCGGTGTTTGTTTAGCGGTGAAATCCGTATCTGCTTGGGTCACGTCAAAGGAAGGATCGATCTCATAGATAGTCTCCCCTACCAGAATAGTAATTTCGCCACTGAGGTTACGCTTAAAGGTTACCCCACTGAAGGCCTCGGTTACAGCCTTGAACTCGTCAACTGAGTTAACGGTCGGAATCATGACTTGCGCCGTTCCATCGGTGTTCACTATTCGGACCTGCTCGCCACCGCTCGATGTTGTTTCGCGGTAAATACCAGGCGCTAGATCAGACGCTTCAATAAAGGCACTTGGCGTTCCAACTATGTTCTCGCCACCATTAAAGCCGTTGCTACCGCCATTACCGGGCAGAGTCAAAGTCACATCGCCGTTAGGCGCAACACCTACGGCAGTGCCAGGGTTGAGGTTAGCGACGGATTCTGGTTTTGCCAGAGTTCCTTTTAGCGGAATTTCCTTGCCATCAGGGGTTGTCAGCACCGGTATACCATCTGCGTTGAAGGCAAGCCCAGGAGTGAAGCCCTCAGGGGCCTGGCGAATGTTATCTATGTCTGGGACAAATGCTGCTAAGGGATCGCCACCAACAATGCCATCCACGGTAAGAACACCACTAGGCGACTGGGAAAATTTAAGACCAGGTTGCGATGTTTGCAAAGCATTATCCATGCCTGTAAGCACACTCTCTCCGGCGCCCTGCCCGCCAAGGCTAAGATCAGAGTTTAGATCGGGCAGCTTAGGAAGATTCGTTCCCTCAACCGGCACTTGGTCTAAAGTTCGAAATGCTAATTTGTCCCCTGGCGGAGGCGTCAGCTCTCCAGTATCTAAATTAATAGTCCAACCCGGCGGCAGAAGGCCGGCGACCTCATCTGGTGTAATCGCACCCGAATCAAGGTTAGTCAGAACATGACTAAAATCATCACCTTCCATTACTTGAAATTGTTCAGGGTTTAGTGCGAGCAAATCTTCCGGGCTTAGTTCGCCCAACACTTCATCGTCAAGACCGCCAAGCTGCTTTCCATTCAGCGCCCCTACAGCGGAAAGTGGAAGTGCTGCAAATTGCAGGGCACTAAACCCCCCCACTGCCTGAACGTCGAGATCATCAACTTTTGAAGCGGAAAATGTGGTGAAAGCAGCAGGTGGCACATTACTTATCTGATTGGCATCTAATGCGCCAACTGCAGCTTCACTGAACTGGCCGAGCTGGCCTGCCTTAAGGCCAACGAGGGCAACAGGATCCATATTGTTAACCTGCGTACCATCAAAACCAGCGAAGGCATCATTTGACATGCCGCTCATTTGAGCGGCATCGAATGAGCCCATTGCAGCAGCGCTGAGCTGGCCGACTTGTTCTGGCTTAAGGCCAGCAAGGGCAGCAGGAGCCATATTATCAACCTGCGTAGAATCGAAACCACCGAAGGCAGCATTCGACATGCCGCCCATCTGATCGGCATCGAATGAGCCCATTGCAGCAGCGTTGAGCTGGCCGATTTGCTCTGGCTTAAGGCCAGCAAGAGCAGCAGGGGCCATATTATCAACCTGCGTAGAATCAAAACCACCGAAGGCATCTTTTGACATGCCACTCATC
>CAJWGN010000194.1 GCA_913031035.1 uncultured Gammaproteobacteria bacterium
CAAACCTCTGCGGGGTCATCCTCTTTAGGACAGAACTCAGCGCCGCCTTGCTCTACGCGCCCACTAAAAATATTCCATGCTTCTCCTACGTGGTGTCTGATCCAGCTTGGCAGATTTTCAACACTATATGATGCCATGCAGCTTGCACGACTTTGCTGACCGTTTATTTCATTAGACTGGCCCAGAACTCTTACTACCGCCCTTACGCAGACCTCGTTTTTGCTGGGATCGAGTGGAAGAATCGCTCGTGCTGCGAAGTCTTTTGGGGGGATGGGTCTGATAGGTGAATATGTCATTTTCGTATGCTCCTTTGGCATGGGGTTAAAACTGCAATGCGTTATCAGTTTGGGTCTTTCGGGTACCACTTTGCGGCAAATGCGGCATCGTGGTCTGACCAAGCACGGCGGCGCTGCCAGCCTAGACGGCGTATCGCTGCGCCTAGCTCTCCGATATGTGGAAGACCGCCTTTACGGCCACGTAGACGCACCTGAAGGTCCAGCAGGCTAAGGCCTTGGCGTTGTTCGCTCGAAGGTAGGGTTTCCAACAGCTTTTGAAGGCGTGTGTGCAGAGGGGGCAAAATTGGATTGGCTGCTTCTTTCGTAAGTGAGGTAAAATGCTGGCCCTGGCTGTAAGCCGCCAAAGCGTCAATGATCCCTTCAGAGAAGGCGGTACTTCTGTTAGCGTTGTCGGTCATACTTTACTTCCTGTGGTGATCGGGAGGGGATTTTTTCAACTCCGTTGCAGCGATGAGTTATAGTATAACATTTTATCTCCTGTGTGAATCTACGTTTTTCGTTTTTCAGCTGTACCAATTGCGTGCACCTTGTAGTTTCCGGCAGGGCCCTTCGAACCCATTTTGCCTCACTGCCTCGGGTTTGCCTCAGTTGAGTAAACACAAGTGAGGCGTGTTTAATCATTTTATTTCATATACTTATACTGACTTCCCTCACTGCCTCGGGTCTTTTGTATATTGAGAAAAAAAGAAATAATAAGAAGGGAGAAGCGTAGTACACTCTCTCAGGGCATCAGTTGTTCGCCAAGCGATTTGAAACACGTGAGGCAGTGAGGCACTGAGGCAAATCCCGTCCCTAAATTCGGACCCTGTACTTCTTCACGCGTTCCAGTTCCTCGGCCCATTCAGCCTCAGACCGTGCCGCCCACTCGTCGTGATCGACCAGCGACATAACACGGACCTTCTTTTGGGCCCGCTCAGCGGTAATCCGGACCTGTGATTGCCGGACTTGAGCACCAGCCTTCTTAGCAGCGTTCACTACCGCTTTCATCGAACTGCGGGTATCACCATTTGCAAGTTCGTACGCCAACTTGAGTATCTCTGCGGTGATCACAGCGCCGCCAAAAGCTTCGACTGGGTCCTCAAGCACATCAGCCATCCATTGCTCAAGGCCACTGCGCCCTGCGGAAACCATATCATTCTTTGCTTCCGTCATCGGTGCAGGAGCTTTTGGATCAAACCCGGTCAGGTCAACATCATTGATCAAATAATGATGCAGCGCCGCTAACCCACCGTTGTCCCGCCACGCGGCGTATTCGACGTAGAACTCTGGAGCTAAGGGTGTAGCCTTGATCTCCGACACAAAGAACCGGCGGTTGCCATTCTCAAGGTGCACAGCATCTCCATGGTTCGATAAGAATACGAAACTCGTATAGTTCGCGATCTCGTACTCCGGCTGGTTCTTCTCGTTGATCCGCAAGTATGTTCCAGTGATCAAGCCCTTCAGCTGGTCTACCTCTTTGCGGACACCGCTACTAAGCACCTCATCGCCAATTACAAACAGCCGGTTCTTGGCCCAAGAGTTAAAGTTTCCAATCAAGTCCTTCTGACCGATGACGCAGGAGTGCGCCGCCCCTATAATGTCGCCGACAGTTTCAAACAGCATGTTCTTCCCGACACCTTCAAGTTGGCTCCAGACCACTAGCGCCGTATTCATCTTGACGCCTGGGTACTTTAACTTGTGCGCAAGCCACTGCTCAACGTAGCGGCACTCCTGTGTCTCTGGAAACAGATAGTCGCGAAGCTTTTTGTAAGGCTCAACGCTACCGGCGGCAGGTGCTACAGCGAAGTCTGTCCACATATTGATCTCGTTTTTTGACGTTACTGCAGGTTCGGCAGGCGCAAAGACAAGGTCACGGTACTCCGCCCGGGCGGGGTGGCTAATCCACTTGGCAACGCGGCAGCTCTGCTTCTCTTTGGCATTATCACTGCCCGAAACCAGGGGGTCGTTCTTATACTGGATGACCAACTCGCTTTGTTTAATAAAATCGCCAAACTCAAATCGGTAGATGCTCTTGGGACCTTCAACCCAAGCATACTTAGCGTTGAACTTCTGCACCCAGTTTGCTGTTTCTGCGCCGCCCTGTCCCACCACATTGAAGTCAGCGGGACATTGTGTCCGTTCGCCGAGAATGCTGTCTAACGGGCAATGGGCATCAGGTAATAGATTAGGTTGGAACGACGGGACACTCGGCAACCCAAACTTTACAGACACCGGGCCAAGCCTGTCGTCATAGTGAACTGAAAGTCCGCCTTCTGGAGCTCTGGCTTGGTCAGCATACCTACCGATCAAATCCTTTAACTCATCATCATCAAGCGGTGGTTTAAAACGGTCTTGGTTCTCTTGTCGGACTGCTAGGGTTAGAATAGGTTCTGGAATGCCTTTGCCGCGTAGAGAGCCTACAAATGCCAACATCTTGTCATTGCGTTCACCTTCTGGGATCACATCCGGTAGCTCAAAACCTGTACCAGCATTTCCGAAGACGTTCCCCCCAACGCGTTTGATTTGACTTTCCTGGGGGCGTTTCGGCTTGCCAAACCATTCTGATTCCAGCTGTTCCAGTACCTGTGGGGCCTCTATAATATCCCCAGAACCCCGACCGGTAACGGTAAGAAAACGGCCCTTAGAGTACATTTCACGCTGACCTTTATTGCCGCCCTCTAGTGGCTTTGGGTATGTCACAAATGCGCGGTTTCCGGTTCCAGACGGGGAAATTTCGTTGTAAGGGGAGGACAGTATTTTCAGGACCTCTTGGACCTCGTCGCTGACAACGGGTTTTCCGTCTGCCTCGGTAACACAAAGATCAAAATCTAGGCCGATCAGATACAGTGGTGTGCCGTCAGGTCGGTGGCTGATAGGTTCAGGCTCAGTGGGAAGGTCAAAAAAGATGCCCGACACCGGACGCTGGCCAATCTTGCCAGATCGGTAAATGCTCATGGCTCCATCAAGGCTTCGCCATGCATCTGAGTTGTGGGCATTAGTATTTAACCCTGTTTCTGGATGTATCGGGATTTTTTCGTAACGACCGCCTTGTTTATCTTTCCCCCTGCACCACAGGCCCCACCTATCGGTGTTTTTTAATAGGTCCGGTATATTCTCAGGCTGGACAGTCAAAACGATAAGTTCACTCATTGGTCACCCGCCAGCCACTGCTCGCGCCATTGCTCGATGTCTTCTTTTGGCCATACTGACCGCTTGCCTAGTCTGCGTGGCTTTGGGAATGTCCCTGCTTTAACCATTCTGTAAAATGTACCCTTACTTACGGGCACTATCCTTGCCCCATGCGTGTCTGGGCGCAGCAAGTCATCGAGATTGAAAAATGTAGTCATAGAGCCTCCGTTGCATATCATTGAACACCAACGAGACTCACTTTAACTGGATGCCGTAGTTCGGTATCGACCCCTCAAATAATTTTCTTATTCAGCGCTTAATCAGTTGGATTTTTCGGGCCTTTTCAATATGTCCGCGTACGTCGTCAGCTAAGGGATTATTCATGATTTCTGCAACGATCCGAGAAATCGCCACCGTTGTACCTTCACTAGTCATCCCCGGGTTTTGATAGAGGCCGCACGGTTTTCCGATAGCAGAGCTAACCGCATCACGTACGTCTTTAAGAAGAATCGAACACTCTGGTGCTGGTTGATTCCCAACTGGTAATTTTTCTACCGGAGTTAAGTTGGTCGGGCCGTTAGGTGTCAGAATAGTCCTGAATATCGGAGTGCTGAAAAAAATAGATGCATGGCTGAGGTCGTCTAACAAAGTATCAAAACGCGCAGTATTTTGGATGCTTCGCAAGGCTTTGATGTGGCGAAAATGTTTAGCCGTGTTAACACTAGCTAACCATGCCCGTATTTCTATTTCTATCTTACTTCGCAATGTAATAAAATCTTGCAGATCGCAGCTTGTAAATGGCCAAAGGCTTTTTTTTGCTATGCCCTTTTCTGATTGAGTGTCTAAGTGGTCCATAGATTCCTCCATAATTACTGCCTCATCTGAAGCACCTGGGCCTCTGCTGCATTCGTTTGAGCGCAGTATGACCCCCAATCGTTCATTAAGTGTCGCCTTTTATCGAATAGTGTGCCCCGGGCGTAGGCTGCTTCAGCCTTGTCCTTGAGCTGGTGAGCCAGAGCGTGCTCTGTGACCTCACGTGGGTGTGCGGTAGTCTCGCCGGCCCAGTCGCGAAATGAGCTGCGAAATCCGTGTACTGTCACCGGGACATCCATCCGTTTAAGCACAGCGCCGAGCGTCATATCTGACAACATCCCACCGCGTGGGGCTTTGAAGATGATTTCGTCAGCGTGTCCGATAGTCAGCTGCTGCAAAATCTCGACTGCTCTGCCCGATAAGGGAACACTATGCTCTTTTCTTGCTTTCATGCGTTCTGCAGGGATCGTCCATTCAGCTTTTCTCAAGTTAATCTCGCGCCAAGTCGCCCCACGCACCTCGCCAGAGCGGCCTGCCGTCAGAATGCAGTACTGAAGAGCCAGAGCGGCGACACCCGGGCGCGCCGTAAGTGCTTGCATGAAAATGCCAATGTCGGTGTAGGGTAGGGCTGGATGATGCCTTATGAACTTTGTTTTGGTTGGGGTTGAAAGCACCTTGTCTAAGTTGCCTTTCCAAAGTGCTGGGTTCTCATTTTCTCGGTATCCGTGAACTTTTGCCCAGTCTAAAATATTCTCTATGCGGCCACGCAATCTTGAAGCAGTTTCGGTTTTTGTTTTCCATATTGGTCGAAGAACATTCAGAATATGAGCCAGCTTAATATCTTTTATATGCAGGGCACCAAGTACCGGAACGGCATAAGCGGTAAGTGTATTTTCCCACTGCTGTTTATGCTTAGCATTACGCCACTCAGAGCCACGATCTTCCAGAAAACGGTTCATAGCTTCTGAAAAGGTGATTAACCGTCCTTGTGCTGCCTTGAGTGACATTTGGCGTTCGCGTCGTTCTTCGATAGGATCAATACCTTGGGCGATTTTAGCCCGCATAGCTCTCGCACTCTCGCGAGCCTGAGCAAGAGTAACGGCTGGGTAACCGCCAAGGCCAATATCTCGAGTTTTTCCAGCAATGCGTTTTCTGAGCACCCAAGAGCGTGCATTACCTTTTACCTGAAGGCCTAAGCCAGGGATGACGCCGACGAAGTTAAGGCCCCTTTTTTGAATGCGCGAAACTTCGATTGGGGACAGCTCTTTTGCTACTCTTGGCATTACCCATCATCCTACCCATTAAAAAGTTTATGACTGTATGATTCTGTATGACACTGTGTAGCACGCTAATCATTATATTCAATATATAAAATTGTTTTAAAACAGTGATTTAATACTATTTGATATGATCTCTTAAGCTCTCATACGCTTTCATACGATGTCATATAAGTTATATGCAGGGGGACTGTCTGTCCGCCACAACCTGCCTTACTAGCAGTAGCAAATCTAAGGTAAGCATCAGATAATACTCAGTTATTTAAACACGGCGCTTGTAATGCCGCATCTG
>CAJWGN010000195.1 GCA_913031035.1 uncultured Gammaproteobacteria bacterium
GTTAGGAAATGTTAAGCAAGAAATTCGCTCTAACCTTGAACAATGGAGAGGGAAAGCCGTTGGATTTAAGGTCTCTGTAGATAAAGACGTGCGGGATTCTCCAGGGCAAGCGTTACTCGAATTATTATTCTAGTTCTTACGAACAACCCGCCATAAGGGTTTTTATAGGCGCTAATACCCATCAAAACCTTTTTGTTAGAGAAAATAGAACGAGTGTTTTCAATAGATGTTCAACATTTTCTCCTTACTCAAATATTTTTACCGTATTACCTCTACGAGCCGGGCACTAATAATTGTGGCATGCATTATTTGCCCAGACTATCGATTTCGGACTCTAATTCGGCCGCCAATATAACCATTTTCGATAGCCCGCACGTCTATAGTTAAAGTGAATCGAGGTTTTTAATTGAAGTGTAGTTGGTTTGTTTGCTATGACTTGTTTGCTATGACATGGGCCGTATCGTTATCTCTGAACAAAGAATAATGGCCTACGGTTTCAATCGTCTTTTTGCAATGGCTCTCTCTAATTGTGAGGGTGAAGTAATAGCATCGCTAGATAATTTTACGAGCACAGATTATTCTCAATAATTTTATGGATCGAGCCTGTTGCCACGCTTCAATAGTCCGGTTGCTAGCGCTGCTTGCGCCGAAACAGTAAAGTGATTTCCGGTCAGTGTTATGCCTGTTATCAGGTCCTTGGAAATCAGTGCAGTTAGTGTAACTGAAAAGTGAAACTGCTGATTAGCGGGTGCTTCGGAGGGGGACGTAATAGTGGCATCTACCATTAAGGTTGTCAGCGCTTGTCCTTTTAAGGACCTTATTCGTTACGAATAAGGTAAGTGCCTTATCAAATTTATTAAGGCGTACTATCGGCCTTTACTTACCGTTAGCAGTATCCTTATTGCTTCTACCTTGCTAGTGAGCGTGTTGTTTTGTTAAACAGAGCCCTCTTTGCTTAACTCGAGATCTTGTGCCCAGAAGACTTCTTTCTTGGTTAATGCGTGAGCATAGATTAACACCTCTCTCTCCGTGCGCATGTGCATAAGCCGTATCGCTGTCCACTTTTGATTTACGCACTTTACCTAAACGTTTGATTTTGAGTCAATCGCAAAATTTTATTCAAAGCCTTCTGCGTAAATAGAAACTATAAATCTTCGATCGTTCGCTTGAACTTCAATATAGCTAGAATTGATTCTTTCTTGAGGTGCGACCCAGTTTTAACATTTTCGACTAATTTGGTCGTAGAGTTTGTAGCGATTTTTTGCACATAGCCGAGGAGCGGCAATGCCGATAGTCGCAATAAAAAATATCATTGTCTTTACAAGTATTCGAATCCGAAGAAGTTTTTGAGCATCATAAATCTTGTTTAAAGGAGAATTATTAGTAGAGGGATCAACGTGCCGCTGGGGCATATTTTGGCACTTGGCGTGCGCTGTTTTCCGCTTTGTCGCCGCTTTTAACTGTCGCTCGCCGCTTTCCGCTTTGTCGCCGCTTTCAGCAGTGTCTGCAACAATTCTTAAGCAGTAAAGTCTAAGAGGGAGAGAGTTAAAATCCCGTAACCACATGTTTTGAATAGATAAATAGTAATTGATAGCCGTGTAATATTAGTTCTGGCATGGATCATGCTAATAAGATACTGACAGGACGAGTGTTTGTAGGCAGAACGACTTAATTTAGATCCACCACATAAATAAAGAAAAAGAGCTATGGCCAAACCACTAGATAATTATTTCGCTTTTAATCATGCAGCCATGACAGTCAAAAATAAGAGACTCGAGTTGATTTCAGGAAATATCGCGAATGCATCTACACCAGGATTTAAAGCGAAAGATTTAGACTTCTCTAGCCTTCTGCGTAGTTCATTCGACAAATCAGAAAGTGGACGAGAGATTTCTCTAGGAGTTACAAGCGCTAAACATATGGGACACTTTGATGGGCCGAGCTGGACTGATACAAAGTCCGCTATCACCTACCATGTCCCACTAGCGCCAAGTCTCGACAACAACACCGTAGAGATAGGAGTCGAGCAAGCTAAGTATGGACGCGCCATAGCGGACTACCAAGCATCATTACAGTTTATGGAAAACAAGATAGCCGGCTTGCGAAAAGCATTCAGAGGAGAATAGAACATGTCATTTGATAAAATCATGGCAATAGGCGGTAGCGGTCTTAATGCACAGTTAGTTCGGATGAATGCAACCGCAAGTAACTTAGCTAATGTAGGTGTTGTATCCGGATCGGAAGAAGGCGCTTTTCGTGCGCAGCGTCCCGTTTTTTCAGCGCTCTTAGATGGAGACACCGCGGGGGGCTTTAAAAATTTAGCTGGCGGTGTGCGCGTAGATAAAATCGTTGATGATACCAAGCCTATTGAGCAGTTATATGAGCCAGGCAATTCTATGGCCAATGCCGATGGATATGTTTTTGCTTCCAACGTCAGCGAAATAGAAGAGCTCGTAGATATGCTTGATGCCTCGCGGGCCTATCAAAACAATGTTGAAGTGATTACCAGCGCCAAAGACCTAATGATCAAGACATTAGGAATGATCAAAGTATAACTACCTTCAGAAGCTAGACTGAAATTTGGGAGCAGAAAATGGGTGCCGAACTAACAGCAGCGTTGCCGTCTAACATACTCACGACCAAGCAGTATGAAGATCAACAGGCAAAGCTACGTGTGCAAGAGGAAGATCTGGATAGGACTGCATTTTTAACGCTGTTCACGACGCAGCTAAAAAATCAAAATCCCCTTGATCCGATGGATAACGAGGCCTTCGTTTCTCAGTTGGCCCAATTCTCTTCACTTGAAGCAATGACGGGTGTAAGAACTTCTGTAGATGCGATGGCTGCCGATTCGAAGTCAGAAAAGTTTCTATTAGGATCAAGTTTGTTGGGTAAAAAAATCGAGCGAGTAGGAAACCTAGCCACGATAAGTGCTGGAGGGAATATCACCTCAAATGCAAATTTACCAGAATCAGCAGATTCAGGAGCTTTCAGAATTTACAACTCAACGACAGAGGAACTGGTCTATACAAAAGATTTTTCAAACCTTCCAGCGGGTAACGTAGACCTTACTTGGAATGGACAAAACCAAGAAGGCGTGCAAATGCCGGCAGGTCAATACAAGTTTGAGTTCATTGTAGACCGGGGAGGGATCTTAACTACGATGCCTCTTGTAAATAAGCAAATAATTACAGCAGTGAGTTGGGATCAGATACTCGAAGAGTTAACAGTCGAAATGGAAGACGGAAGCGTGCTTGGCATGTCAGAAGTTGGACGTATAGAAAATTAATCTAGGAGACAAAAATGTCATTTTATACTTCATTAACAGGTCTGCAGGCAGCAACTACTGAGTTGTCTGTTACATCAAATAATATCGCGAACGCAGGCACTACAGGTTTTAAGCGCGCTGACGCAAATTTCGGCGACATCTTTGCCAGCACGCCTCTCCAAAAGTCGGGCTCTATAGGTGGTTCTGGTGTTGCTTTAAAGGGAATCGTTCAGCAGCATACTCAGGGCAACATCGAGTTTTCAACTAACGCATTAGATTTGGCTATTACTGGGGATGGGTATTTTAAACTCAAGACGTCAGATGGCGGGGAGCTATACACTCGCAATGGTGGTTTCATGCTCGACGATCAAAATAGGCTGGTAAATTCAGCGGGTCAAGCACTTCAGGTACTTCCGGTTGATTCTATTAATAACGCGAACTTTGAAGCTCAAACCGCAGGACTCACTGTTATGCGCTCGACAGTTGGTGATTTTACGCCGACAACTCAGATCAATTTGGGATTGAATCTACCTTCGTCTGCAAAGGCCATAACAGCAACTTTTAATGCCAACAAGCCAGAGACGTACCACAAGACGACTTCTTTCACTACGTATGGCTCAAACGGGCAGGCGCAGCTTGCAACCATCTATTATGTGAAAACGTCAGCGCCTACCGAGGCTGTCCCATTTAGTAAATGGCAGACACATGTCACTATAGATGGAGTCGCCGTAAAATCAGCATTAACGCAGTCAGCTGGCGCAGGAAACGATAAACAGTTTATTAATAAATTTGGCGAAATATTAACAAAAGCAGAGCTTGACGTGTTGTCGAGAACTCCGCCAACTGGCAAGACTCCTCCTGCACAGGGCTCGGACTATTTGATTACGGCCTCGACTACATACCGTAAATTTTCATTGGATCAGTTGGAAAAACCCACCGCTTCAACGGCGGCAACTATTGCAACAAAAATACCTGCAGGATCTACTTATACGGATGGCCTAAATCTTACTAACGCTTCCACAGGTGTTGATTTTGGTGGGGCTAACTTTACGGCCGCAAATACGAAGGCGCTTAGCAGGATGTTTACGGTGGAGATTGATGGGTCTATCTCTAAGCCGATAAGCCTAACGCGCTTATTTCAATCGTCTGTTCTAGAGGATAAAGTCCTATCAGGCAAGCAAATTGCTGCTGAACTCACGAATGAAATAAACAAAGCTTTTGGTGATGGCAAGCCCTTTGATCTTACTGGTGCGGAGGGTGTGGCAACTGACCCTGGCCAGATCGTGATAAAGCGAAAGAACGCGGTTACTGGTGTTGTTACACACCAACTTTTGGACATCAGAAATATACTCACTACAGAAAATGCTAAAGCCACTAATCCACACCTGATAGAAAGTGGAACTGATGCCGCTGCCAACACTGTCGCAGAAGGATGGCAAATTGCTTATGGGATTACCGAGCATTTAAATACGGTTGGAGCGGGGTGGAACGATGTTAATGTTGAATACGATGAGAAAAATCAAGGATTCGTGTTCCATCAAACGGGAGCTCTTCCTGACGAATTGCGAATCGCTAGCCTAGGTGCAGCATCGAACACCTTATTTGGAGCCGTAACGGGAACAAATAATATAAGCGTAGCAGGTACAGATGGTGGGTCGGTACTAACTGACTTAACACTTAATGGTTCCAAACAGTTGCTTGGAAATGTACTAGGAAACGGTACCGCACTGGTCGCATCAAGCCGCAGGTCGGGTATGGTTGTGGATTACGCTGGGGGTGTTTTCAGCTTTAAGAGCGGGACCACAGGCGACTCGTCTAGCATCAAAATTATTGCAGCAAACAATGGCGCAACACCTCCAGTGCTTACTACCGGCGGCGCAATGGCCTCTGCCTTATTCGGCTTGGATGGAGTGGGTGCCACTCTGGCTCAGATTACACAGGAAACGAAATCCGCCCTATCCCTAGTTGAAAATGTCCCTACTGTCCGCGGTCAGGCATCAACAAAAGCGAAATTAATAGGCAGTGCCATGGGTGTCGACTCGGGTCAAGCGTTTAGCGTTACAGCAGCAAACCAGAGCGTCACAGTCGTAATCGACGGTATTACACAGAATGTTAAGTTGGCACTGGGTCAATACAATATCGACACCTTCACCGCTGAGTTTCAGAAGAGAATCAATCTGATGTCTGATGCGAATGGTAAGACGGTTAGCAACGTTGTCGTTGGTTTTGATGCGGTTAAGTCGGCGTTGACAATTGAGGGCTCTACAGCGAGTTCTAAGTCATTTATTCAAGTTATAGGCAGTCAGGATTTCGGCCTTTCAGATGTCGCTGTTGCCTTTGGTAAGACCTCTGAATATTCAAAGATAATTTCAGACAAGCTTGCTGGAAGTAATCTTTACGTTAGACAAGACCTGACGACAGGCCAGTGGAATGAGACCGTTGATAAAGGTGACTTTGACGCCGGCGATATTCCCTACTGGACGCCGATATTTTTGGACCGGGGTGAGATT
>CAJWGN010000196.1 GCA_913031035.1 uncultured Gammaproteobacteria bacterium
TAATATCAGCGGGCCGGGTTTATCTGGCTGACATGCTATATTCTAGTATTCAACGATGTTCCGCTGAAAAACTTGCCAGTAATACCATTTCGCCACCACCTTCTCGGCGCCATCTTTAGCAACGGTTTTTGTAATGGCATCTCTGCCTAAAATCTCAGTGAGTTCCGCAGGGTCACGAACCAACACTGCCGTCATCTCATAAATACTGCCGTTGATTTTTAGACGTACCCGAGGATCGCGCTCCACGTTAGCCCACCACTGTTTGTAGTTAGGAAACTCGCCCTCTAATCTTGCATCTCTCGCACTACCACCGATATACATTTTTTCACCACGAGGAGTCGGCAGTATCGTGACCGAGTATGGTATGCCATACCACGTTTGAGTTTCTAACATTATGGTATTACCGCGTTCTGGGTGAGCCACATCTAAAACCCAATCCCAATTATCAATCGGCTCTTTTACAACTTCACCAGAAAGCCACAATCCGGGCAACGTCATTCTGCCTCTCTCATTGTATTCTTGTGTTGTGTAATCCATGTACTCGGGGTCGAGTCCTAAAATACGCAGAGTGAGTAAAGCACTTAATGAAAGAAAACCAATACTTAGTAGTATTTTTCCTAGTTTGCTCATGAGTATTTAGTCCTTTTCTTATGAGTTTTTCACAGATCATTAGCTATAGCGATGCCTAAGTGTCTAACATAAGGCACATGAATTTTGCTCAATCTTAATGTCAGCAGGCCGGTCTTATCTGGCTGATATGCTGCTTGCTCAGATCGACTCAACGCTGTCTTGTTATAATAACTACGTTGCCACCATGCACAGCTTCCAGCACCACTAGGCGCATCAATGCTCCTAATCGGATAACCCCGCTCAATCTTGATGTCAACAGACGGGGTTTATCTGGCTGATGCGCTCCACGATACCAATCAACCTTTAAAGTAGCACAGTAACTCACACGCGTGGCTCACCCGCATTTGGTGGCTTCAAATGAACTATCTTCACTTATGATTTCGCCCAATCTATTACGTTAGGTGCGTCTATACTCTTTAAAAGACAGCCTTGCTTAATCTTGATGTCGGCTGGTGAGCCATGTCTATCCGACACACTACTTGCCCAACCACCTAGCTCGTCTCTAATGTCTTTAGGGCGCTCCACGTTGCGTAATCGTGAAGTAAAAGTGTTCCTAAAGCTATGACAACTCGGCGCATCTTGGCCAGTGTTGATCGTATACGCTTGTTTGCCGCTGCAGATGCTGCGGTGTTCTTCGTGGATTTTTTAACCTCGTCGATATAGTACCGATATGGCCGCCTAATATTCACGGTTTACCGCAGCTTTGCACGGCCCATGAATGAGAAACCACGATGAATCGTAGAACTGTCCTCAAATATGAGGAAACTCCATGTAGGACAGTCTGAGGTCCCCTTATTCAAGATTCACGGGACCCTCGGTATCTGAAACGGCTCTATATTGGGCATTTAAACTTATGTTTTGTTATAAAAGACTTGAAAGGAAAACTTAGCTCAAAGCGGAGATAAATGTCCCCTGGGGCGCATATAGAAATGTTATGTGCACAGACACAGGTGAAGAAGATTGAATCCAGCTGACATTTCACAAGCTTGGATTTCCATGTTCGGGACTTCAATGGCCGCTACCACAATTTATTTGTCTATCGTGGGCGGCTATCTGATTGCTGCGTACTCGGTGGGAAAACAGCTGACCAAATTCCAACTATTCGTGATTTCGATACTCTTTGTATTGTTCTCACTCTGGTTTTCTCTAGCGTCGTTCGCGCTGCTTCAAGAAAGTAATAAATTTATACTAACCTATGGCACCGGAGGCGCTAGTACTATTGGCGGCTCAGCATACTTACTACTCGGATTAGAGCTGACGGCTATTATTGTGTCACTTGTATTTATGTTAAATACGCGAAAAAAGTAGTTTCCCCGAAAGAATAAAGAATAGGCACAGACTTATTTTTTGAATCTCGGCCACATGAAAACTGAAAAATAGATTCGTCCCCTTTTCTCCACATTCAAAGCTGATAGTGCACAGATCACCTATAATGATTTCGTACTAGGGTTCCCAGGCATTAGTAATAAAGGGGTCAGAGCAAAAATACAGTAGTGTAGAGAGTGTCAAAGAGAGATTGATTCTTATTTAGGCTGAGCCTAAATACTCACCTTACGGGCAGTGCTTCGCAATGTCTGCGGAGCTTCGCTCCTTTCGAACTGGGGATTCGAACCAAGTCCTTAGGACTTGCTAAACAAAAAAAGGAAGCCAATGGCTTCCTTTTTTTGTTTGGTGCGCCCAGAGAGATTCGAACTCCCGACCAACTGGTTCGAAGCCAGTTACTCTATCCAGCTGAGCTATGGGCGCGTGGAGCGAAGATTATATACACATGGATGAGAATGGTCACGGTGTCATTTAAACTGGTTTCGACATCAAGGTTCGAGAGATAGATTAACATTTGGGCTAAGCCCAAATATTCACCCTTCGGGCAGCGCTTTGCGCTGTCTGCGCCGCTACCGCGACTTGCGAACTCAAACCAACTGATCGATGCCAATTACTCTATCCAGCTGAGCTATGGACCCATGGGGCGGAGGCTACATACACATGGATGAGAATGCTCACGGTGTCATTTAAACTGCTTTCGACATCAAGGTTCGAGAGATAGATTAACATTTGGGCTAAGCACAAATATTCACCGGTCGGGCAGTTCTTTGCGCTGTCTGCCAACTCAAGCCAACTGGTCGATGCCAATTACTCTATCCAGCTGAGCTACAGGACCCTGGAGCGGGGATTGTTTACCCATAGTTAACAATCCTCAGAGTGTGTTTTCTTGGCGCTAGCTGAGCACCGTTCCTATTTATAGGGCAGATACTCTAAGCGGCTTGTTCTTTGGCCTTCGCTAACTTGGCCGTCACCGCCCCATCAATACCCCGCAGCGTCTTACTCAGCAGCACAAACATCACCACCACGACAACCAAGACGATGCTGGCGCCGACAATGGCATTGGCCGCGCCAATGCGGTCGGTGGCCATGGCCATTGGGAACACGCCAATTGGGGTTAGTGCGAATGACAGCATCATGAAACTGCTCATGCGGCCTCTTACTCTGTCATCTATCAATAGCTGAACGGTCGCGCTGTTAACCGTCTGGCTGGCGCTGGCGAACATGTTCGCTAGCAGCAGCGGGATAAATGCCAAATAGAAATTTGAGACTTGGGTGGTGATTCCAAGGCAAATACCGAAGGCTATGGTGCTGCCTATCATTAACTTAAAGCGCTGGGGCTTCTCGCCACGCTTAACAATCCAGATGGAGCCGAACACGCCGCCGACACCGCCAACTGCCATTAAGGTGCCCAGTCCGCCCTCTCCTACCTGCCATGCTTGTTCTGCCAAAACAACCAAAACACTCTGAAATGGCATGGCCAAAAACATTGGCACCAATCCAAACCCCAGCGTGATTAACACGGCTCGGTTGTTGGCGATGTAACTAAAGCCTTCGCCAATGTCTGCCAGCAAAGCTTTCTTTGGCGTGTCTTTGGGCACTGAGCGGCTTCGTTTAACGCCAAGCATGCACAATATGGCGCCTAGGTAGAGTACGACCGACAAACTATAAGCCCCGGTGAACGAGTACTGGGCAATCAATAGACCCATTATCGCAGGGCCGAATACCCGGCTTAGATTCATCACTGCTGCACCAAATGCCATCCCGCTTTGAAGCAGCCCCGGGCCAACTACCGTGGCGGTAATTGCCATTCTGGCCGGCATAATAAACGGGAAGGCGCAGCCGGCAACAAATGCTGTACACAGCAAATGCCAGAATTCGAGCTGATCGGTGGCAAGCAGCGCCAGAATAATTAAGTCATTGAGGAGGATAAGACACTGCCCGATCATAACCAGTTGCCGGCGCTCTACGCGGTCGGTTATAGCTCCGCCAACCAAGGAGGCAAAGATCATTGGTATAGCTACAACCAAGTTTATATAGGCAAGAGAGGTAGCCTGCCCGGTTAAGTCCCAAGCCACAATAGTGCGAGTTAGCATCTGCCCTTGCATGGCGAAAAAGAATGCTACGTTACCCATAAACAACCAGCGAAACTGGGGAATGGCGAAAACAGCAAAGGTATCTTTTTTAGGCAAAGCTGAGTCAGCTGATGTCTGTTGATCTGCCGGCAGGTCAGAGCCGGAAGCAGGAAGCAGGTCAGATGGAGATTGATCCGAGGGGGAAGAGATAAGTCATGATCCTTTTACGTGCGCGAAGTATAGCGGAAGCGGCCCAGTAAATAACCTGCATAGACGCTTTAAGGTCCATTAAAGCCGGTCACTTGTCCGCCAGATGCAAAATTTGCTTTCGCTATAAGTGGTTTTTAAACCCATAGCCCGCTAAGCTGCCCCCAAATACACCGGAGAGTGATCAAATGACTGATATGACAGCAGGGGCCGGCAGCCAAAGAAGCACCCATTTTTCAGACGCGCCCTGGCCTATGGTGAGAAAAGTTTTAGAGGCGGCCGGCTGGATGGCCATGGCTGTTCTTTTATTTACGGGCATTACATCAATTTTTGGTCGAGCTGATTTCTTACTGACCATGACAGCGCAGCCCATTGCCAATCCTGAAGAGGTCATGAACCCTTTTGATATCCGGTATTACCAACACCACCTAGCAACTTGGCTACACTTAGGCCCAGGGCTGTTAATTTTTTGCATTGGCCCACTTCAGTTTATGCGCGTGATTCGTAAAAAATACATTAACTTTCATCGCTGGGCCGGCAGAACCTATATTGTATGCGGGAGCATTGGCGCCTTATCTGGCGGGTTTATCGGTATCTTTTATCCGTTTGGCGGAGTTGATGGCCCGGGATTCAGTGAATCAATGGCCACAACATTTCTCGCGGTTTATACGCTGGTATGCCTATATAAAGCCTACACTAGCATTCGCCGCAAGGAATTTGGCGCCCATAGAGAATGGATGATTCGGTCCTTTGGATTGATGCTCGCCATAGCCACCGAGCGGGTAATGCTTGGAATACTCATGAACACTACCGGAATAGGTATTGAAGTCTTGTTTGCGGCGACATTTTGGATGGCAGGCGTTGTAAACATCTCAGCCTCCGAAATTTGGATTAGCCTCACTCGCACGCCCGGCAATGGCGCTAGACATTGGAAAGATCTTGATACCAAAGCAGCTGCGAGCTAAATAAAAATATGGAACATCAGGCTACCGTAGAAACTATTGCTGGTGTTATTCAACTGTCTGTCGCGCCGGTGTTTTTACTGGCGGGCATTGCCGGCATGTTGAACGTACTGTCGGTGAGATTAGGCCGAGTTGTAGATCGCTTTAGAGCCATCGAAGCGCGTATTATTTATGAAGACAGAAAAGGACATTTAGCCAATTTCCAAAAAGAAGCAACTGGTCTGTGGAAACGCATTAGACTCGTTAACTGGTCCATCCGAATGTTTGTGCTGGGCGCTCTGCTGATCAGCATGGTTATCGTTGCTCTGTTTTTCGGAGAGCTGGTGGCGATTGATTTTTCTCTTTATGTATCGGTGCTATTTGTTGGTGCCATGTACTTTTTGATAATGGGGCTCATTCTCTTCTTGTTTGAGGTAAGCATATCTACAACTCAGATCAACGAGGGTATTAAGCGTTTTTTGGAGAACGGCGAGGACACCTAACCGGCCTCCTTATTACCCCCCTATTACCCTCCTTATACCTTTCTTTGCACCCTCATCTAGCAATCCCTTTTAGA
>CAJWGN010000197.1 GCA_913031035.1 uncultured Gammaproteobacteria bacterium
GACTTGCTTGGCGAAACTCATGGGGCTGTTTTGGTGGCAACCGCAGAAGAAGCAGATTACTTGCTACTTAATACCTGCTCAATTCGCGAGAAAGCACAGGAAAAAGTCTTTCATCAGCTAGGTCGGTGGCGGGGCCTCAAAGAAAAAAACCCTGACATTAAGATCGCTGTTGGCGGTTGTGTCGCCAGTCAAGAAGGCGCTGCAATAGGCAAACGCGCGCCTTATGTCGACGTTATTTTTGGGCCACAAACGTTACATAAACTGCCTGAAATGCTAGATGCGTCCACGCCTCGAAGCCAACCTGTTGTCGACATCAGCTTTCCTGAAATTGAAAAATTTGATCGGCTACCAGAGCCGAACGCAGATTCTTGCCAAGCTTTTCTCACTATCATGGAAGGCTGCAGTAAGTACTGCAGTTTTTGTGTGGTCCCCTTTACCCGGGGGGAAGAAGTAAGTAGACCATTGGACGATGTGCTTGCCGAAGCTGTTCATCTCGCCGAACAGGGTGTGCGAGAAATCAATTTGCTTGGCCAGAACGTAAATGCTTACAGAGGACTAAGTGACGAAGGGTCTATGGTCGATCTTGCTTTACTAATTCAGTCTATAGCGAGCATAGACGGCATTGACAGAATACGTTTCACCACATCACACCCGGTCGAGTTCTCTAGCAGCTTAGTTGAAGTTTACAACGAGGTTCCTGAACTCGTTTCCCACTTACACCTGCCTGTTCAAAGTGGGTCAGATCGCATCTTAGCCGCAATGAAACGTGGTCACACCGCGATAGAGTACAAGTCTCTGCTGCGTAAAATAATGGCAAATAGGCCCGGTATTAGCCTATCTTCTGACTTTATTATTGGCTTCCCTGGGGAGACCAACAAAGACTTCGAAGACACTATGAAGCTGATCATAGAAATCGGTTTTGATACTTCTTTCAGCTTCATTTATAGTGCGCGACCTGGCACTCCTGCTGCCGATTTAAAAGACCTTACGCCAGAGCTAGAAAAGAAACACCGACTCGCAACGCTGCAATCTCAGATACTCAAGCACGCCAATGCCATTAGTGAATCCATGGTTGGCGGCCAACAGCGCATTTTAGTTACCGGACTCTCTAAAAAGGATCCAGGCGACCTGCAAGGAAGAACTGAAAACAACAGGGTCGTCAACTTCAAATGCGATGATCAAAGCCTAATTGGCCAATTCACTTCAATTAAGGTTACCGATGCACTTCCAAACTCTCTTTTAGGCACCTTGTAGCCGAAATAGCGCGGCCTGATCGCGGTCTTGATGGCCTGATATTGACCGCAAAAATTTTTCGCTTTAAAAGCCTCAACGCACAAATTCATTGATATACTTAATTCTAACTTACTCACAATATGCTGTTAAATAATTAATGCCCACACAAACTCTCAACCTCGCTCTTGTTCCGGATAATGCCCATAGGCTCGCGATATTATGCGGCAGATTAAACGAGCACATTACACAGATAGAATCGTCACTGAACTTGAAGATTCGACAGCGTGGGAATATATTTCAGCTGTCCGGGCCTGATTCTGCTGTAAGTGGCGCAAGCAGGCTGCTGGAAGAGCTTTATAAAGACACTGAGCAAAACCCTAACCTAAGCCCAGAGCAAGTACATCTAGCACTCCAAGAGACCCGATCGAGGCAAGGGCAGGTCATTGATGACAGCGAAGAGCTAGTACTCAAGACACCAAGGTCGTCTGTAAAACCTCGAAACAGCCATCAACAAGATTATGTAAAAAGTATTTGGCGCCACGATATTAATTTTGGAATAGGACCTGCCGGCACTGGCAAGACTTATTTAGCGGTAGCCTGCGCTGTAGAAGCACTAATCAAAGAAGAAGTGAATCGAATACTCTTAGTTCGCCCTGCCGTTGAAGCGGGAGAGAAGCTAGGTTTCTTGCCGGGTGACCTCGCCCAAAAAATCGATCCCTATCTCAGACCTTTGTATGATGCACTCTACGAAATGTTAGGCTTTGAGAAGGTCGCCCGGATGATTGAGCGAAACGTTATCGAAGTAGCCCCTCTCGCCTACATGCGGGGGCGCACACTAAACAACTCGTTCATCATTTTGGATGAGAGCCAGAATACAACCACGGCACAGATGAAAATGTTCCTTACTCGAATCGGCTTCGGATCAACTGCTGTAATAACTGGCGATGTAACGCAAATAGACCTACCCAAAGGCACCCGGTCAGGACTAGTTCATGTGAGCAAAATCCTGCAAGGAATTGATGAAATAGGGTTCACCTACTTCGACTCCAAAGACGTTGTAAGACACCGCCTTGTGCAGCGCATAGTTGAAGCCTACGACGAATATGATCAAAGTTTAATATCCCCACTAGGGTCACAGGAGTCGGTTCACCTCAATGAACGTGACAATTGATATTCTCAATGACAGTGATAGCCGATGGTTACCAAACCCAGACGACTGCCAAACTTGGATAACTAGCGCATTAGCAGCAGCCAGCTACAATGAAGACTGTGGAATCAGTCTGAAGTATGTAAGCGAGGCAGAATCTGGGGAGCTAAATGAAAGTTACCGTAGTAAAGCCTCAGCGACCAATGTATTGTCCTTTCCCGCAGATATACCCGAAGAAATCACGTCGCAGCTAGGCTACAGACCTCTCGGAGATATTGTTATATGCCCAGATGTTCTGGAAGCCGAAGCTATGGCACAAGGGAAAACTTTGATAGCTCACTGGACACATCTGCTCACCCATGGTGTATTGCATCTGTTAGGCTACGAACATGAAGAAGAAGAAGAGGCCGAGCAAATGGAGGCCTTAGAAATTTTAATCCTAAAAAATAATGGCTTTGAAAATCCATATACCACCAAACAAAGCTAAACTCGCCACACAGGAGCCTCACAGAGCCAGCGTATGACCGACGAACAATCTACTATCGATCCAAAACCACGGTCTTGGATCGATAAAATAGCCAACGCCCTCTCAGGTGAGCCCACAGATACTAAGAGCCTACTTGAGTTACTGCGCAATGCTGAGCAGGACCAGCTGCTCGATGCGGATGCCTTAGGAATTATCGAAGGCGCACTGCAGGTTTCGAGCATGCAAGTTAGAGACATCATGATACCCCGTTCGCAAGTGGTAACGGTTTCTTCGAAACTGCCCGTTAACGAACTGGTTGAGTTAGTTACCAACGCCTCACATTCCCGATTCCCTGTTATCGGCGAAAATGCAGACAACGTGATGGGTATACTCCTCGCCAAAGACTTGCTCCCTCTTTTACTGCAGGGCAATAGCGAACGCTTTGATATTAAAGACGTGGTCCGCCCGGCGACGTTTGTACCTGAAAGTAAACGACTAAATGTTCTACTGAGAGAGTTTCGAGAAACTCGACACCATATGGCCATTGTCATTGACGAATATGGCAGCGTTTGTGGCGCTGTAACCATTGAGGATGTGTTGGAACAGATCGTTGGCGAGATTGAAGATGAGTATGACGTTGACGACGATAGCTATATCAAAAAATTCGATGATGAAAATCATATTGTGAAGGCACTGACACCGGTTGATGAGTTTAACGAATATTTTGAAACCGACTTTTCAGATCAGGAATTTACCACTATAGGAGGCCTTGTCCTTCAGCAATTTGGACATATTCCAGAGCGCGGCGAAACCATTAACATCGGACCCTTTCTTGTCACTATATTAAATGCTGACAGCAGACAAATAAAGCTGCTCAAAATCACCTCTACTCTGGTCAGCGTGAGGAAGGGCTCGACCTAAGGATAGCCGGAAAATCTTTCCACGCTGCCCCCGCTTTACCAGCTAATTCGAGCTTTTTTCGGTGTGCTTAAGCACTTTTGCAAGAGAACCTCAATATCAGTTGGGTCTATTTACCACGCAAGTTACCACGCAAGCTGCTAGCCCCCTGCGAGGCTGCCTTTGGCGCCTCCCAGATTAGCCCGCATTTGGCTATTAAGTCTCCCTAGCAGAGCCAGCGTTTTTTACACAGACACTTACTAGTGGTGGCAGTCTAGGTTATCCTTCGCTAGTACGGTTACCGGCTTAGCTATTATCTATACGCCCACTATACGCCCAGCTGCAATTAGCTGTAACTTAACTACGCTTTTCGCGCCATGCGCTAACGGCTATAACATGAAAAGAATATGAATAAGACTGACCCTCAATACAATCCTGCAGAAGTAGAAAAAATCGCCCAAACCTATTGGCAAGATAACGATAGTTTTAAAGTTGTTGAAGATCACAGCAAAGAGAAATACTACTGCCTTTCTATGTTTCCTTACCCAAGCGGACACCTTCATATGGGCCATGTGAGGAATTATTCTATAGGAGACGCCATTTCCCGTTATCAGCGAATGCAAGGTAAAAACGTCTTGCAGCCCATGGGATGGGATGCCTTCGGACTGCCGGCAGAAAATGCGGCGATGCAGAACAATGTCCCTCCTGCACAATGGACCTATAGCAATATCGACTATATGCGAGAGCAGCTTAAGCAACTAGGCTACGCTTATGACTGGTCTAGAGAGATTGCCACCTGCCACCCAGATTACTACCGATGGGAGCAATGGTTCTTCACTCAGCTATTTAACAAAGGCCTGGTGTACAAAAAAGAATCCGAAGTGAATTGGGACCCTGTGGATCAAACAGTATTGGCTAACGAACAGGTAGTCGATGGTCGCGGCTGGAGGTCTGGCGCGATCGTCGAGCGGCGCAGCATCCCACAATGGTTTGTAAAAATTACTGCTTACGCTCAAGAATTATTGGATGATTTGGATCAGCTCGATGGTTGGCCTGAAAAAGTCAAAACTATGCAAAGTAATTGGATAGGGCGCTCTGAAGGTGTGGAGCTTAACTTTGAAATTGCGGGCGAGACTGACCTTCAGTTAAAAAAGCTTTCCGTATACACAACCAGACCCGACACATTAATGGGAGTTACCTATGTAGCGGTAGCGCCCCAGCACCCTATCGCCACCAAGGCAGCAGCTGAAAGTCAGGATTTAAAAGCTTTTATAGAACGTGAGAGCAAAATAAAGGTAGCCGAAGCGGATATGGCGACCATGGAAAAAATGGGAATGGATACAGGCTTAAAAGCCATTCACCCCATAAGCGGTCTCGAAGTACCGGTTTTTATAGCCAATTTCGTTCTTATGAGTTACGGATCTGGCGCGGTCATGGCTGTCCCTGGCCATGATCAACGGGACTGGGAATTTGCCAAGAAGTATGGCCTTGCCATCAAACAAGTTGTAAAACCGGTTAACGGTGAGGAATGTGATCTCGACAAGGCAGCCTTTACAGGCAAAGGCATATTAGTCAATTCTAATCAATTCGATGGACTGGAGTTTAGCGATGCCTTCGATGCCATTTCCGCCCACCTTGCCGCCAATGATCAAGGTAAAAAAACCGTCAATTTCAGACTAAGAGATTGGGGCGTATCTAGACAACGATATTGGGGAGCGCCTATCCCGATCATAAATTGCTCCGACTGCGGATCCGTGCCCGTCCCTGAAGACGAATTACCTGTTCTCCTACCGGAAGAGGTTGAGTTTGATGAAAGCGGCTCACCGCTGGGTAAATTAGCTGAATTCTATGAAGTTAATTGTCCAAAATGTGGCGCAGTGGCTCGCCGCGAAACAGACACCTTTGACACGTTCATGGAATCATCTTGGTACTATGCGCGCTACGCGAGC
>CAJWGN010000198.1 GCA_913031035.1 uncultured Gammaproteobacteria bacterium
GTAAAAGTAAAAATATCGTGCATTTAGTGTTCGTAACGAAGTATCGTCGGCCTGTTTTTACCGATCAGATGCTGAAAGATTGCGAGGATATTATGAGAAAAATCTGTAGCGATTTATCAGTTGTTATGCACGAGTTCGGTGGTGAATCAGATCATGTTCACCTAATGGTGCAAATCCCACCAACAGTAGCTATTGCGTCGATAGTTAAAAGGTTAAAGGGGTCATCCAGTCAATTTCTAAGAGGTAAATATTGGGTGCATATAAGACAATGGTTGTGGGGTAAATTCTTTTGGTCACCATCATATTGTTGTGTTTCTTGTGGTGGTGCAAGCATTGAAAAAGTAAGAGAATACATCGAAAATCAAGATCGTCCGTCTTGACTCGGCAATAAATTACCGAGATTGCGCCGGACATTGTTCAATAACGGGCTAACAGTGACGTTTGGCCCACCTTGAAAGCCGGCGTCCGCTAAAAAATCTACAAGGGTTCGTCTACCCCGTGGTATATCTATAAGTATGGATGCGGGAGGTCTACTACCAAGAATAATGGGGTCATCTAACCCGCCCATACGTGAAACCACCAAAAGAAAGCCCGATAGGCTCCCGTTCCAGTCGTCAAGTAAAGAAATCTCTGTGGTCCAAATATCAGGTAGGCCGGATATAGCAAAGTCATACTGCACCGCCAGCGAGTCGTTATTACCTGCAGAGCGAAGCGCGTTAGCCTCACGGTTGCTGCGAGCAACATCTTCCGCGACGGATATCAGCGCAACCAACCCTGGATCGGGAGCAGCAGTAACAGGGACCGCGGCGGTTGAGGCACACCCAGCAAGAAATGATACGACAACAAAGACTAGCCCAATTTTTATCATTTTCTCTCACACATCCGATTCAATGAAATTATACTATCATTCATACCTGTGCTAAGCAATGCCGTTTTAAGGAAAAGTTGCCAATGACGGCGAAAATTCCTTAGTTAGTTGCGGTTGGGAGTGTTTCGCCCGACGGAAGCCGGCCGGCAAGATTGAGTGAGCCACTATCTCGAAGCGTGGGACAAAGATACGCCACATAATAATCTTTCGAACCTGGGCTTTTGTGTTTGTTGAATGAAAGCATAGAGCTGCGATAATTTGCCGCATAAGATCCGACAGGCGACTCAACGCTATATAGCTTTGCTTGCAGTGAAATGTATCGGGGATCTTGCGCGAGCGCTGAACTCACTTGAGCGCGAAAGCCTGGGACAATTTCGATTTCCTCAGTGCGGTTTTTGAGTTTATCCAGGAGTCGAGAGAACTTTTTATACGGGTCCGCTAGCAAACTTCGGAGAACATCCGATTCAGACGGGATCACCCAAACACCACCATCTTTCACCTTATGGCAGACCGGCAGCTGGAGGCATTGTTGTTTTTGAGCCGCGTCCCGGACAAGTACAAAAGGATTCCCTAACCTATAGTCGTTCTGCGTATATGCTCTGAGGATAGCCTCCTTGGCGCGACCCATCGTACAAGTTACGCCTCTATTTAAGATGTCGACATATGCTCTTGCGGGGGTGGCGTCACCTCCATACGGCGCTGAAGGTTTGGCCATGACATCGACCAAGGCGCGTTGTTCAAAGCTCTCTGAAGTCGCGCTAAGCCTATGAATGTAGCCGGCATAATAGGTCGATGGATCACCGGCCTCTTGATGCCAGCGCTCAACACTAATGATACCGCCAATCTTGACCTCACCACTCCCTTGTTGGAGGGCCGCAATGCTACGACGCCGGTCAATACCTGAGCCCTCAAATGCACCCATTTTCACTGTGACTGAGGTCCCATCAGACAACCTAATGCCTTGGGCTGTATCGCCAGAATAGCTCAATATTTGGAGGGCAAAGTTGATAGAAGAAGGCACGGATGTTACCTATATTTTCCAAGGAAGCGTGTATTATAGGATAGTAAGCGTGATTAATAAACAGTTGCTCAAGATCAAGCTATACTGTTAAAACTGGGGAATAAGGGCCGTGTCGGCCATAGGACCAAATCCTATTTTGATGTTCTCACTATCGATGCAATCCCTCGAGAATACCGACGCCACTGAAATGATTTCAGTACCTGTGTTCACCCGGTAAGTGATGGCGTCCAGATGTTTGAATTGTGGCTGGGAATGCAAAAAGCTAATGAAATCTGGTCGGGTTGTCGCGAAAATAGGATCCTCAGCTTTCAATACCGTCAACTCCTCTGGCGTACAAGTTTGCTGATCAATGAAATCCGCCCAGCAATCGAATACGATGTGCCGCAAATCTTTTCTACAACGGTTGAGGGTCAGGACGTTCATTTCTGCCAAAGCGGGTGAATTTGCGCCGGCATCCAGTCCTATAGTCTGAATAGTCCAGTTCTTATTCGTGATGAATAGGTCAAAAGAGCGACAAGAAAGGCCTTGATCCTCTGCCATGTCGATGGCGGTGCTGGCTACAGAAGAACCGTTGTTATGGCCATAAAGGGCGCTTAGGGCATTATGAGGGAACTTCAATCCAGTCAGGATATGACTGAGGTCCAGTGGCACTGTCGGCGTACTCGTATCACTGTCATTAACACATGGGGAAAAAGTGGATAGCTTTACCATGCTTACTTTAGTTGTCATGTTGCCTCTCTCTACGCAAAGCTGCGAAAGGTTTATTGGTATTATTATTATTATTATTATGGTAGTGAATGAATCATCAAATCTTTTTCGATCGGATAGCATAATAATTCGTTGCACCGATAAGTAGACTATAGCATAATTAGAGTGCAAGGTGAATGCCTATTTTAATAGTTTAAATACGGCTCAACCCCTTCTAAATCAAGAGGATAAAAAGCATGGCCACAACCACAGGTGCTGGAAAAATCATGGGTAAACATATACCCATCAATTTATTTAGCGTTTCTGATACCGCATCAACAGGTGCTGGGAAAATCATGGGTAGACATATACCCTTGCTACTGGGAAAGCTTCGCCTAACACAGGGAGCAGCCGTCATAGCAACGGGTATTTCAGGCCAAACGCTCTCATTGCTAAGCCAGAATGCAAAAAGAGATCAGCAACTTTCGCCACCCTACTCGCTGCTCATTCGTCTGCTTTCGAAATACCCGGAGCTATCGCCTGTAGAGCCGGCCATCGGCATGAAAGACTTTACTGACTTTGTGTCAGAGCATACTGGGATAAATTTGGGGGATTCCGCCTCCATCATGTTAGGGCAACAAAAAACGTGGTACTACAAAGCAATCAACGGTTCAAAACTGAGCCCAACATCCTCTAATCTAGCCAGAATGTATATGTCCATCATAAAAAACGGGGGTGGCTTGGATAGTATCCGTAAGCTGGTTGAGCTTGAGGCGTCAACTCGCGGGCTTACCCCTGATCAAATATGGAAGAAAGGAACATGGGCAAGAAACTTCCCAGGTAAACCCCCAAAATTTGATACCCCCGAGGACACCAGTAAGGCAATTACAAGCAGAACAATAATGCAACTAAAACAGCACGGGGTGGAAGGCCCGCAGAACACCTACATTGACCTTAGCTACATCTATGGTGTGACTCAACATAGAATGATACAGCTGACCAAAGAATATGGCGCTCCCCTCCAGTTACCCCCAAATGCGGCTCTCATCACTAGGTGCCTGCTAACAATCCCGTTCAAAAAAATACCCTTTACCGTACCCTCTCTCTTACCTGAAGCTATTTTTAAAGAATTCAAGAAGCGCGGGATACCGAGCCCCTACACAGCGGCAGTGATGATGGGTGTTGGAGGGAGTAACTATAAAAACATGCTGGCTAGCCGAAACAGTAATTCCTACACGCTAAGGCTTGGATACTACATTGCTGAGGGCTGCAAAAGAGACCCTGGATTCATGGCGAAATATATTAATATCGTTAATGAGGAGGCCATGTCCAGGGGAATGGAGGACAAAGAGATCTTTAGAACAGAGGACTGGCCTGTAGTGCCTATCACCAAGAAAGCGACCAGCTAAGTAGGAGACCTAATGTGGGAAACGATATTATCGAAACAGTCATGGAGCTTGAAGCTAGTTATAAGAGACTCCTATCCTATGGTAATAAATTGTCCCGAAGTATGGATGATGACGCTATAGGCGCTTTATGTGCTGACTCAGGGCCATCTAAAGATAGCTTACGCCTTCTTCAAAGATCATTTACACACTTTATCTATCAACCAGGGCAAGACCCAAAAACCACCATAAAATATCCCGGAGCTATTGGGTGCTCTATCCATAGTATTGACTTAGCAAAGAAACTCAATGCTGAGAAAAAGGCGTTTGCAGAATTATTTAAAACACTATCATCAATGAACGTAGGCAAGCGCAAGTCGTTTTATAAAACAACGGTGCCAGAGGCTTTCTCCGATGCTCGGAAGCCATTAAGGTTCACCGAGCTATCGAATATTTGCCAGAAACAAGCTACAAGGTTAATACCCATTGCCGACCAATATCCGGAGGCAATTACATGGCACTGGATGTCTCAACCCGAGTCAATAACAACTACGCCCAAGTCTGAGGTAATAAAGCAGCTTATGCAGCTGGATGGTGCAAGTGGGTCTGATCGAATTCAGTCTCAGATAAACCATATACAAGGGCTGCCCGGTAGCGAGCTAAAAAAGATCCAAGTTAAAAATCACCCCACACTGCGCGTAACTTATCAATGGGGAAAGGGGGTCGAGCAAAGATCTATAAGGCAGGCATCTATGCCTATTTTGTTCGAGTGGGATTCCAGCAAACAGCTTCCACAGTTAAATTTTCATCGACCCGCGCCGCCGGAAAAAAAGATATCCAGCCAAAACACCATCCGTTCTGCAGTTGGACGAATAAAAAGCTGAAGACGGAGGCGGAAAGCCTCCCGTCATACAGAAAAGATTTTCCTACATATACCCGATACTATCTAGAAAAGTATGATAATCTGAGGCGGAAACCAATTTAATTGCATTCGAAGTACAAACTAATAATAAAAATTGTGAGGTTTATGGTGACCCAAGACGAATATATGCTCTGGTGGTGTGGTTATGGCTCTGGCTATAGTTTGAATATTAGGGCCGAAACACAGGGAGATGAATTATGAAAGCACGCCTGAGCAAGGTCAACCTTGCTATAGAAATAATGAATGACGCGCTTGCATGTGACAGCGTTGAACAAATGTCGTTAATCTACGAAAAACTTATTATCGCAGTAGGTGCTACAGGCATGATGCTAACAACAGCTCCTGAGACACTGCCAGGAAAAGGCGGAGCGACAATTCCGTTTGGGAGCCTTGACAACGGGTGGGCAGAGGAATACTTAACGAAGTCATATCACCTCGTCGACCCAGTAATTCGTGCGTTAAGAGACCAAGGAGGTGGCCTCGTTAATTGGAGGGCCTGTTTTGAAAACGAGAACTACAATTCAGGAAGCAAAGATTTTTTAAAAAGAGTGGAAATAAATAAAATAGCTCATGGTTGGACGTTCGGCTCACTACCAACGCCACAGTTTCCAATCGGCTGCATTTCGAGTATAACTGTACCTGCTGATGCTGTTACAAGCGAAAACGAGGAAATAGTCAGAACACTATTACCGCACATCAACAGGGCCATTAATAAGCCAGCATTTATGGAGTCGGCCGGGATAAGCGAGACTCAACGAACTGTTCTGAACTGGGCGGCTGCCGGGA
>CAJWGN010000199.1 GCA_913031035.1 uncultured Gammaproteobacteria bacterium
AGAACTCCCTGTAAATTCAAGCAGCTGTGTAGAGCATGTAGAGATGAGTAGTTTCATAGTAAGGCGCTCAAACAATGGCGATTACGTAAAGTGACGACCATTAATTTTTTCATTTTTATTCCCCTGAGAGTTTCTGATTTATTTTCGCAGAAAAGTTTTTACATCTGATCATCATCTACGGTGAATAAATGTGCGACGTTTCTCACTTTGAACAGTTTCATGCTTTTTAATCTTGTCTGTGAATGAGCTTGAATTATCTCAGGCTCTTACAGGGGCTCAAACAACGGTTGATCAAATTGGGAATCTCATGAAGCGACCATGAACCATTAATATGTCATGGCCTGATCCCGGTCCCGAAATTGATGATTGAGTGAGTTAGTAATAAAGCGTGTGTACCCGAGCGGTATCTCTTCCCGAACTGCTAGACTATTGAAATACCCCTCCCCTTTAATGGCTGTCGATGCCTTGGCACAAGGCAACATTAATACTAGTGGAGCAGATGCTCATGCGGTGGGTGAGGGTGCTGATGTTTACGAGGCGTCACCATCCATATTAGCTTTAATTATCTCCATGGCTCTTTCGGCAGCCTCGCCGCCTCCGTCACCTAAAACACTGGCTAACCTGGCTACAGTGCCCAGTAACATCTCTTCTAAGCTCTTATTCTCTTCGTAGGCCGCTATCGCTCCTTTTAGTGTTGTCAGATACAGTTTCGAATCTTGCTCCTCAGCCCTAGAGAGTTCTTCACTACTCTTTGTTAGCCCCGCATCCATAGCGATTCTTCTAGAGAGCTCTCCTTCCTCGTGGTGAGCCGCACCAGTGAGCAGTTATTCTTGAGTCATCGCAGCCGTAAAGTTGTTAGTAATCATGTTTATCCTCAAAACTTAAAAAGCTTAGTTTGTATGCGGAACTAATCTGAAGTCTCGCCCGTTCCTGATTTCTATTTCTCTACGGGCTACTGGTAGTCTGATTCTTTACGTCTAAATTCACCTCTTCAAGGCGACCGTTGGGTTATATCGGACTTACAATCCTAGAAGGGTCTTAGCACAGCTGTGCTCCAGTTATATGACACCACCCTATAAGGGTTTATCCCTTTTGCATTTTAAATCTTCGGGAGCTCTTAAAAAGGGCTTATTTGAACCGGCAAGTAGCAGCTTTGCATAAGGTCTTCGGAGTGAGGGGCTAGCCTTGCGAGGATAGTTTCGGGACCAATACGACAGAGGCGTAATAATTTAGTTTTCGGACATCGTAGGGACTATTTTCCGCCTACCTTTTTATAGACGGGAACTTCCCATTTTTAAAATGGTCATGGAGCAGTCACCGTTGGAATTAGGTTTTCGCAGTTCTAAAAAATAGAAGACTTAAGCGTATTATCGGAGGCCCTAAAAACGCATATAGCTTGGCTGGCGATGAGCTTATGAATGAAAAATATGTGTAACTCCGGTCGACAACGACAAGATCGGGGCAAGGTTCATATCAATATTTAGGAAGTATAAAGCAGGAATTTTTGACTATGCCGCACAGGGCTGAATTGGTGTGGATGTAACACCCTATGTAACTTTTTATAACATGTTTATATTTAAATATTTTATAAAACAGTGGTTTAAAATTATAAAAAGACTCATTTCTCTTCCGCCAAATCTTTCGTAAAAAATAAAACTTTACTACTCAGAGTCGGCGATCTTCCCAGCTCGACC
The DNA here is from genome assembly GCA_913031035.1 of uncultured Gammaproteobacteria bacterium. Lineage (GTDB taxonomy): Bacteria > Pseudomonadota > Gammaproteobacteria > Pseudomonadales > Pseudohongiellaceae > UBA9145. The sequence goes on from CAJWGN010000199.1 coordinate 1,695, forward strand.
ACGGCTAGTCCTTTATCCGTTCTGAGCGGAAAATCCCGGCCCTTTTGCCACAAAGAACCTAAAACTCCGCTTCACGCAGTGTCTTTTTCTCAGGTATCCCTTGTAGGTCGTTCACGGTAGTACTTGTGCGGATTCAATGGAAGCATCCTGACTTATCCTGACTTATCCTGACTTATCCGGGCATACCCCCCCAACCCGGCGTGGGGTGCTGGCTGGCATCGTTCCAATAGCTCTGAAAGTCAGGGTAGCCGTGCGCAGTTCGCAAAATACCGATGTTTTCGGGCCATTAACGATCAGTGGGAGCGCCGCAAGAGCCGCTACAACACCAAAATACGTGATTGAAGGCCATAGTTTGGCATCGCCCCATTTAACTGCGCAGTAATAGTATTGATCAAGCCTGATTCTGTTGATTACGGTCTGGTCTGGTCATTACAAAAAAAATTCCATAGACTAGGTCCGTACTGGCTTAAATTAAAAACGTTTCAAACTAATTAGAAAAACTATCCACTGCCTACAAGTCGAGAAATAGCATGTCGCAGAACTCTACAAAATCCCGCCGTGATTTTTTAAGAGGCGCAGCAGTTGTTGGAGGCGCAGCCTCTTTAGGTGCCTGTGTTGGCCCGCAAAGCGAGCTCTATGCACGCTACAAACATACTCCCAGTTTTTATCCAAAGCACAATGAGCGTACCAAGGGTTGGATGCGCTTCATGTGGCAAAAGGCCACTACCGCGGATGACTGGGGATTCTCAGAAGACATTGAGCGACCCTGGGGAATAAATACCCCCCGTGGCGACATCGATTGGTCAGTTGATGGGAAGGGGCCTCACCCGTGGTGGGACCAGTACAATTCCCCACCTATGTTGAGTTACCCACGCTTTGACCTGAGCGATTCAAGCTATGTCATCATGATGATGGCCGACCAGACCCCGGCATGGCGCGAAGCCTATACGCGTATCTTGGATGAGCTGGCGACAAGGCATACTTCCTACTGGGCGGCGATAGATTGGAACACCTTCATCGGTCCCAGTCCCGATCGCGAGAACTACGGTCCAGCTAGTGCGCCGTTTTTTCAGGCTTGGCCAGAACGGCTTCGTGGAAAATATGACTCCGCCGGTTGGACCGCAAACGGTGTTGAACCTTGGGGTCTGCAGCCAGATCCCATTGGAGCTGATGGCAATTTGTTCTTTCGCGGCTGGTTGAATCTTCTCCTTGCCATCTACAAGTATGTATCCGGCGACGACAAGTGGGAGAAGCCCTGGCAGATAGCCGGCTTCGAGAACGAGAAGTTCGAATGGACGCAACCGCGCATCGTGGAACATCTTCACAGGCAGTACACAGATCATCCCGAAGGCCCGCAGTGTGAAAACACGAAGATATGGCCGTTCTGTAATTCGGCGGCCGGATTGGGTATGTATCTCTCCGACCAGTTGGGTGTGACGAACTCCCACGGTGTGTTCGAAGAATGGATAGAGTTCATGCGCGACAATTATATGAGCATCAACGCTCAGAACCAGATTGAATGGATGACGATGTACTACGATCCGATTGCAGAGTTCAAAGTAAATATCCCCGGGACTGGCGGAGCCGGCGTAGGCACTGCGTTCTATCTAATGCCGCAGTCGCCTGAGCTTGCCACGCAAATTTATGAAGCCACCGCGAATTCTTTGGGCTGGCGAGATCCAAGAAAAGAAATTAGCCCCAGTGCCACGGGCCTAGCTATGGCCAGAGCATTAGGCGATCACACTGCTGTTGCTCGGCTCAGCGCCGCCGCCGAGCGTGCCTCTGATCCAAAATGGTTTGGCGATGACATGGATAAATTTGGCTGGTGGTTCAATAACGATGATCCATGGCCCCGCGGACAACCCTCTGCGCAACAAATGATTAGCGAGATAAATGAAGGCAACTGGGTAGATGCATTCAAGGTGCAGCATCTCGACAAATACACCGCGCCTACACTTGAAGGCATAGAGTATCCAAGCTTGGGAGTCGACACCGCCTGGAACGATAAAGAAAACGGGGTATTGCACATCGGCACGTACGTAGCCGACCGCGGCAGAGCTGGTGATACTACTAGTTGGCAGGTAACCAATTTACCCAACGCCGCCGAGGCAGTTGTTATCTGTGATGGAACGACCGTCAGCGATGTTCAGGTGCTTGACGCCAATACTATTCGTGTACCAACAGATATAGGGGACCATCAATACCAAGTGTACACAGGTTATTTTGGTCAAGAAGTTGTCATGGCTAAGCCTGATCCAGCCGTGTCCGCAAGTGCAGCTAATGCTTCTGCTACGCGCAGAACAGCGGAGCAGAATGTCAAAGCAGCGGAAGCAGTTATTGCAAGCGGAGCAACTGGCTGCCCTTGCTGCGCTGGAGTAGTCTAGGCTATTGCAAAACGAAAGTGACATAAGTAACGAGGTAAAAATAGATGCGAGTTCTTAGAGTACTAGTTCGAAAGACAACAGAGGCAACACTGCTAGCAGTTTTGTTATTGGTGAGTAGTATTGCAAGCGCTGATATGGCTGAAGGGTTGCAGCAAGGCGAAGAAATTGTCGTGCTCAATGTCGAAAATATGACTTGACCAGGCTGTGTTGTTGCCGTGCGCAACTCGCTAAAGAAAGTCGAAGGCGTAAAAAATATCGAAGTAGATCTAGATGGTAAAACTGCAACGGTGGTCGTTGCTAGTAAAGAAGTTGATATATCGTTACTGATTGCTGCCACAACGAATATTGGTTTTCCTTCTATGGTGAGAGAGCCGTAAGAATCGCTTAGTTAGAAAACGTGTGCCTTCACAGATCGAGGTTAAGTTTGCAAATAACAAAAAAGAAAGCCGACTATCGCCACTTTATTGCTGGAGGAATCGCAACATCTCTTACGGCAAGTATCTGCTGTCTTGGCCCGTTGGCACTTCTGGCAACTGGTGTAAGCGGGGCTTGGATGAGCGATCTGATGTTCTTTGAGCGCTATCAAAAAATTCTAGTTGCGGCCACGCTTCTCGCCTTCGCGCTTGCTGGCCGTAGTGTGTTCTTCGCGACTAATACGGCGGGCAAGAATAGTTGCTGCGAAGAAAAAGAGCCGCAATGGAAGAAAGCTTCCGTTTTTGCCGCGAGTTTTTGTTTGGCCTTGGTGTTCATAAGCAGTGAATATTGGATTCAATATTTTGCATAGCGTTCTCACAAAGTAATTCCCTGTGCTCTTGTCAATACCCTTTATCCCCATCGCAGTTACCATTCGAATTTATTCTCTTCATATTCTTCAAACCTCTTTTTAAGTAGCTTCTATTTTTAACCGGTGAGACTTTATATATTATTTGATGACGGTTTGTGATGTGCCTGCCCCGCCCATTAATGGAGAGTAGTGCGCGGCACGAATTTTCCAGTCGCCGTCTTCTTTCACAAAAGCCTGCGTCACTCTGGCGCGGTAATTAGTTACAACGGGCAACCCCGTAGGTTGCATTATGGCTTCTTGATAAAAGTGGGCCACCGCCGCTTGACCTTCGACCAATACCACCACTTCGATATGCTTGATGCTGCCTTGGAATACCTCAAATGTATTTCCGCCTGAGGTTCTGTCGAGATAGGTCAGCAGACCACCGCTAGAGAAAAATTCTTTTGAGCCATCCTTCGAAAGGCGCATAGGATCTTGATTCAATTGCTGATTCATGTGCGCAATATGGTCTAATATCGCCTGACGGACCTCGGTGGCTGTGTCCGCCATAACAGTTGATGACATTACGCAGAGGGTAAGGGCTAGTGCTGAGATAAATCGGTTCTTCATAAATATTTCCTTATCAGTAAAGTTCAGATCATCCATAATAGTATGTACACGGGTTCAATGGAACCATTCTAATTTAACGGGATGCGCTCCTAGGGTTGGGAGCTGGCTGGGCGGTTTTTAAACATGTCGTTCTATAAGGTTTTATCATGTTCTGCTTAGACTGCGCAGCTTTGCTAGTCACAATCCTGAAAGCCA
>CAJWGN010000200.1 GCA_913031035.1 uncultured Gammaproteobacteria bacterium
TTTTAAAAACAATGAGTTATGCCAATAAAAGTAATTTAAAAAAAAGCGAGAAATCCAAATCTTCGCTTCTACGGCCTGCATAAGCTCTAGACGCAATATTAATAAACACTACATGAAGCGAGCACACTTTTAGACACAGTGATTATGTATACTTTTCAAAGAATTCCCTTTTGGAAAGGTATACCGCTTAAACAGGACGACAGAATCCGCCACATCTTCGATACCCTCTTCAAATCGCAAAATATAGAATTGTCCAAAATCGTTATCGTAAAAATCTTGCTTCGTTTTCTGCTTTTACATGGCGTAAAAAGCGTCCTCGCTAGAATTCGTAGGTCGAGGCTGGCCAGTTCGAATATGAGTTTCTGTAGTGTTGACACGATATTTAGTCAACCCAAGACAATCGAATGCGGCTACCTCCCTCACAGTATTTTTAGATGGTTGAATCTCACGGCTTGCTTAGTCTAAATCGGTGTGCAGTGAAGGGTTCCTTGCATGTTTAAATGCAAGCATTAAGCCCGGAATGTTTTGAAAATTCACCCTTGGGCATATTTTTCAGAGGATTGTGCAATTGCAGCGATGCACCATTGATTTTGTTGCTACAGTCTTCTAATGAGTTTCAAATTTTTGCCGTAACAGCCGAGCCTGTCAGATTTCTGCCTTGAGCATCGGAGGCTAAATACGTTCTCCCAATTTCGGCAATCGATGCCGCCGCAAAGAAATACGCGCGGACTAAGTGTCCCCTCTTTAATAAAAGCTCTGATTCAACAATCAAATATTTCGCATTTCCGAGAACCCCTTCGCAGCAATCCCGAGGCGTGGATTGCGTGTATCTGGATGTATTTGGTACCTGCCGGTTATTCATTTGTGGATATAACATGTCACCCAAGGCGAGCGCGCTCTAAATCAAATGTTTAAAATCACAGCTTCCCCCCACTACTGTCTTATCTCTGTGATATTGCGGAATTTCTAAAATCAATGCACCCATGGGCGAACGTTCCAATTGGGCCGAACTAATCGAGAAATTAGCCGGCTACGAGTGCGCAGGAGCCGTCTTCAATTGAGAAGCATTTATAAGTATATTGCGCCATGAATATCTTGGGTTTAGATACAGCTTATTTGGAGGGTTGTTATGAGGATGTCTCTTTTTTTTAACTCAGAACCATAGCGCTTCTATCGTTGTAAAATACTAGTTGAGAATGGTAATCATTAGTATTTAAACATGCGAGTGTGTAGACTTTAGGCTGCCATTTGATTGCAACGAACAGGACACTCACGCCTGCACAACTTTCTAGGGCGATATCCATAAGGTTTAAAAATCCAACTCGTCTGTTTACGCTTAATACAGTGGTCTGGGTTTACCTTACATTTACGGTGCATTCACCAATAGCGGCAGCATCTTATCAGGGGAGACGACAACGATGGCGGCAAAAAAATGGCAAACAGGCGCAATATTAATGGTGTTGGGAGCAGTGTTCACGCCAAGTGTGGTCATGTCGGATGACAGCAGCCTAAGTGACTCAAGGCAATTCACATTTTCTTGGCCGTATGCAGATAAAACCGACATGGCACCGAGGGGAGGAAGCGGTGGCGGAGCACCTGTAGAGCTGGCGAAGTCCGCCGGAGAACAGTGGGCTCGGCTCAGGGCGCCTGGACTGACAGATAAAGAACGTGACCGCCTCGCTATTCTGGCAATGGCTGGGCCCTATCGGGCGAGTTTTGACTACATCGAAACAGTCGGGTTCATTGAGGGCTACGTTCCTGCGGCGCCTTACCAAGGCTGGGGTACGGAATTTGTCTATGCCGTGACAGATGAACCTGACTTCATAAGTTTACAGCACATTATGGTACTCAGATTCGACTCTAGTGCAGGGATGCCTGCGGAACCTACAGTGATTAAGCACTGGCGACAGGATTGGCGCTATGAACAGCGCAGGATGCATACGTTTCATGGCAACCTCACCTGGAAACTCACTGAACAGTCACGTTCAGAGTCAAAAGGTCGCTGGGTTCAATCTGTATATCAAGTGGACGATTCTCCCCGGTACATGGCCGCTGGCCGCTGGCAACACCGTGCTAATTTCTCCAGCTGGTCCAGTGATGAGACATGGCGCCCTTTACCGCGAAGAGAATCCAGTGTGCGCGATGACTACGATGCTCTTATCGGAACCAATAGACACACCATCACCCCTAGCGGCTGGGTTCAGGAGGAGCTCAATTTGAAAACGGTCCTAGACGATGAGGGCGTAGCTAGTGAAATTTTGGCGCGGGAAATTGGTCTATCGCGATATGAGCGTATCAGCGGCTATGACTGGCGGGCAGGCGATGAGTACTGGAAGCGAACGGCAACTTTTTGGGCAATCACCCGGGATGTGTGGGCTGACTACTTACAAGATGAAAACACCCTTACCTTTCGACAGTCAGCCGATCGTATACCGCTATACGCGGCTATGTTCGAAATGGCCGAAAGCTCACAAAATACAAACCTAGATTCTGATGCCACCCGCGATGCGATCAAGAAAATGCTGCAGCGTTACATAGACGAAGATTGAAATATTTAGGTTCAGGACTTTCGATACTGGTCGCCGCTGCAGTAAATCAAGGAAGTAAAAGCCCTACTTAGGGGGCATGGCGTGCCTAGGATATGCGGGGCTGGGTGTTTCCAGATAAAAATGGAGCTTCATTGGATTGAGTCAAAGAGTTCAATGGTTACTCTCAAATATTAACTTGGCTCGATATGGCCTATCTGGCTGACAGGTGCCAGTTCGAGACGAGAGTCACAGATGCTTTTGGGCTTGCACTGCGTCGAGACTGGGTCGTCGTAGACCGCTCCAGCCCAAATTATTCGATTTTTCATTGAGGCTTCTTTGGATAGTCGTTCAGTCACTTTCGCTTGGAATGTAGAATTTAGTAAATACAGTAGTGCTGATGAGCTAAACACATTGCTCTGGATAAAAAGTGGGTTGAGCACAGTTGGAGCTAATAATTTCAACGCTAGCGCATTAGCCAACAGCTTTTGTGCAGGTGCCTTCGCTTCAGAGTGGCTCAAACAAAATCCAAGGCAGTTATGCTCCCAACGAACAAAGCCATCCCTAAAACCATCGGTAGAAGACGCTCAGCTCAGCTTCAACCTACGCAGGGGGGCTCTTGGCAATAGGGGCGCTAGCACCCTGCTCGCCGGAGCTATGCTCCTCATAAGGCGCTCCGCAGCAGGTCACTCCGGTGTACACCCCCGCTTCAACCAAATTAACCTTATTAGAAATGTTCGCAACCCATGACAGTAAGCCCTTAGGCTTACTTAGGCTCCCAACCAATAGCTTAGCAGCAGAAAGCTCGGCCGCGGATGTTGGCCTGCCATTAATGGACTTAGCTTTTATTAATTTCATCTGAACCCCCTTAATCTTTGAAGTAAGACCCAGCTCAGGCCAGAAATATTGCCAGCAATTAGCTATTAAAATTAGCCAATGAAATCAAGCGCTAGAAATTACAGCGAGCAACAAAGATCGAGTCCAGTGAAGGGAATAACCTCAGCGGGCAGGTATGCGAAGGGGCGTTTTAAAGAGAAAGGATTTTTAAGGGTCAGGTTTGAGCAGTTAACAAATTCCAAAGATAAATGGGGTGACTGACGGGGTTCGAACCCGCGACCACCGGAGTCAAAGTGTCTAGTTAAAATATTATATATCAGTACCTTACATATAAAATGCTAACATAAAGCTCAAGCTATTTGCATATGCTTAATGACTATAGCCAGGCCGCAAGTCCACTCTTTTCGCAGTTTTCACCAATCCGATTTCATCTAATTCATCATCATAACAATTCCCTATGCACTTGCTTGTCTGAAATGTAAAAGACGAATCTGTAGCAGCCGTGATTTGAATCTCTTTCGTCCGCCCATCAGTGTAATCTGTGCCTGTAATTTGTCCCGCTCCAGTCGTTATTGATATATTTCCTTGATACGAAACCCCTTCAATAATAGCCCCTCCACTAACTGCGACTGGGTCGGCTTTTACAGTTCCGTCTGAGCTATGTGTGAGAAGCATGTAATTATCATCACCAACGAACCAAATTCCAGAGAGTGACAGCCTTACAGCTCGCTCTATAGGGAGGATATCGCCAATAGAAACACTGCACCCATACTCGGAAGTTGGGAGTTTTTCGCATTTTTGAATAGTTATAGATCCATTCGCATTACTAGAAACTGCCATATCAACACATAGAGATATAAATTGATTATCGCCACAGAGCTTAGAACTATTATTAGAAAAGGCGCCAACTAATGTGAAGTCATTAGATCGGCCAAGCCCCTCTATTTCAAGATGCGAGACTAGCGTTTCACCAGCCGGGTTAAACCTAATTCTCGCGGCTCTACCACTAATACCTCCGGGAACTCTCCACTCGCCAACAATATCAAACTCATAACTTTGGGCGACAGCACTGTTTTGAAGGCAAGAAAACATAATTCCGCACACCAAAACGGGAACCTTTTTGATATCAAGTTTTAAAATGCTCATTATCAACCTCTAGATAAAGTAGTTATATGTTAGTTCTACTATGACTCAGTAGGTCTTAGAAGCGCATGCGACCACATGCCGCAGGAAGCGCTTGTTGGTTATTTATGTGAGAAAACGGAGTCTCCTTACTGGAACCCTCTTTTACAACAATTGGCTCTTACCATTTAGATTCGTTAAGGTGGGACACACAAATGTTGCTACCAGAGCGTTCCGCTCTGTTAAAGCAATTATAATAACCTTTTTCCACCTGATGAAAATGCCGGCTCAGCATCTAAACGACCTGGAAGTGGGCGTGTGCGATGCACCCAGTGTAATGAACTATCGAGACGGACTCGGCAATTTGTTGATAAATCTTCTTACAAATCGGTTGGTTGGAATTCTGTTTGAAAAGACCTGAAGTTCTCATTAAACAGCCTAGAAGGCACTGCCTGTAATTCAGTAAAAGGAGAGGCATCGAATACGGCATTCTCCGCCGACCTGTCGAATGCTGGATCACCACTGGACTCGGTGTTAACAGTATCAATTAGCTCACCTGTCGGCAACATCCTTATCTGCAAGATCGCCCGCATACCATTTCTAGCACTGAGCGGTCTTGACCAAACACTCTGCACAGCTTGTTGAATTATCGCCGTCCCACTTTGTATCATTTCGAATTCTGAGCTGGCGAGTTCGGCAGTAGCTGCATTCGCCGCCTCTTCTTGCCCCAGCCTTTCTCTATCTCGACTCTCTTGTTGGCGTTGCACCTCTGCTAATTCGCGCTGCCTGAGCTGCTCTTGTGCTTCATCTAGATAAATAATCTCCGAAACATCAAAAGCCACCTTCATGTCGTCAAGATCAGTCGTAGAAACCCAAGAATATCCACGCTCAAAATCTACCGAGTCTTTGTGCATCCTGTCCTTAAGTATCATACTTTGTCCAAGACGAAGGGAGTCATTTAATGTAAAAGCGATTTCAGACTTTGAGGGTGACAAGCAGGAGTTTAGTGGTCACCCATCAAGGCTTCAAATGGAGAAGTAAAACAGGACCGCAGACAAGGTTACAGTGTTCGATTTCGGGTCTGTGAAATGATGTTAGCATTTCACGATTTTTAGCTTTAACAACAGACCCTAACTCATTGATTTAATTGGGGTAACTGACGGGGTTCGAACCCGCGACC
>CAJWGN010000201.1 GCA_913031035.1 uncultured Gammaproteobacteria bacterium
CTGCCACCGAGTATCGAGGTCAGTACGGCAATACAAAAAGATGCGTATAAGCCAACCTTTGGGTCGACCCCTGCAATAATAGAAAAGGCGATAGCTTCCGGAATTAACGCGAGGGCAACAACAATGCCCGCTAGGGAATCGCCACGGACATTCCCGAGCCAATCTCGTCGGGTAGAAGACAACAACATAGGGAACCTCAGTAAAGGATAGTCTCTTTTAATTAAACGGATAATCCGAACGTTGCAATTGATATTTGCCAACCATAAATAGATAAGGCTGCGCTTTAGCTGCGGCTGAAAGGCTAAGCGGAGTGACAATTGATGTGAATTGCGACGTTTTGGGGGGCGCATTATAGAGGTATAGAAAGAGTTCTGCTAATGATAAAGCGGAAAAAGTAAGATCGGAGGCTAATACCGGTGGGTCTGACAAAATTGAGGTCCAGAACTAATTTGCGTTATGCCGATTCCCTCGACGAGCTCAAGCGCTTCGACAAGTTATAATGAGTGGTTGTGCCAGAGGGGTGTGGCTGCACTAAAGACAATCGGCTTAGAGAAGGAAGGCCGATAACATCCAGCTCTGCGGTTTTAACTGCGCTGGGTATTCAAAACCGCCTAAGTAATGCCATCTAGCGACGCCGTGAGCTTTAATAGTCAACGTTATAGAAACCTAGCGCCCTAGCCCGGGAGACTTTTTTAGGTTATTTTTCCAATCAGTTATCGGTGTTTTCTGTAAAAAAATGAGTTTCTTTCGGGAAATCCGATCGTTCCAATCGGTATAATTCATTGTACTGTGTGGAACCAAAACCCTATTGTGGAGAGCAATAATTAAGGATTAATCAGCTCTAAAGTTAATCTGCGTGGCTAATTAAGCCACGAATAAGAACGAACGTGTTTTTACCCGAAACCTTAAAGGAGGCATTTTAAATGCTTAAAAAAACCCTATCTGTATTGACAGCGCTGACCATTGGCTTATCCCCATTGGCGTCGATCAGTCCCGTGTTTGCCCAAGACGGAGTTGCGTCAAACGACTATTGGTGGCCTAACCGCCTTAGCCTTGAGCCGTTACGAAATAACTCTCCCGCTTCTGATCCTATGGGCGAGGAGTTTGACTATGCGGCCGAGTTTTTGAGTCTCGACCTAGACAAACTAGTCGCAGATCTTGAGGAAGTAATGACGACATCCCAAGATTGGTGGCCAGCGGATTACGGTCACTACGGCCCTTTCTTTATTCGCATGGCTTGGCACAGCGCTGGGACTTATCGGGTAAGTGATGGTCGCGGTGGTGCCTATGGTGGAATGCAACGATTCGCTCCACTCAACAGCTGGCCGGACAACGCGAACTTAGACAAGGCTCGCCGATTGCTATGGCCGATCAAGCAACAATACGGCAGCAAGATTTCTTGGGGTGACTTAATGGTTCTAGCGGGCACTGTTGCTATGGACTCTATGGGTTTCGAAACCTATGGTTTTGCAGGTGGACGGGTGGATGCATGGGAAGCCGAAGAAGTTTATTGGGGCCCTGAAGGTGAATGGCTTGCTGATGAACGATACAGCGGGGACCGAGACTTGGAGCAGACTCTTGCTGCCGTGCAAATGGGTTTGATCTACGTAAATCCTGAAGGTCCAAACGGAGTTCCTGATCCACTGTTGGCAGCTAACGACATTCGTGAAACATTTGGCCGCATGGCGATGAATGACGAGGAAACAGCTGCACTAATTGCCGGAGGGCATACCTTTGGCAAGGCTCACGGCGCAGCGGATCCATCTGAGTACGTTGGTGTGGAGCCCGAAGCTGAAGGCATCGAAGCGCAAGGCCAAGGCTGGAAAAACAGCTACGGCAGCGGCAACGGTGCTGACACTATCACCAGTGGCCTTGAAGGCGCTTGGACAATGAGTCCAGCTACTTGGACCAACAACTATCTCGAAAATCTTTACGCCTACGATTGGGTGCAAACTAAAAGCCCAGCTGGAGCGACCCAGTGGATTCCTGCCAACGGCGCTGCATCGAGCTTAGTGCCAGATGCACACGATTCAGCAAAACGGCATGCGCCTATTATGTTCACTACTGACATTGCTCTCAAAATGGATCCTGCCTACAGGGAGATTACGTCTCGCTGGTTAGAGAATCCTGAGCAGTTTGAGGTAGCTTTTGCGAAGGCATGGTTTAAGCTGACTCACAGAGACATGGGTCCTAGCACTAGATACTTAGGCTCAATGGTTCCTGAGGACAAATTAGTTTGGCAGGACCCAGTTCCTGAGATTGACTATGCGTTGGTTAACGCACGTGACGTTAGACGCTTGAAATCTGAAATTTTGGAGTCAGGTTTAAGTATTCCTCAATTGGTCAATACTGCTTGGGCATCTGCGTCTACTTTCCGCTCTACAGATTCTCGCGGCGGCGCAAACGGCGCGCGGATTCGCTTGGCGCCTCAGAAAGATTGGGATGTGAATCAACCAGCTGAACTCGCTCAGGTACTGGCGATATTAGACGGTATTCAAAGTGAATTTAACAGCGGTCGTTCAAGTCGAAAAATCTCGATGGCAGACCTAATTGTTTTAGCAGGTTCGGCAGCTATTGAGCAGGCCGCTGAGCAAGCAGGTCACGATCTCGATGTTCTATTTACGCCTGGTCGCTCCGATGCAACTCAAGAGCAAACCGACGTAAACTCTTTTGCCGTGTTAGAGCCGAGCACAGATGGTTTTCGCAACTACATTTCCAGCGGCAACAGCAGGCCGCCTGTAGAATCACTTATCGACTCCGCTGATATATTGAACTTAACTGTGCCAGAGATGACAGTGTTGGTTGGCGGCATGCGAGTGCTTGATGCAAACATAGGTCAGTCTGCCCACGGTGTTTTCACTGACCGTGCCGGTACCTTGAGCAATGACTTCTTTATGAATCTGTTGGATATTTCCACTCAGTGGACCAAGTCTAGCGGCTCTGAGGAGATTTACGAAGGACGCAATAGTACCACTGGCCGAGTTAAGTGGACCGCAACTCCAGTTGACCTAATCTTTGGGTCCAACAGCGAACTGCGCGCCATTGCTGAAGTTTATGGAACAAACGACGCGAATGAGAGGTTTGTTCAAGATTTTGCAGCGGCTTGGACTAAAGTGATGGAGCTTGATCGCTTCGATCTGTAGTTAGTTAATGTCACCGGGAGGCTTTTTAAGAGCCTATTGATGAGTGAATTAATTTCAACAGCAAAGGCGGCGGCATCAAAGATGCTGCCGTTTTTTTTGTGCTTAATGTTCTGCGCTAGTGTCAAAGTCTCGTCGTTGCTCAAGATCTAAAGGAGGTTTTCGAATCAGAAAAGTTTCTTTTGCTATTGATGAAAAAAGTCGACCCTATCGAGTGCGATTAATCATTGGCTACAGAGCTTTAAACTGGTGGAGAATTCGCGTTACCCGTGAAGCTGCTTTGCCGAGGATGTGTCTGCCTACAAATATACAACACAGTTTTCACCGTTATGTTTTGCCTCTTAAATCTTTTCATCAGATATCTTAAGTAGATCTTCTGTGGAATACATAGACTTATCCGGGCTTGCCATGCCAATTGACATGCTGCTGTTCCAGAATCGACCTTTGCCTATTGAAACCCGCAGATTTTTTAAAGCAGCTCGCAGTTTTTCTGCCAATAACAGGCCGCCCTTTAATTCTGTCTTAGGGCGCAGTACAAGAAACTCATCTCCACCCTGACCTACAAACAAGATCTTCGGTTTTGACAGACTCTTTTAGGCAGTGTGCCAACTTTTTAATACAGAGTCGTCGGCATCGTGACCGAACTTATCGTCGACCTCCTTAAGATGGTCTGTATTAATCATGATGACTGTTGCAAGGGTTAGCTCTTTAAGCGACGCATTCCAAATATCGTAAAACTGCAGTACGGCCGCGCGTCGACTCGGTAAAACGATCAGCTGATCATATAGTGCCATATGCTCCGAGGATTGATTTACCCTTATCAAGTATTGGGTCTGTGATTCGACTCTTTTCTGTAACGACAGGTTTAACTGTCGTAATTTCTAGTTCGAGTAGGTGGGTTGAACAGTGAGGTATTGGACTGTTTTAAACATCGATCTAATGGACTCATCTTTTCCATGAGTGTGTTTATCGAATGCCATCTCTTGGCTCATTCCTGCTTTGATGAGCTATATTTTAGTCGTTGCCAGGGATGTGAAAACCTAGCCAATTCGCCCAATACTTAAGCAACAAACAGATTTTTGTAACTTTGCCTTCTTCAGCATTAACGGTGGAATTCTTTCATCCTCTTCGAAGAACTGGTTGAGAGCCTCTTTATGAGTGGAGATGTGCTTAAGGTCTAGCCCGCTAGTCTCCATCAATGCCTCTTCGCCGGCAAAATGCTCATTGGCATAGTCCGCCAAACCTCAGATGATTGCTTGCAGCATCTTATGCTTTGCTGTCGTTTTGAGCTTTCGCATTACCAATCTCTTTGATCAAAGAAAGGTTTTCAGTGCTGGCCATCTACAGACGTAATATCTGCATCGTAGTGAGTGTTCCAATGGAATGACTTCATTCGTTAAACCCCTTCTCAACTAGCAGCGGTCAATCTTCAGTGCTACCTGCTCGCTAGGCGAGCCAGCCTTGTCCCAATAACAACAATGGCCTTAGATCTCAGTAACACTAAATAGGTGAAACAGAACCCATGCTGGATCAAGATTTTCTGATCTAGACTGGTCTCCTTTCAAAAGTGTGATCTAATGTCCCTTGAAGAAATCTTTACTGCTTACTTGTCAACAGCTGGCTTCGGTAAGATAACAAAAACTATAGCTATATCAACGAGGTACACAATGTCACAAAATTCCACCTATCTTCAAATGTTCTCAACTGTTTCCGATACCGGAGAACTGCGAATGGAGCTCAAAGAACAAGAAATGCCTATTCCTGAAGCAAATCAGGTTTTAGTTAAAATAGAAGCGACTCCAATCAACCCCTCTGATCATGGTGTGATGTTCGGTTGGTCTGATATGCCTAATGCAAAATCAACAGGAACGGGAAAAGACACAGTGCTGACAGCGCCCGTTTCCGAGCAAGGCCTTGGTGTAATGAAGGCAAGGGTAGGGCAGTCGCTAGCGGTTGGTAATGAAGGTGCCGGAACGGTAGTCGCCACTGGCGACAGCGACCTGGCTAAAAGTCTGAATGGGAAAGTTGTCGCGGTAATGGGTGGTGGCATGTATGCACAGTACCGCTGCATCGATGCTTCTGCCTGCTTGCCACTTATAGAAGGCGATACAGCGAAAGATGGCGCATCTTGCTTCGTTAATCCGCTGACTGCACTGTCTATGATCGAAACTATGAATATGGAAGGTCACACAGCGCTTATTCATACCGCAGCGGCATCGAACCTTGGCCAAATGTTGAATCGCATTTGCAAAGATGGCGATGTGGATTTGGTGAACATCGTGCGTAAGGAAGAGCAAGTCGCTCTCTTAAAAGACATGGGCGCAAAGTACGTGGTTAATAGCAGCGCTGAGACTTTTATGGCAGATTTAACTGACGCTATACATGCGACCGGCGCGACTCTTGCATTTGACGCAACCGGTGGTGGAATGTTGGCATCCAGTATTCTTTCCTGCATGGAAGCCGCTGCCGCTCGAACTCCCGGCGCCTACAGCATCTATGGCTCTGTTAAGCA
>CAJWGN010000202.1 GCA_913031035.1 uncultured Gammaproteobacteria bacterium
GCAGATTGAAAACTCTTTTGCGCCGTTTCATTAAGCACTCGGGACAACCTAAATTCATCCCATCGCTGCCCTTCCTCTTTTGATAAGGTCTCAGGGTAATTTCGAGCACGAAAACGAAAAAGTAATTCTTTCAGGCGTTTATCTCGAAATGGCATGTCCAAACGGCCGAGATCGCTAGGCTTAGTTCCACGGATAGTTTTCATCAGAGATTTATCGTTTTCCCCAAAAAATCCGCCACTGTAGATCATGAAGTCTGGATCTGCCTCGGCACCTGAAAAATCCTCCTGAAATATGTCTGCTATTTTTTTTAAGGCCTTTGTATTGCTGTTTAGGATTTCCCAATGAGCTTTACAGGCTGCCATATCCACTGAGAACCTCTCGGCATTTTCTGCTGTTAAAACTGACATGGACGTGATCATCGGACATTTATTAATGTGAATGGTCGTCAAAGGAACCCGCTCCACCCCTTCAGGAAGCTCATCACTGCGGGTATAAATCCGTGCCTTTATTTCTGCTGCACTGAGATCAATCCATTGTTTGGGATCTACGCGTAAATCGTAAACTATCACCCCATTATTATTAGTTGGGTGATTACACAAAGGCATAATTACAGCCAAGCAGCCCCGTTTTGCAGGGTAAAGCATAGAAACATGTAAAACTGGCTTCTTGGACTCTGTGTTGAGCTGAGCTTGCACCTTTTTCTTATTTCGCATTTCATAGGCAAATTCATAAAGTTTGGGTTGCTTTAACTTAATCAGCTTGGCTATTTCTATGGTTGCGATGACATCTGCCAAAGCATCATGGGCATCTGCGTGCTCAATACCATTAACATAAGTTAACTGATCCAGTTTAAAACTATTACTGCCATCTTCCTTAACTGGCCAGTTAATCCCGTCAGGTCGGGTCGCCGCGCACAGCCTGACCATATCTATAATATCCCAGCGGGAATTGCCGTTTTTCCATTCGCGCTCGTAAGGATCACAAAAATTTCGATAGAGCAGCTGCCGGGTAATCTCGTCATCAAAGCGAATGCTGTTATAGCCAACCACACAGGTATCTGGCTCAGAAAACTCGCTGTGAATTTGGCGAATGAACTCCGCTTCGCTTAATCCTTTAGCATTCGCTTTTTGAGGCGAAATACCGGTTATAAGGCACGCAACAGGATTGGGTAGAAAATCATCAGCAGGCTTACAATAAATCACTAGCGGATCGCCAATGATGTTTAGCTCTTCATCAGTGCGAATGCCCGCAAATTGAGAAGCACGATCGCGGCGCGGATCCGCTCCAAATGTTTCAAAATCATACCAATAGATAGTTTTCAATATTGAGCTTCTTTTCATCGCTTAGAATATGGCCATTGTGCCAGATTCTTAATCTAATGGCTTTTCAGGATGTGATTGTTTCGCTCAAGCAATTCCTAAGAATCACAGTTGTGTAGTAGTATCTCCAGATACTTTATTTAACCCCACCGCCTTTTATGGCTAGGATACTTACTCCAACAATGGATTTTCGTGGCTCTCACATAATAAGTGTAAAGCAGTTCTCAAGAGACGATGTCGAAACAGTATTTGACGTAGCCGGAAGCATGGAGCCTTATGCTCAACGTCTTAAACTAACCAGAGCTCTGGAAGGCGCCATATTAGGCAACATGTTTTTTGAACCAAGCACCCGTACCCGACTCAGTTTCGGCTGCGCGTTCAACCTACTTGGTGGCGATGTTCGTGAGACCACCGATGTTAAAACCACTTCCATCTCCAAAGGTGAATCCCTTTACGATACCGCTCGAGTGATCAGCGGTTATAGCGATGTAATTGTGATGCGGCACCCGCAAATTGGCTCTGTGGCCGAGTTTGCCAAAGCCAGCCGTGTACCTGTAATAAACGGTGGCGACGGGGCTAATGAGCACCCCTCTCAAGCACTTTTGGACCTCTACACCATTAAGAAAGAGCTCCAATCTAATGACAAACTAATCGACGGCATGAACATAGCAATGGTCGGTGACCTTCGTCATGGCAGGACAGTGCATTCTCTTTCGCAGCTTCTCGTGCTTTACAACCGCATTACCTTTAAATTGATTTCGCCAAAAGAGCTGCGTATGCCGGAAGACATTGTCAGCCTGCTTAAAAACGCGGGGCATACAGTTATTGAGACCGAAGACATGGAATCTGGTCTGAATGACAATGACACCGTTTACTTGACACGGATTCAAGAAGAGCGTTTTACCACAAAATTAGAGGCAAACGTTTACCGCGGTCGGTTTCGGCTAAATAAAGAAATTTACACCATGAATTGCCAACCCAACACCGTAATTATGCACCCTCTACCTAGAGATTCTCGCGAAGAGGCAAACGAGCTGGACCACGACTTGAACCAGCATCCTAATTTAGCCATTTTTCGCCAAACCGACAATGGTGTACTCGTGCGTATGGCCCTGTTTGCCCTGATACTAGATGTGGTCGATACCGTTGATAAAACTGCCAAAAAGGTAGGCTGGTACACACAAAGCAGGTTTGAAAGTAGCTAAACTAGGTCTTTGATAAAAGAACCAGAATTAATATCAAATTTTAAACACCCGAAATCACTGATAAGAGCAGGCTTTGAGACCATGGAATTTAACGACTTACTGAAGATGATGATTGAAAAGGATGGTTCAGACCTATTCTTGACCACAGGGGCTGCACCAAGCATCAAAGCCTTCGGGAAGCTCAGTCCACTCATCGACAAGAAAAATCCTGAAGGCATGGTCAAGCAAATTGCCTACCAAATAATGAATGCAGAACAAATTCGAGATTTCGAGAAAAGCCCGGAAATGAACTTAGCCATTGCCGATCCAGACATTGGTCGCTTTCGCGTTAATATCTTCAAGCAGCGCGGCGAGGTGGCCATCGTTGCTCGTAATATCAAGACCGAGATACCCAGCGCTGATTCACTGGGGCTGCCCCCAATTTTGAAAGATCTAATAATGCAAGAGCGTGGCATCATTCTCCTTGTAGGTGGCACTGGCTCGGGTAAGTCGACCTCCCTTGCAGCCTTGGTTGACCACCGTAATAAAACCAGCGATGGCCACATCATCACAATTGAGGACCCTGTCGAATTCATCCATCCACACCAAAAATCAATAGTGAATCAACGGGAGGTAGGCGTAGACACCAACAGTTACGAAGAAGCACTTCAAAACACTTTGCGCCAGGCACCAGATGTTATTCTCATAGGCGAAATCAAAAGCCGAGAAACCATGGAACATGCCTTGGCATTTGCCGAAACCGGCCTTTGCCTCTCCACACTGCGTGCCAATAATGCCAGCCAAGCGTTAGATCGAATTATCAACTTTTTCCCTGAAGAGCGGCATAAACAACTTTTCTTGGATTTATCACTAAACTTACAAGGCTTTGTATCCCAGCGTCTCATTCCAACGTTGGATGGCAAGCGGGCTGCAGCGATTGAAATTCTGCTCGGGACCCCTCGCGTTTGCGATCTTATCAAGCAAGCAAAGATTCTAGAGATCAAGGAAGTGATGGAACAAGGTGAGCAACAAGGCATGAAAACCTTTGACTCGGCTTTGTTAGACCTCTATGCGCAGGGCCGAATTAACTACGAGGAAGCCTTGAAAAATGCGGATTCAAAGAACAACGTCAGACTGCGCATTCAGCTGACCGAAGGAAAGCACGCCGATGCAGAAGAGCTGGATAACTCAGGGGGGCTGTCTTTAGTTACTCAGGATGACGACCAACCGAAAGTCTTTTAACAAACTGATAACACCGTTTAAAAACCACTAAAACCCCATAAAGGAGTTAGCTTCAACGTGCTGAAAATTTCTGAATACTTAAATCTTGACGCTATGGGTTTGGCTTCTGGCCTACGAAACAAAGATTTCACTTGCAGTGAGGTCATTCAGGCCGCAGTTAGCCGCGCCCGTGACGTCAACCCGAGCCTCAACGCCATTAACGTGGAGAGTTTTGAGCAAGCAATCGCACAGGCTCAAGCTTTTGATAATGCTCCAGCCGACTTACAACAAAGCCCCTTAGCAGGCCTGCCCTTCCTTATAAAGGATTTAAGTCCTGTTAAAGGACTCGCCAACAGTTTCGGCAGCAACCTGTTCAAAGGCCATGTAGCCACACAGAACTCCACCATCGTGCGCCGCTATATAGATGCTGGACTGATTATCATGGGTAAAACTAACACCCCAGAATGGGGCTTAACACTCACCACAGAGCCTGTGGCGAATGGCCCTACACGCAATCCATGGAATCTATCCTACTCCACGGGCGGCTCCAGTGGAGGCGCCGCCGCGGCTGTCGCGGCAGGTATTTTACCAGTTGCTCATGCAACTGATGGCGGCGGCTCAATAAGAATCCCTGCAGCCAACTGTGGATTAGTAGGATTAAAACCAAGTCGCGGTCTGACAGCCATAGAAAACGAAATAGGGGCGTGCTGGAGCGGCATGAGCGTGGGCCATGTGGTTAGTCAAACCGTAAGGGACAGTGCGGCATTTCTCGATGTTATTACCCTCAACAAACCCCACTTGTTCCCAATGCCTATGCACAGCGGCTCTTTTACCGAAAATCTCACCAGCGACATTGGCAAGCTTAGAATTGGCCTCCAGCTTCAGCATCCCCTCGGGCAAGAAATACATTCTGACTGCATTGAAGCTGTTATGAAGGCCGCTAGGTACTGCGAAAGGCTCGGTCATGAAGTCGTCGAGGTTTCTCACCCGGTCAACTACAAGGCCACCACCTCTGCCATGGGAAAAATAATAAATACACATGTTTATCAGTCAGTTAAAGGACGATTAAAAGAATTAAGTTTAAGTATAGAAGAGAGCCCAATGGAAGCATCCACCAAGCTTATGGCCGCTGTAGGTAAAGACATAAAAGCCGCAGACTATATTGAAGCACTGGATGTACTCAAAACCGCCGAATCAACCATGGCTGAGTTTCATACCCACTGCGATATCATCATCTCACCCGTTCTCAACATGCCCCCAGCGGAACTTGGTTGGCTAAATATGAACAGCAGCGATCTCAGAGAATACGGAGAAAGATTCAAGCAATACAGCGGCTTCACGGCCTTGTATAACGGCACAGGTCAACCAAGTCTGTCTCTGCCTTTGCATATGACAGCAGATGGCCTTCCAGTCGGCACAATGTTCACCGGCCCGTGGGGTTCCGACAGCCTTTTACTTAAACTGGCCAAGCAACTAGAAAGCGCCCAACCATGGCCAAGGCATGCGCCATTGGGTTAATTTTCAAACTACACTTTTCGCAGAAATACGGCGCCCTGACGCAAGTGCAGAGCAACAGTACAGCATCAACATTCAAACTATGGCAAACTTAATGTACGGACATATAACGAAACCATAGATTAACTAATAATATTAATAAATACAGTAGTTTGCATAAGACTATTAGTGGAGATTCTAAATGAAATCCCTTGCCTTAACATTCGCCATATCCCTCACCGCCTTACCCCTAGGCCCAGCTCTTGCACAAGATTCTGGCGGATTTTTTACAACTCCTAAAACTGAGTGGGGCGCTCCAGACCTGCAAGGGAACTGGAAAAATGCCACTGTTATGCCCTTCGAGCGGCCAAGTGATCTAGGCAGTAAGCAAGCCTATAC
>CAJWGN010000203.1 GCA_913031035.1 uncultured Gammaproteobacteria bacterium
CCCTTACCCCGCGTAGCTAGGCAAACTCAGCATGTTTTATACAGGCCGATTACCGCTACTGCTGGAATCTAAGTTGTAGGAAGTACTCCTAGAACTTAATTTATATATTTGAACGTGAAGAGTGCTTTTCATTATGCATAGATCGTAACATCCTGAACCGTGTAATTTACATGCAAATAGTCATATAGAAAATTGTCGGTGTCTGACCACTCTCGCATTATGAGAGATAGTTTCTCACCGCTGTAAAGTAATCGATCACGGCGATTGGGAAGAGCACATTTTTGACGATGGCACTGTTCTTTGCGTAGGTATGTCGGCAGATCAGCAACATGCGTTTTATGGGGCTTATCAGCCAAAGTGTATCATTCTGCATCAGGGTAGCCCTAGGAAGTGCTGAGCCTAAAGCGAAAGCGCCTAGCGAAGGAAGAATAAGGCCGTCTTTCAAGCCCTGCCGCAATCGATCGATTTAGGCCAGGTTTTGGCGATTCTGAACGACGTCAGCCATAACCAAAATTCCAATATGGTACCATGATGGATAGTGATGGTCGTTCAACTCTGGGCCGTCTTTTGACCTCTAAGCGGCATTATAAAATTTACCTTAATTCTGTTACGATTTGCATTTCAACTAACATCTCAAATGTTAGGGTCCATTATGGCTACTAGAATTTACAATTACGGCCTTGTGCCAATCGGGTATCCGCCGCAAGAGGCCATAGCTGAGCTGTTTTGCGCGAATAACCAGTGGAACAGACTTGTGGTTCTGCACCGGAAATATCATACATTGCTGCCTAAATTAAAAGAGGCAGGCCTCGGCCTGCCCCAATGGAGTGGTATTCACCTTATCGCGGGAAAGACCACGCCGCGTCTTCTGCTAGAAAACTATTAGAAAATGTCACGAGTTTGACCGTCATGTCAAGGGAGTAAAAAATGGGCCGTTATAGATTTGCGTTTGATCTTGGCACTACGTCTATAGGCTGGGCAGTTTATGAACTAGACACCGCAACTAGTCGACCAGTTGCTCTTTCTCGTCTTGGAGTCCGAATTTTTGATGATGGGTTAGATGCTGACGGCAAGACTTCTAATGCTGCAAAGCGGAGGCAACCACGCGCACAGCGCAGACAAATTGATCGCCGTTTAGCGCGGCGCAATCAATTACTTAAGGATTTAGAAAATGCGGATCTGATGCCACCAAAAGGTCGTGCCCGAGACCTACTATTCAATTGTAATCCATACCTAGTTCGAAGTCAGGCCGCTTTTGAGAAAGTTTCACTTTATGAGCTAGGCAGAGCATTCTGGCACATGTCAAAACATAGGGGTTTTAAAAGTAATCGAAAAACTGACAAGCCAGATGATGATACTGGGCTGATAAAATCCGCGAACATTGCCCTGCGTAATAAGTTAGAAAATCATAGGACGTATGGCTCTTACCTCTGGTCGCGATTACAATCAGGTGAGGGTGTTAGAGTTCGTGCTTTGGGTGAAAATGCAACTAAGCACTATGAATTCTATCCAACTCGAAACATGCTTTTACATGAATTTGATACAATATGGAATTTACAAAAAAAGTATCACCCCGAGCTGACAGATGAGCTGTGTGAGCGGTTACGGAATTATACTATTTTTTACCAACGTGATTTGAAGCCGGTTCTACCGGGCAGATGTACGTTTTTTCCAACTAAAGACCGTTTGCCACGATGGCACCCTGCGGCCCAACAATTTATTATTCTTCAGCAGCTCGCAAATATACGAATTATCCGGGACTCTGTTGAGAAACCTTTGGACCAGGAAATCAGAACCGTTCTTTTTGATGCTTTAAACAGTGGAATGAAGCTGACCTGGACCAAAGTTTGGCGGATACTGAAGTTGGGGTCGAATGACGAGATCAACCTGCAAACTGGCGGGCTGAAAGAACTGCACTTTAATCAAGTTAGTGCAGCTTTGATAGGAACTGTTAAAAAACCAGGGCCCTTTAAAGAAGAGTGGTTAACATATGATCAGACCACGCGTGAAGATATTCTTTATAAAATCACAGAAAGCGAAACCTCTGAAGATTTGTTCGATTGGTTGGAAAAGACACTAAATCTTACTGAGGCACAGGTAGAAGAAATTGAAAAAGTTCGCTTGCCTGAGGGCCACATCCGTTTCTGTAAAGAAGTCGCAGAGGCACTTGTCACTGAAATGCGCAGCGATACCATCGATTATTCACAAGCAGTTCTGCGTGCACCCATATTGGCTGAAGTGGATATTAATCATAGTGATTTTCGACAAGATAATGGCCTGCCTAATCTGCCACGATATAATGAAGTACCAGTGCTACAACGAATGATCGGGAATGGGACCGGCAATCTAGAAGACCCAACAGATAAACGCTTGGGAAAAATTACAAACCCCACCGTACACATTGCACTGGGACAGTTTCGTCGAGTCATAAATATGCTCATCCATCATTACGGAAAACCTGAAGAGATTATTCTGGAATCTGCGCGAGATCTCAACAAATCACCCAAAGAAAAAGATGAAATACAAAAAATGATCAAATTCAACACTGACCGTAACGACCGGTTTCGTGAAGATTTAGAAAAAGCAGATTTATTAAAGCCAGGTCAAAAAGTTGGGGACCGTTTTTTGAAAATGCGACTTTGGGAAGAGCTTGGACAAACTGCGGCCGATCGGTGCAGCCCATTTTCAGGCCGCCAAATATGCTTAACAGAATTACATACGGATTCCGTCGAGATTGAGCATATTTTGCCGTTCGCAGAGACGTTTGACGACAGTCCTGCCAATAAAACATTGGCTTTTAGGGACGAAAATAGCAAAAAGGGTAAGCTGTCCCCGGGTGATGCTGCCTCGATAGGTCTCTTTGACCAACAGGAAATGGTTCAGCGCACCAAGCATCTGCCCAGAAATAAGGCATGGCGTTTTCTGCCTGACGCAATGCAAATTTTTGAAGAACAAAAAAGCTTTGATGATCGGCAGCTTCACGCCACAGGCTATTTGTCAAAAGTTGTACGTGCTTATTCAGAGGCACTGTTTGATAAAACTGACTCAGATGGCAAACAACGTGAACATGTTTGGATGCTGCCCGGCAAAATGACCGCAATGCTCCGGCACCGTTGGGCCGTTAACCTGGGTGATCATAATCGTAAAGATCGAAGCGATCACCGACACCATGCCGTGGATGCTGCAGTGATCGGTGTGATCGACAGAGCCATGATAAAGCGCCTACAGGACAATGCAAAAACTATTGGTGCTCAAACATTGTCGCGAGTATTACCAAGTCCACCAGAACCATTCCCAGACTTTCGCAATACTGTCATGATGGCGGTCAATAACATTAACGTCAGTCATAGGGCAAAACACGGTAGTGCTGACCCTATAAAACCGTCAAAAACCAGTGGGCGGCTTCACGAAGACACCGCAATGGGCCTTATCCGTGATCTGCCAGAAAATCAAGCTGACCTAACTATCGGCAATGTGGTTGTTCGCAAACCAACAACGTCTCTAAGCGAGAAAGAAATTAAACAAATTCGCGATCCTAAACTACGTCTGGATCTAGAGAATGCGACTAAACCCGCTGGTAAGGCAGGCCTCAAAAAGACCGAAGCTGACAAGATCCGCCTTAGCTTATTAGCTAGTTGGGCCAACAAGACAGGCAATCACAGGCTGAGAATTATCAAAGCAGAGGCTTCTGCGACACCAGTATATAATAAGGCGGGAGAGCCCTATAAATTCTATGCACCGGGCGAAGTCCATTCCGTTGATATAATTGAGTCTGATAATCGCTGGCATGGCCATGCTTTGACTGTTTGGGACGCCAATGCCGGACAGGCAAAAAAATGGCTGGATATCTGGCCGCAAGGTCGCTTTGTTATGCGCCTCCACAAAGGTGATACCATACAATTATTCGATTGGGATGATGACCGGGGTGAAATAGTTTCTGGAAGTAATGCGGTGAAACGGGTTGTGCGCCTGGCGCCATCAAATAACCGTATCTACTTGTGCGGTATAAATGATGCAGGAAAGCTGAATGATCGCCACAATGATAAGACGGATATTTTTCGCTGGGATCTGGCAGGTTTTGAAAAACAAAGATTACGTCGCGCCCGAAGAGTGCGAGTTGACGAGTTGGGGCGGTTGCACACAATTCCACACGGCAAAGTGTAGACTAGGTAGGTAAATCTAACGGGCCTCATTTTTGGAGGGCCAAATGGTTGGAAGGATACTTGAACTAAACCGAGACAATCTTACGGTGCATAAGTCCCGAGGATTTCTTTCTGTCCGAGAACATGGAACAGAAATCGGACGAGCTGAACTAGATGACTTGGATGCGATCCTTGTATCTTCGCAGGGTTTGATGTGGTCTAATTCAGCGCTTGCGCATTTAGCGTATAACAACGTACCTGTGATGATACTTGGAGCAAACTATGCTCCCGTTGCCGTGGTGTTACCTCTAACCGCGCATCAACAACAAACTTATCAGATGGCATTCCAGTTGGCTGCATCTAAGCCAGTGCGAAAGCAAGTCTGGGCAAGACTTGTCCGGCATAAAATAGCAGCGCAAGCAGCTGTTTTAGACCGGATCGGCATTCCATCGGATCGTGTGAAAAGATTATCTTATGCGGTTCGTTCTGGTGATCCTGACAATCGAGAAGGAATGGCTGCACAGGCCTATTGGCCACTGCTTTTTGGAAAAAATTTCAGAAGAGACCGTAATTTAACTGGCGCAAACGCAATGTTAAACTACGGATACGCGGTACTAAGAGCCGCAACAGCACGCGCGATTGTTTCATCTGGTTTGCACCCTTCGCTATCGGTACATCATAAAAGCGGCGGTGATCCGCTATCATTAGCGGATGACTTGATGGAGCCGTTCCGGCCAACCATTGACCTTTGTGTCTACGAATTACTGATGGACGGGGTCACCACGGTAGACGAATCTCGTGCTCAGATAGTTGAGTGCCTGAGTGCTGTCTTTATTACGCAAAACGGTCACTCACCACTTTCACAAATTTTAGTGCGGTTGGCTCAAAGCACTGCCCAAAGTTTTGAAAATGGCAAAGTTAATCTCAACTTTCCATCACAACTTCTGCCGTCTAGGGATTTGGCTAATGACTGAACAGAAAATAATTCAACTTTCGAGGTATAAAATTATGTGGGTATGGGCTCTGTTTGACTTACCAACTCTTACAAAAGTAGAGCGTCAAAAGGCGAGCCATTTTCGCAATGATCTGCTCGATATGGGTTTTCAGATGGTTCAATTTTCGGTATATTTGCGTCATGCATATTCTAAAGAAAAAGCTGATTCGATTGCTGCCAAGATTGGTTCTTGTGTGCCTGAAACTGGACATGTCCAGGTATTATTTTTTACTGACCGGCAGTATCAGCTCTCGCAAAGCTATCACGGTGCACGTGTCAGGCCCCCGTCGCAGCAAAAACCGTCTCAGCTTACGTTGTTTTGAGGGTTTCATCCCCATTTTTTCAATGTTGAAACAGGGAAAATACTTTCCACAACAAGCTGTTATGGAAAGTAGGTTCTAGCAGAAGACGCGACGCGGTCAAACCCGGACTCAAAAGCAAACCGGGTCTTTAAATCA
>CAJWGN010000204.1 GCA_913031035.1 uncultured Gammaproteobacteria bacterium
AAGGTATAGTGTCTAGCGGCGCTGGCGGACGGCCTCAAACAATGAAACACCTGTGGCAACAGATACATTAAGGCTACTAAGCTCACCGGACATGGGAATGGATATCTCATGATCACAGCAATCTCGGGTCAGCCTGCGCAACCCGCTTCCCTCAGAGCCCATCACTAAGGCCAGATTGCCGGTTAAGTCTTGCTGATAAAGAGTAGTCTCACTTTTATCAGATGTCCCCACCAACCAGATACCTCGCTCTTTTAAGGATTCTAGGCAACGTGCTAGATTTGTCACCACTGCATAAGGCACCGTTTCAGCGGCGCCAGAGGCGACTTTTCTAGCAATTTCATTAAGCGGAGCCGATCTGTCCTTCGGAACCACCACAGCATGGACTCCTGCCGCATCGGCAGTGCGCAGGCAGGCGCCTAAATTGTGAGGGTCAGTGACGCCATCAAGCACCAGTAATAGCTTGTCGCCTTCTATCCTATCGAGCAATGCTAATAGCTGCTTTTCATCTAAAGCCGTGTCGTTACTCTGCAGCTGAGCTGCCACGCCTTGATGAACACCTTTAAATTGCTTTTCAAAGCGGGACTTATCAGATTCCGTAATCTGCACGCCAGCGGCAACGGCAGCGGATTTAATTTCATCGAGCCGCTTGTTGGCCGAACCTGACTGAAGAACTAAAGCAACAATCTCCTGCGGACGCTGCCGAAGCAGTTCAGATACTGCATGAATTCCTATTACCCACTCTTTCATTAAATCATGCTCTGCTTATTTCGATACTTCGTTTAATTTGGTTGCCGGGCCATTTAACGCGATTATTAGTCAGTTAACTTGGCTTTAGCCTTAACTCTTTTCTTGGCAGCGCCGGAACGATTTGCCCGCTTTTTGGCTTTTGTCGTCCCGGGGGTAGCTGTTAATGCGGCTGCTGAGTTTTTGCCTTTGGATCTATCTCCAGCTCCGGGGTTAGCCTTTTTACTGACACTCCTCTTCTTTGCCGTCGTCTTTTTCGAAGCGGCCTTTTGAGGAGTGGTCGTGGCTCCACTCCCTGAGTTTGCTTTGCTGGGCTTGGCAGCGCGGTCTGGTTTTGACTGAGAGCTTGGTTTTGATCGAGCATTTGGTTTAGATTGCGACGAACCAGCTTTTTTCAAAGGCGCCCGACCATCACTAGCACCAACCGCTTTTTTACCACTTTTAGATCTGCGAGAAGCACCACCTTTAGCTGAGTCGCTATTCTTTGCTGAATCCTTGCCTTTACCAACCTTGCCGGTGCGCAGCGCATCTCTTGTGCCGGATTTTTTCGTACCCGGCACAGCGGCTCGTGAATCCTGCATTTGTAAGTCAATTTTCTTTTCGTCAAGGTTAACCCGTACCACGCGAACATCTACGGTATCACCGAGACGATAAACCTTACGAGTTCGCTCACCCTCAAGGCAGTGACGGACCGGATCAAAATGGTAATAGTCATTAGTTAGCTCAGTGATATGGACCAAGCCTTCTATATAGATGTCATTCAATTCTACAAAAAGCCCGAAGCTGGTGACCGAAGCAACAGTGCCGGTGAACTCTTCTCCGACATGATCCTGCATGTACTCGCACTTAAGCCAATCAATAACACTATAGCTAGCAGCATCAGCGCGACGCTCGGCAGTAGAGCAGTTCTCACCAAAACTAATCATATCTTTCATCTCGTACGGGTATATAGACTTTTTATCTATGCCCTTAGCGGCCTTATGCCGCTTAAGATGTTTGCCCTTTTTATTTCGCACTAAGTAGCGAATAGCTCTGTGCACTAGCAAGTCAGGATAGCGACGAATTGGCGAGGTGAAGTGAGTATAAGCCTCATAACCTAGACCAAAGTGGCCGACGTTTTCTGGCTGGTAAACCGCCTGCATCATGGAACGAATTAACATAGTTTGCAGCAGATGCTTATCTGCACGGCCAGCCATTTGAGCCAACACTTTTTGATAATCCATAGGCTCAGGCTTCTCGCCACCACCTAAAGACATGTCTATTTCTTTAAGAAAGTCTCGGAGGTTCTTAAGCTTGTCCGGATTTGGACCTTCGTGGATGCGATAAAGAGCCGGCAATTCTTTTTCTTCCAAGAGCCGAGCTGCCGCCACATTGGCTCGCAACATACACTCTTCGATTAGCCTGTGAGCCTCGTTGCGCTCAACCGGTACGATTTCTCGAATTTTTTTATTTTCGCCAAATACGATGCGGGTCTCGGTGGACTCGAAATCCATAGCACCGCTTTTGTCACGCACGCTACGCAGAGCCTGGTAGAGGGAATATAAATCTTTTAGATGAGGTATGAGTGAGTCATAACGCTTCAATAGCTTTTCTTGAACACTTACTCTTAGCTCGCCTTCTGCCGGTTGCAGCATATCTGCAACTTCAGTGTACGTGAGGCGACCATGAGAATGAATTACTGCCTCATAAAAATCGTAACCTTCCATTTCACCAGTATTGGCAAATTGCATTTCACACACAAGGGTAAGACGATCTACTTTTGGTTTAAGTGAGCAAAGCCCGTTAGACAGCTTCTCGGGCAACATAGGAATGACGTGACCGGGAAAATAAACGGAGGTACCTCTGTTTATCGCCTCATCGTCAAGTGCGCTGCCTATTTTTACGTAATTTGAAACATCAGCAATGGCAACGAACAAAGTCCAGCCACCGGACTTTTTACTTTCTGCAAAAACAGCATCATCAAAATCTTTTGCATCTTCGCCATCAATTGTAACGAATGGAGTCTGGCGAAGATCAAATCGATCCTGAAATTCAGAATCCCCAACCTCGTCAGAAAAGCGTGAGGTTTCTTTTTTAACTGCCTTTGGCCATTCATGAGGGATATCATGACTGCGGACCGCCATGTCAATTTCCAGGCCCGGGGTTGTCACATCACCAAGAATTTCTACGATTTTGCCAACCGCTTTTTTACGCTTAGCTGGATACTCAGTAAGCTCGGCCACGACAAACTCGCCGTCCTTAGCCGACCCTATCTGGGCCTCAGGAATTAAAATCTCGTGAGGAATACGCTTGCTGTCTGGCACCACGATACCGAAGCCTTGCTCATGATAAAAGCGGCCTACTATTTGAGAATAGCGACGCTCCAGAATCTCAACTATCGTACCTTCCTTTCTGCCACGGCTATCGAAACCTATGTGCCTCGCAAGGACCTTATCACCATCGAAAAGGCGGTCCATTTCCCTGGGGCTTAAGAAGTAATCATCGCCTCCTCCCTCGGGGATAAAAAAGCCAAATCCATCTTTATGACCTTGAATGCGACCCTTGATCAACTCCATAAGGGAGGCAAGTCCATAAACCCCGCGTCGATTGCTTATGATTTGGCCATCTCGGCTCATTGCAATAAGGCGCCGTCGCAGACCTTCAATCTGCTCCTCGTCGGTTATTTTCAAGTGAACCACAAGCTGCTCTAGCCCAACCGGTTCGCCGATTAGTTCAAGTTGCTCAAGGATGAATTCGCGACTCGCGACAGGATTAGCGTAGTTATCTGATTCGCGCTTAGCGAACGGGTCTTTTGGGGGCTGGGTTTTTGGCATTAATTGATGTTAATTAGGTACGTGAATTAATAAAGGTTCATTATACACCCAGAGTTGCTATATGTCTGTGACAGCGGTTTTCCGCACAGTGAGGGCTTAGTCAACTTGAGAAATCGTCGCACGGTGAAGCAATCGGTCATGGCCATCATATCCGCCGGTGGCCTTATGCAGCACGCTTCGATTGTCCCAGAGCACCAGCATATTCTTCTCCCACTTGTGCCTGTAAACAAATTCAGCGGAACCTTGGTAAGCATAAAGCTCCGCTAACAAAGCCTTACTTTCATCGGCGCCCAACTCAACAAAGCCTTGAATATAACCAGCCGTTGAATAAATCGCGGGCTTGCCTGTTTCGGTGTGCGGCCTGATAAGAGGGTGAATTTGAGTTTCTCTGGCCTCCTCAGAGACGACGATATCCATGCTGCGACCGGCATTGCTTTCCAATTTGTCACTATAGAGCCCGTCGGGAGAGTAGGCGGATGCGGCCGAATGGATTGCGGTTAGATGCTCGATTCGAGCTTTGAAATCAGCCGGCAGCTTGGCAAATGCCAGCTGCTGATTTGCAAACAGCGTATCGCCCCCGCTGGCTGGAATCTTAATGCCGTACAGACAGGTGCCAATAGGAGGTTTTACTTGAAAGCTCCAATCGGTATGCCAATTATCTGCAAACAAAGGAGTTTTCTCATCAGCATCACGGCGAATCGCAGCAATGTGATTATGGCCTTTAATCGGATCAAAGAAAGGATCTTCACCAAAGCGCCCAAAACTCAGGACAAAACGCTCAATATCTGCGTTGTTCAATTCCTGCTCTGGAAACACCAAAACATGATATTCAAGCCAGGCACTGCGAATTTCAGCTATTTCTTCCGCGGCAAGGCCAGCGCTTAAATCAACACCGACAATAACTGCGCCGCAAGGGGCATCGATTGGCTTTATTGTTAACATGGCTCGCTCTCTAATATTTATGGACCGATTTAGCAGCTTATTACTTTATTATGGCAGTTAGAATGCTGAGTTGACAGAGCCTTAAGGCAGAGCTAAAGTGCGCCCCACTTAGCTGGCTCAACAAGCTACGATTGTTGAACGGAATAAGAATAGTAGACGATGTGCAGCTGAACATCAGGTAAGCGAAAAATGCCCAGGTGGTGGAATTGGTAGACACGCTAGCTTCAGGTGCTAGTGCTCGCAAGGGCGTGGAGGTTCAAGTCCTCTTCTGGGCACCACATCCATCTCTCGCAATATCTATCACCGTCTTACAAGCCTTTAAATCTCTAGCTTTACCCTTTCTTTATAGTCTATCACTGTGCACGGATGTCTTGCACCATCCATGACGCCATGTAACACTCGTTGTAACATTTTTGAAAGTTGAACGAGCTAGCTACAATGCCAAAGACCACGAAGCCACTTTCATCTACTCAGGTGAGCAGAGCAAAGCATCAGGCCAAAGAATACAACTTAGCTGACGGCAAAGGTCTATATCTTCGCGTCAAGCCAAACGGCACTAAGCTCTGGCTGTTTAACTACCAAAAGCCTTATACAAAAAAACGCTCCAACATTAGCATAGGCATCCTACCCTCTATCACGCTTGCTAAAGCCCGAACTATTCGAGACGAATACAACACTCTTCTCTCTGATCACATTGACCCTCGAGAACACCGCATAGAAGAATTTAACAAAGAGGCCGAAGTTCACGCAAATACTTTTGAAAACGTATACAGTAATTGGCTCAAATTGAAAGAGCCTGAAATCTCAGAAGTGTATTACAAGAAGATCAAGAATCGGTTAGAAAAATACATTATCCCTAAAATTGGGAAGCGGCCCATCTCCAAAGTGAACGCAGTGGAAGCCATTTCAGCTATTAGACCGCTAGCAAACGACAAGAAACTCGAGACCGTTAAAAAGCTGTGCCGTTGGGTTAATGAAATCATGGTATTTGCGGTTAATTCAGGAATTATTTATTCCAACCCTCTTTCTGGCATTGGCAAAGCCTTTAACGCGCCAAAACCAACGAATTTGC
>CAJWGN010000205.1 GCA_913031035.1 uncultured Gammaproteobacteria bacterium
CCTCGTTTGTTCCGACGTTAATATGCCGGGTAAGCACGGGATTGAGCTTCGACATGATTAAGTAAGTAGGGTTTGATCTAGATTAGCTTATACAAATTAGAAAACGCGATGCCCAAGGATAGGGCTAGAAGGTAAAATAATGGCTTACGGCGCAAATATGGACAAAGGCGTATTGTTAGGAAACGTTCGCGATTTGACGCGAGGCAATCTGGGAATTCCTGCATTGCTACTAATCATATTGGCAATGATGACATTGCCAATGCCTCCCTTTTTATTAGATATATTTTTCACTCTAAACATTACTATTGCTCTTGTCGTATTGTGTGTGTCGGTTTACGCAATGAGGCCTTTGGACTTTGCTGTATTCCCGACAATTCTTTTAGTCGCTACGCTTCTAAGGTTGGCCTTAAACGTGGCGTCAACTCGAGTGGTTCTGTTGAAAGGGCATGAAGGAGGCAGCGCGGCAGGTAAGGTGATCGAGTCTTTTGGGGAAGTAGTTATCGGTGGTAATTATGCCGTAGGTCTCATCGTATTTATTATTCTGATAATCATAAACTTTGTTGTTGTCACCAAAGGTGCGGGCCGGATCGCGGAGGTGAGTGCACGTTTCACCTTGGATGCTATGCCCGGAAAACAGATGGCAGTGGATGCCGACTTAAATGCGGGTGTTATTGACCAAGAGGTAGCGAGCGCCAGGCGCTTAGATATTACCCAAGAAGCAGATTTTTACGGTGCTATGGACGGTGCTAGTAAGTTTGTTAAGGGTGATGCGATTGCAGGAATACTCATATTGGTCATCAATTTAGTAGGCGGCCTAGCCATTGGCATGATGCAATATCAGCTCACCTTTGCAGCAGCTACCGAACGCTACGCATTATTGACAATTGGCGACGGCCTGGTAGCCCAGATTCCTGCACTTGTGCTTTCTACCTCTGCGGCAATTATGGTGACCCGCAATAACTCATCAGAAATGATGGGGGCTCAGGTTGTTCGCCAGATGTTTGCTGGTCCCCGTGCATTGGGTGTTTCTGCAGGTATTCTGTTTGTCATGGGTATAGTGCCTGGCATGCCCCACGTAGCATTTATCGGATTGGCCTTGCTTGCCGCTGCCGGAGCTTACTATATCGCACGCTTTAATCCTGCAGTCGCTGATTCGCGACTTGAAGAGCCAGAGCCTGAAAGCATCAATAGCCAAGATGGCGCGCCAGCGGCTGACAGCGATGAACTCGATTGGCAAGATGTCATGCCGGTTGACTCTATCGGTTTAGAGGTTGGGTATAGGCTTATCCCATTAGTGGACAAAGCGCAGGGAGGAGAATTGCTTGGCCGGATAAAAGGTATTCGTAAAAAGCTATCTCAAGATTTAGGCTTTCTGATTCCATCGGTTCACATTCGAGACAATTTAGATCTTACACCGAATGAATATAAGATCAGTTTGTCTGGTGTGAATGTTGGCAGCGCTGAAGTGTTTCCAGAGCGGGATATGGCGATAAATCCAGGGCAGGTTTACGGTAAAGTGCAGGGCTTGGAAACCAAGGATCCTGCTTTTGGACTAGACGCCTTATGGATCGAAAAATCACAAAAGGATCAAGCCGAATCATTGGGCTACACGGTGGTCGACGCAAGCACGGTTATTGCCACTCATTTGAATAGCATTCTGCAATCTCATTCTCATGAAATCCTTGGTCACGAAGAGGTTCAGCAGCTATTGAGTTTGTTGGCAAAACACTCACCTAAACTGGCCGAAGAGCTTCCAGGGTCAGTGAACACAAATGTGCTGCTTAAAGTATTGCAGAGCTTGTTATCAGAGCAGGTTCCGATCCGCGATATGCGAACAATCGCTGAAACTTTGGCGGCCGCCGGGGAAAAGAGTCAAGATTCTGTCACTTTGACTGCTGCTACCCGAATTGCGTTGAACCGCGTAATTGTCCAAAGTATCTACGGTGAGCGGTCTGAGCTGCCCGTGATCACGCTTGATAGCAGATTGGAACAATTATTGCTTAAGTCTGTGCAGCAGTCCATTCAAAGTGGAGTTGAACAAGAAAGCGGGATGACTATTGAGCCGAATCTGGCCGAGTCACTTCAAAAGTCTCTTGTTGACGCCGCACAGAAACAGGAAGTGTCTGGCGACCCTGCGGTACTGCTGGTAGCTGCGCCATTGCGACCGATGTTAAGTCGATTTGTGCGCTATACCATTGACGGATTGAACGTATTGTCTTATCAGGAAATTCCTGACAATAAACAAGTCACGGTAGTTGCTAGTGCAGGATCACGCACCTAGTCCGATCAATAAGGTAGGCGGACAGATCAAGAGCTAAGTTTAGGCAAATGATGTAGAAAAATCGATTTAAGTGAAGCCTGACAGACTTGTTAGGCCAATAACGATTTAAACGGATGTTTTGAGTTAAGTAAAAAGGGAGCATGCCAGGCATGGCAGTCAAAAAGTTTTACGCAAGTGACATGCGGTCAGCTATGAAGACAATTCGCGCCCAGTTGGGCGAGGAAGCCATTATTTTGTCAACTCGAAAGTTGGTGGATGGTGTTGAAGTTAGCGCATCAGCGGATGCTGGTGGTATGAGTGGCGGTGCTTTTTCCGGTGATTGCGATCTAGATAAAGACAGTAGCTTGAACAAGCGCAGTCAGAGTAATGGTCAAGCATCCATGGAAACGCCTTGGTATCTAAATTCAATAAGCGGTTTCGAAGAAGAGCACTCGGCACTGCATAACGAACTCGGCGGTATAGCCAGTTTGTTGCAAAATTGGATGGATCAACAAGGTTGGGAAAACTACTCCATTAAATCGCCTGTTAATGCAAAGCTATGGGAGAGGCTTCGAATTATAGGTTTGGATTCAGAACAGATATCTCCTTTGCTGGCGTCGCTGACACCTAATCAGGATATAAGGACCGCGTGGCAGCACTGCCTAATTAATTTCAGTGCTGCGCTGCCAATACTAGGCAAGGATTTAATCGAAGACGGCGGTGTGTTCGCATTTTTGGGTTCGGCAGGGGTTGGTAAAACCACAACCATTGGTAAATTGGCAACTCGATATGTTCTTGATCACGGCGCAGATTCAATTGCGCTCATAACAACTGACAGGTTTCGGATAGCCGCTCATGAACAACTACGAACCTATGGCAAAATTTTAGGGATAAGCGTACAAGCCGTGGATGAGAGCAACACGCTGGAATCTTTGTTAGATGCACTAAGACATAAGAAACTTGTGCTAATCGATACCGCTGGAATCAGTGTTAATCACAAGAGCTTCGAGATACAGCGAAAGCAGTTAGCGGATCTAAGAGATCGGCTAAATCCTGTCTTACTGTTGAGTACAACTAGTCAGGCACAGGTTCAGGCTGCCGAACTGAAGGCATTCTCTTCTCTGCAACCGGTAGCATCAATTCTCACTAAGACCGATGAAGCGGTCCGTCTTGGTGAAAGTTTCGGTTTGTTAATGTCTCAGAAGTGTCCAGTGGCTTATACGACACATGGGCAGTCGATTCCTGACGACATAGCTATTGGCGAATCGAATAATTTGATAAGTAGGGCGGTCGCGTTGTCTCGACAGCGCTCGATTACAAAAGATCAGGTGGTTGCAGGATTTAGTTCCGTTCAATTAAACGCTAGCAAAAGGGAAATACGCGAGACGGTGTGAGTTTGACAGGAATTAGTGCTTTGCAGGAGCAGAGCGTTAGCGCAAGCGTCTAACCAAGGAGATAGGTTCAAGGATGAAAGAGGGACAGCAAGTACAAGTGATTGCGGTTACGGGCGGCAAGGGAGGGGTTGGTAAGACAAACCTCTCAGTAAATCTTAGTTTGGGTTTGGCTGAGCTTGGTAAGCGTGTAGTTCTGATGGACGCAGATCTAGGGTTGGCAAATGTCGACCTATTACTAGGAGTTAAAGCAAAAAGAAATATTGCGGATGTTCTGGCAGGGGATTGTGAATTACAGGACATCTTAATTGAAGCAACTGGGGGCATAAAAGTGATACCAGCATCGTCTGGCACACAGGAGCTTGCATCATTAGGCGCGCATGAACATGCCGGATTAATCAACGCCTTCAACGGCCTTGGTGAATCCATGGATGTTCTTGTTATTGATACTGCCGCAGGTATCTCGGACTCTGTAATAAGTTTTGTTCGAGCTGCTCAGGAAGTATTATTGGTGGTTTGTGATGAACCATCTTCCATAACTGATGCATATGCATTGATAAAAATTCTGAGCCGTGACTATCAAATGTCTAAGTTTAGAGTGGTAGCCAATATGACTAGGTCGGATACGGAAGGCCGAAACCTGTTCAAAAAGCTAACGCATGTAACTGATCGATTTTTGGATATCAACTTGCAGTATGCGGGTGAAATTCCTTTCGATGACTTTGTGCGAAAAGCGGTAAAAAAACAAAAGGCTGCGATCAAAGAATTTCCCAGAAGCAAATCATCTATTGCTTACAGAAAACTGGCTAGGACTGTCAGCGAGTGGCCGATTTTGGACCAACCGCGAGGACACCTTGAGTTTTTTGTGGAGCGATTAGTACTACAATAAATCGGGATGACTGATAATGACTTCAGCAACTGGGGCTTCCGTTTACGACAATGTTCAAACAGAGGGTGACGATAAAGATGAAAATCTTGATGAGGTCGTAATCCGTTATGCGCCATTGGTTAAGCGAATAGCTCACCATTTACTACTTCGTATGCCTGCGAGCGTACAAGTTGACGATCTTATTCAATCAGGAATGATTGGTTTGCTCGAGGCGTCTAGAAAATATGATGTCACAAAAGGCGCGAGTTTTGAAACTTATGCAGGTATCAGAATTCGAGGCTCAATGCTTGATGAAGTTAGAAAAGGTGATTGGGCGCCGCGATCGGTTCACCGTAAATCACGAAAGGTAGCGGAAGCAATAAAGGCTATCGAAGCAAGAACGGGCAAGGATGCGAAAGTGCAGGACATAGTTAAAGAAATGGACATTGATCTCAATGCCTATTTCGCTATTCTTCAAGACGCGTCAGGAAGTCGTTTGTTTAGCTTCGATGATGTGATGGAGGGTGATGACTCGGCTATAGAAACGGCCGTAGGGGATCTTCCAGGTCCGTGTGACGGATTACAAAGGTCTACTTTTAAAGCCCATTTGGCGAAAGCAATTGATGGGCTGCCTGATCGTGAGAAATTGGTGTTAGCGCTTTATTACGATGAAGAGTTAAACCTCAAAGAAATCGGCGAGGTTATCGGCGTTAGTGAATCCCGTGTCAGTCAGATTCACAGTCAAGCGGCGTTAAGGCTTCGAGCAAGGCTTTCTGATTGGCGTTAAATTTGGGGTTTGGTTTTAGAATAATGGAATTTTTATAAGCAAGGGAATTGCTTTTTATTTGGTCAAGGAGATGACTATGACAACCTATTTAAATGAATCTTTCTTCTTCATGCTGCTGGCACTGAATGTCTCAGTAATAAGCCTTTATCTGTTGTCTCAGCTAAGGCGAACCCAGACTGAGCTGATTAGTCTGCGGCAAGGCTTTTGCCATGATAGGGAGCGTATAGT
>CAJWGN010000206.1 GCA_913031035.1 uncultured Gammaproteobacteria bacterium
CCCCAAAACCCCAAAACCCCGGAAATTGAATTTATGTATCTGAGTAGAATGTATATAGATTTTCAATGGCGTTTGACAAGCCTCATAATGGTATTTCTTAGGATCCATGCTCCGATATCTTTGAGTCCGTAGTACCAAAAGCAAGGTAGGAATATAATCATGGTGATGGAGTAGACAGTCTCTTCGCATAGGATAGTGTAGAGGCCTCTATAGTAGTCAATCACATCACTGCCTTGATTAGACAACTCCTGTTTGAAGATCCAATCGTGAATCAGTTTGTCGTAGTGCTTGACGATGTGTTAGTACTTCCACGCTGCATCTTCGAGTTCCTCGCCGTGCATTTCAAGGATGTCTAGCTCAGGAATTTTGGGCAAATTAGCCAGCTCTCTGCAAGCGTTCCACGTAACATTGCCAAGCAGACTATTTCATTCTCCCTTAAATTATGCAGGTCTTTACCTCAAACAGGGCACCACCCAAATTAGTTACGCTTCATTGTTCAATCATATGCTATTCAATGAGTTTCACGGCCTTGCAAAAAGTGCCAGAAAAATATGAATCATCCATATATTAGCCACGTATAGTAAACCCGCTTTATGAATAGCAAGGTAAAAACACAGCCTACTCCAATGATGCAGCAGTTTTCACGCATCAAAGCCCAGCATAAAAATAATCTATTGTTTTATCGAATGGGAGATTTTTATGAGCTCTTTTTTGATGATGCAAAAAACGCCGCTGCAATCTTAGGAATCACCTTAACAGCTCGTGGCAAATCAGACGGCGAGCCTATACCCATGTGTGGAATCCCTTACCATGCAGCCGACCGCTATCTAGCCAAGCTAGTCGAAGCCGGTATATCTGTGGCAATTTGCGAACAGATCGGAGACCCCGCAACAAGCAAAGGACCGGTAGAGCGACAAGTGGTGAGAGTAATCACCCCGGGCACTGTGAGTGATGAGGCCTTGATGGATGCTGGCCGAGAAAATGGATTGCTGGCCATTTCACGCAAAACTGGCGGCAACTCGGAAGACCCAGGCTACGGCATCGCATTGATGAATATTAGCAGTGGGCGCTTTGTATTGAGCGAGGTAGACAATACCCAATCCTTGTTAGATGAGATCGAACGGATCAAACCCGCTGAAATTTTAATAGAGGATTCCTTAACCAGCGCTCATCAACTTATTTCACATCCTGCCAAACAAAAATGCCCAAGCTGGGAATTCGATGTTCAGAACGCCATCAAAACCCTTACTGAACATTTCAACACTCGGGACTTATCCGCGTTCGATTGCATGGATGTTCCTGCTGCAATCGCCGCTGCCGGCTGCCTGATTCAATACGCGCGGGAGACTCAGCAATCGAGCCTGCCTCATATTCAAACGTTAAAAGTCGAACATTTAAGCGACAGCGTCATTTTGGATGCAGCAAGTCGCCGTAATCTTGAAATTGATACCAATTTAACGGGTGGCAAAACCAACACATTACTATCCGTGCTAGACACAACCTCCACAGCGATGGGAAGTCGTCTGCTTTCTCGCTGGCTAAACAGACCACTGCGCAGCCATACAGTCCTCACTTCTCGCCAGCAGATCACAGCCGCTCTTATGGAAAACTACCATTTTGAGGCACTCCGAGACCTGTTTAAAAAGCTTGGAGATCTCGAGCGGATTTTAGCTCGCCTCGGCCTTCGCTCTGCACGACCTAGGGATTTAGCGGTTCTACGTGACTCACTTTCCCTGTTGCCTGACCTGCAGGAGCAGTTGAGCCAACTCAAAAGCTTACCCCTTGCACTCGTGGCAAAGACTATTGGCAAGTATCCAGAGCAAGTTGAGCGATTGCAGTTAGCAATAGAAGAAAACCCACCGGTGGTGATTCGCGAAGGTGGCGTCATCGCGTCTGGCTATGACGAAGAACTTGATGAGCTTAGAAACCTCAGCAGCAACGCGGGCCAGTTTCTAATCGACCTAGAGATCAAAGAAAAGCAAAGAACCGGAATAAGCACCCTCAAAGTCGGCTACAACCGCGTTCATGGCTACTATATCGAGGTCAGTAAAAGTCAGGCTTCAATCGAATTCCCAGCGGAGTATATTCGCAGACAGACGCTGAAAAATGCTGAGCGCTTCATTACTCCCGAGCTAAAAGAATTCGAAGACAAGGTCCTTAGCGCAAAAGGCAAATCTCTCGCTCGGGAGAAGCAGCTTTATGAAGAGTTGCTTGAGATCTTGGCAGGCCCGTTAAATCTTCTTCAAGAAAGCGCCCAGGCAATTGCCGAGCTGGATGTCCTGCTATCCTTTGCAGAGCGTGCTGTTAATCTTAATTACTGCTGCCCAACACTTAGCGACACCACAGGTATTTCGATTGTCGGAGGCCGCCACCCTGTCGTAGAGCAAGTTTCTAGCGAAAGCTTTGTCGGCAACGATGTAGCACTCGATGACGATTCTCGGATGTTGATAATCACTGGCCCAAACATGGGCGGTAAATCCACGTACATGAGACAGACGGCACTCATCGTCCTGCTCTCACTGTGCGGCAGCTACGTGCCAGCCAAGTCAGCAAAACTGGGGCCTATTGATCGCATCTTTACGCGAATTGGTTCTTCCGATGATTTGGCGGGTGGCCGCTCTACCTTTATGGTCGAGATGACAGAAACAGCTAATATTCTTCATAATGCCAGCGCCGACAGTCTAGTGCTAATGGATGAAATTGGTCGCGGCACCAGCACTTTTGACGGCCTCTCTCTCGCCTGGGCCGCTGCCGTCTTTATCGCCCAAGAAATAAGAGCATACACACTCTTCGCAACGCATTATTTTGAGCTCACCAGCTTGCCAGAAAATTATAGCAGCATAAGAAATGTTCACCTTGACGCTATAGAACATGACAATGGCATTGTGTTTTTACATGCGGTTAAATCGGGCCCGGCGAATCAAAGCTATGGC
Organism: uncultured Gammaproteobacteria bacterium; assembly: GCA_913031035.1. Classification (GTDB taxonomy): domain Bacteria; phylum Pseudomonadota; class Gammaproteobacteria; order Pseudomonadales; family Pseudohongiellaceae; genus UBA9145. The sequence continues at coordinate 2,934 of CAJWGN010000206.1, forward strand.
CTGCAAGTGGCTCAATTGGCAGGAATTCCTAGTTCGGTAATCGCCTCAGCAAGACAAAAACTGATGCAACTGGAATCTGAATCGGAGGCTTTCGAGGCCAAGCCGAAAGAGTCGCTGCAGCCTTTACAAAGTGAAATGTTCGACGCCCAGCCGCACCCTGCAGTAGAATTTTTAGAACGCCTGGAACCAGACGAAATCAGCGCCAAAGAAGCTCTATCGATACTCTATGAGCTAAAGAAGAAAACCCAGGCCTAGATGGAGTTTGGACCCAAATAACTGCTAGAATACCCCCCCCAAAGAAACGGTACCGAGGATAGACTGCATGACTTTCGTTGTTGGTGATAATTGTATTCTTTGTAAACACACAGACTGCGTAGAAGTATGCCCTGTAGACTGTTTTTATGAAGGCCCTAACTTTTTAGTTATTCACCCGGATGAGTGTATAGATTGCGCCCTATGTGAACCAGAATGCCCCGTTGATGCCATCTTTGCAGAAGATGAGCTTCCGGAGGATCAGCAAGATTTTCTACAGATCAATGCTGACTTAGCGGAGACATGGACAAATATCACCGAGAAAAAAGATCCGATGCCTGATCACGAAGAATGGACCGATAAAAAGGAAAAGCTACAGCACTTAGAGCGCTAGTCCTGCCCCAGCACAGACTCCCTTTTCAAAGATAGTCTGTGCTGGAAAAAACCTTATCCCAGCACATTTTCCATCGACAGGCCTTGATTTTCCATCAGCTGCCGCAGCCTGGCTAATCCTTCAACTTGAATCTGGCGAACTCTTTCACGAGTTAATCCTATTTCTTTGCCAACATCTTCCAGAGTCCCTGTGCTGTGGCCTCTAAGACCAAATCGCCTAGTAAGAACTTCTCGATGCTTAATAGAAAGCTCGTCCAGCCAAGCATCCACACTCTCTAGCAAATTACTTTCTTGCAACATCTCGCAGGGATCAGATTGAGAAGTGTCTGGGACTGTTTCTAGAATAGACGTTTCAGATTCCACTGTCATCGGCATGTCCACAGAAGAAACTCGCTCATTCAGCGTTAACATTTTTTTGACATTTGCGACCGGACGATCGAGCAGATCGGCTATATCTTGATGACTTGGCTCACGATCGAGCTTTTGAGAAAGTTCTCTAGATGCCCGTAGGTAAACGTTTAACTCTTTAACAACATGAATAGGCAATCGAATAGTGCGAGTCTGATTCATTATCGCTCGCTCAATATTTTGTCTGATCCACCAAGTAGCGTATGTAGAGAAGCGAAAACCTTTCTCTGGATCAAATTTTTCAACAGCCCTAATCAGACCTAGATTGCCTTCTTCGATAATATCCAACAACGACAGGCCGCGGTTGACATAGCGGCGCGAAATTTTTACGACTAGCCGGAGATTGCTCTCGATCATACGCTTGCGCGCTAACCCATCCCCTTTTAACGCTTTTCTCGCGAAAAATACTTCTTCTTCCGCGGTTAGCAAAGGCGAGTACCCTATTTCATTAAGGTACAAACGCGTAGCATCGAGGTTAGGATTATTTTCTGACTCCTGAGAGGCTGCAGTGCTGTAGTCATCCCAGTTCTTAGGAGAGGCAATTGATTTAACAGCGCCCTCTCCTGCTTTGCGTAATTTCCCGAGATTGCCAGACTTCTTTTTGGCCGACTTCGCTACTAACTCCAACTCCAACGATTCCATGATGCAGACTCCTCTTCCTTGATCCAAATTACTGGCAAGTCCCCCATCCTGGAGAACATAACTAATCGCCTTTCAATACATACTATAGCGACAGGGATGGGTGGAATATTTAAGAAGATTTTGGTCTATTAAAAAGCTGTCTTGAAAGAAAAGCTACGAAAAGTCTAACGCCTGCTTGGCAGCAGATCACTCGGGTCCACCGATTTACCTTCTAATCGTATTTCAAAATGAAGCATAGAAACCCCTGCTGAATTTTGGCCCACTTCAGCAATTTTATCACCAGCTGCGACGCTGGAGCCCTCACCAACCAGCATTGCGCTATTGTGAGCATAGGCACTGAGATAGCGGTCGTTGTGGCGAATTATAATGAGATTTCCGCTGCCTTGAATGCCTCTCCCAGAATAAACAACATCACCAGCACTGGCAGCGAAAACCGAGTCTCCAAGTAAACCAGCAATATCTAGACCCTTGTTGTCAGCTTCACGAAAGCCTCGGAGAATTCGTCCAGCGTGTGGCCAAGCCCATGCGGGTGCAGAGTTGCTCGGTTGAATTGCTTGCCTTAAAACCCCGCCCGTGCGGGAAGACCCGCCTTGAGAGCGGGCGACTGAATTGTCACTTACTGCCGTACCCACCGCTGAATTTACTGTGCTCTGGCCCGCATCACGGCTTAAACTAGTGACTATTAGGCTGAGCTCTTGCTCCACGAAAATCGTAAAAGGTGCTCGAAGTTTATTCGCCAAGGCTAAGGATCTAAAATCTAAATCATACTGGAATGCGATTGAATAGAGTGTTTCGCCAGGACGCACGGTATGGCTGATAGCACCAGCAGAGGCTCGTTGCAGCGCTGCGGCACTCTGAGGCACCGACGCCCGAGA
>CAJWGN010000207.1 GCA_913031035.1 uncultured Gammaproteobacteria bacterium
GGAAGTTCAACTGCATGGGCAATGGTGGCGAGCATCCGGTTCCTGACCAGGAGAATCGCAAGACATTGAGTTCAAACATAAACTTTTGAGTCGGGCTCTTAGGGCTGACTGTTCCATACCGTCCCTCCTGTGTCTGCAACATAGGCTGAACATATATCTGTGAAGCCCTGAGTTAAACTGTTCCATGGCCATAGCAAACTCGACGAGAGGACCAGTGTCGTCCTCCACCGCTGCAACATAAGGCAGACTGGTACCGACAGATATCTGCGCAAAGCCATCTCAAAGGTCGCGAAATATAAATGAAGCAAGCCGCAGAGTGGAAGCATAACGGTAAGGCAGATCAAATTCTAGCGACAGCAGTAGATAAGATTTTGAGGGCATTCAACAATCTTCATTGAAACCCATGTGAACCGACAAATGATATAGCGATGGCACGACTAAATCTGGCCGATAGGGATATTTTCCCAAAGAGCTCTCCGTACTAGCACCGGTCAATACGAGAACGGTTTGCAGACCTAATTCCATGCCCGCGATAATATCTGTGTCAATACGATCACCTACCATAATTGTATGCGACGGGCCCTTTCCCAATTTGGCCAGAGCAGCACGCATCATAAACGGATTCGGCTTTCCTATAAAATATGGCGCGACCCCCGTAGTGGCCTCAATCAGCGCACATGCTGCCCCACAGGCTGGGATTGCACCTGACTCACTTGGGATACTCGTATCTGGATTTGTTCCAACAAAACGGGCTCCACTAGCAACGAGTTGCGCACCCTTTGTCAATTCTTGAAAAGAATAATCAATCGCCTCGCCTACTACTACATAATCTGGGGATACATCGTCGTACTGTAAATCCTGGTCGTTTAAGGCCTGCTTTAGGCCCTCTTCACCAATTGGAAAACACGTTGCGTTTGGCTTTTGCAAGTTTATGAACTCTGCAGTCGTAAGGGCGGATGTATAAACTTTACTGCTATCCACTGCAAAGCCAAGGCTATTTAATCTATCCGCCATGACTTCGGGGGTGAACCGGGAATTATTTGAAAACACCATGAAGGGAACACTGCTATCAACAAGAAGCTGCACATATTCTGCCGACCCTACAATCGGCGTCATACCCCGCACTAACACACCATCCATGTCTAGGAGGTGGCAGGGAATATCGCCAGAAGGTGTTTTTAACATTTTCTGTTCAGTCATTTTAATCTATTTCTCCAGATTTTGTTTTTCATAGGGTTAACGGTGTAAAGACCCATGATGGACTTTCCCTAACCCCTTGTTCATGTGAAGCAGGGCAGCCACCAATTAACATCTTTATTCCGAGCGAAACTGGAAAAGCCATTGCGGAAACTTGACTATTCAAATGCCTTAGAGAATGCGTCACAAAAGCTAAGACAGCACCAAGTGAGAAAACCACGACAAAGTTCTGTTCTAACAATTTAGATAGCTGTAGTGAAAAAGAACTCTCGTGGATCGGCTGCATCATTTCACAAAGATATTGCAACAAAATCAAAGTAATTCCCAAGAAAATCCACGGGTCCAAATCAAAAGAAAGAAGCGGACTCAAGAGTGCAGATCCCAAATCTACGGCTAATAAAGCTGCAAGGCCTGCTCGAAACGGCAATGTTTCAATGCCGCAACACGCTGAAACAAGCATTACAACTGCCGCAGAGCTTTGCAGAACAACTGACATCCTCAGATCAGTGCCTGAAAAGGTGAAAACATTCTCAGATTTGGTCATCGACCTTTTGAAAACATGTCCAAACACCCAGTTTAACCCAGTTTGCACCACGCGTACTAAGTACAATAGCAAACTTGTCAAACCCATCAGGTTTACGAGAAAAGTTAGAACAATCATTCTTATCTAACTAAGACACTTCGTAAAGTACTTCCTTCCGACATTCGGTCAAAGGCTTCGTTCAAATCTTCTAATTGGATGGTTTCGCTTGCCAGATTATCGACCGCTAACTTACCCCGCTTGTACATTTCCAAAAATCTTGGAATGTCCCGCGAGGGAATACAACTGCCCATATAGCTTCCTTGTAGTTTCCGTTCGTGGGCGCCTAAAATAAAATGCGAAATTTCGATTGTACGCTCTGGGTTCGGCAAGCCAGCCGCGATCGTATTGCCGCCTACGCGAGTAATCTCAAAAGCCAATTCCAACGCTTTCGGCACACCTGCAGATTCGACGGCGATGTGAACCCCCCCTTGGGTGGCATGCTTAACTTTTGAAACAACATCGGTCAGACTGGCATCAAACACCTCAGTCGCCCCAAATTTCTTTGCCATTTTCAGTTTTGATTGATTGATATCTAAACCAATGATCCTTGACGCGCCTGCAGCTGCTGCAGCCATGACAGCGCTCAGGCCAACGCCTCCCAGTCCAATGACAGCGACAATATCCCCAACCTTTATATCTGAGGTATTTAAGATCGCCCCAACCCCTGTCATGACACCACAGCCAAACAATGCCGCATGTTTGGCTGGGATATCATCAGAAATTTTGACCAGTGAATACTCAGACAAAACTGCGAATTCGGCAAATGCCGAAACGCCCGAATGATGAAATATGCTTTGGCCATCTTGATGCAGTCGACAATGCCCCCCGATAAGCGTTCCAGCTGCATTAGCCAAAGAGGCCGGTTGGCATAAGGCGGGCCGACCTGCACGGCACATTTCACAGTGGCCACAACTTGCTACAAAAGAAGGTACCACCGTATCGCCGACCTCAAATGCAGTCACCCCTGGGCCACATTCTGCAACAGTTCCAACCGCCTCATGCCCAAGTACAATTGGCATCGGTTTTGGCCGTTCGCCATCAATGGCCACCAGGTCTGAATGGCACAGACCAGCCGCTTTTATTTCGATCAGAACCTCCCCTTTTTCAGGCTTATCCAAATCTATGGTTTCAATTTTCAATGGCCGACTGTTTCGATAGGGCTTAGGGAGGCCGCTCTCCCTTAAAACTGCAGCTTTGATTTTCATTTTCCACCCCTGAAGTGATCTGTTTGAAGCGAATTCCACCCCATAATTACGCGTTCCAAACGTATCTAAACTGACTTTTCAGATACGCTTTGGTCATCTCAACGCCACCCTCCACCCCAAGGCCACTTTCCTTCCAGCCTCCAAGCGGAATATCCGCAGTATGTGTCGGCAGATCATTAATACCGATAGTACCAACTTCCAGCTTTCCAGCCAGAAACCGCTGTCGTTTTTCGCTATTGGTGAAAATATACGCCGCGAGGCCATAAACCGAAGCGTTTGCGTAGCGCAAAACCTCTATATCGTCTTTGAAAGGCACAATTGGGACAACGGGACCAAACGGCTCAGTAGTCATTAAATCGCTGTCGAAACTTACAGATTTCAAAACTGTTGGTGGAAAGAAAAACCCATCTCGTTCAAGACGTTTACCCCCTATCAAAATCTCAGCACCTTTTGCTACAGCATCCGCCACTAGTGCTTCTACCGCTTGGAGTCGCCGTAAATTTGCCAGTGGCCCCATCTGAACGTCGCTTTCAAGCCCATTACCAACCTGAATTTCCTGCGCCTTTTTGCAAAATAGATCAGTAAATTTTTCTAATATCAGTTCATGAATAAAAAATCGGTTCGGGGACACGCAGACCTGCCCAGAATTTGCAAATTTACGCGCCACCAGAATATCGGTTACCCGGTCAAGGTCCACGTCTGGGTAGACTAAAACCGGCGAGTGTCCTCCAAGCTCCATCGTGGCCGATTTCATATGTGCCCCAGCCTGTGCCGCAAGAACTTTTCCGACCGGTACCGAACCTGTAAAGGTAATCTTTGCAACTCTGGGATCTTTGATCAGAAATTCTGAAATCTCAGAGGGGATACCAAAAACCATATTGACGACATGTTTCGGCAATCCGGCATCAATCAAGCATTGCAAAAATGCGCTTGTCGATATCGGAGTTTCTTCCGCTGGTTTTAAGACGCAAGAGCAGCCGGCTCCAAGAAGTCCTGCTAGCTTTTTAGAGGCCTGCATCACCGGATAATTCCACGGGGAAAAAGCTGCCACCACGCCAACTGGGCCATAGTCAATAATAACATTGGCTTGTGGGTCACGAGCCGCAAACATACGCGAAGAAATACGTCGTGCCTCTTCACCACCCCATTCAATAAAATCCGCAGCACGCACTAATTCCATCTGGGATTCAGCAAGTGTCTTGCCATGCTCTAATGTCATCATCCGCCCTATAGATGCACTGCGCTCCCGCATTAGTCTGGCGGCGTCTTTAAGTATAGTTCCCCGATCCCATGCGGGTATTTTACCCCAGACAAACAGACCTTTTTCCGCCGATGATAGCGCCCGTTCAAGGTCACTGACATCGGCCATACAAAGTCGACCAATGCTTTGTTCTGAGGATGGATTGACCACATCTTGTGTCTGGCCACTGGCTCCCTCAACCCATTCGCCACCAATATACATTTTATAGACTTGTCCAGGCACAGTACTCACTCCAAATTCTTGTTCAGATTGTTACGACAAGACCGTCAAAGGCGCATTCTTCGGGCACCTGATTGGCCATAGCCAACATCTCAGGGCCCATATGGGTTAGAATAATTCTCTTGGCTTGAAACGCATTCCAATGTTCAACTACCTCTGGATAGTTGAGGTGAAAGCGGACTGGTTTTTTATAAAAATATGACTCACAAATAAACAAGTCTGCATTCTTAGATACTTTGGTGACATGCTCTGTCCAAGCTGTATCACCGGAATAAGCCACAATCTTACCACCTGCTTCAATCCGCAGGGAGGTCGGGTGAGTTTTGGCTGTATGGACAGCAGGATATGGCGTTACTACCATATCCGCCCCAATCCGATTGGGCACATGCAAATCCATCTCAACAAAGCGCAAGTCAAACTTTGGGATCATAATGTCACTGCCAGGAAGCATACTTTCCATCATATCACGCAAACGTTTTTCAGTATCTTTTGGGCCAGCAATAATCAGGGGTTTCGTCCGTTTGGCGGCCAACATAGAATCCAGAAGCATGGACGGGATTCCTGAGCAATGATCAGCATGAATATGTGAGATCACAATCACATCTATTGAGGAATGCTTAATATTTGCCTGTTGCAGAGCAACCAGAGATGTTGCCCCAAAATCGATCGCATAGCGAAGTCCGGCGACATCAACAATAAAGCAGCTATTGAAGCGACCTCCAGATCCAAAAGCATCACCACAGCCAGCAAATGTTACAGTACTTGGATGTATCTCAGTCATAATTTTGTCATTTCCAATAAAGATTACAGTTCTTAATATAAAAGTTTTTCTTTCATCAATTGCAGACTTAATATCATTAGCATTTTCAGATATTGCTAAATATCCAATATTATTTCCATCCAATGTTACATTTTTTATCGTTGTTAGTAAAAATTGATCGTATCCTTCCTGCGTAAAAGTGAATGGCTTTCCATAATCTTTTGACCATGAGTAATT
>CAJWGN010000208.1 GCA_913031035.1 uncultured Gammaproteobacteria bacterium
GGCAAACTTGTCAGCTTGCTCCCGGCGTTTTAGCAAACCTTCGGCCCAAGCCGACATCATTTCCGGCAGCACCATCAAGCGGGCAGTATGGCCAGAAGGCGCCGTATCGAACACCACTAGATCGTAGTCCTTAGTGCCTAGCTCAACTACTTCGGCAATTTTTTCCAAAATAGCCGCCTCTTGCATGCCAGGGGCATCGCGAGAAAGCGTCATGTGCTTGTCTATCTCTTTATGCTGTCCAACGGGCATAAGCTGATGCAAAGCCGTGCGTACTTCTTCCATATGAAGTTCAACAGATTCAATTGGGTCTAGTTCCAACGCATCTAATCCTGCAGCAACCTTGATAGGCTTTGACCCGATCTTTCTATCAAAAAGATGGCCCAAATTATGAGCAGGGTCGGTGGAGACCAGCAACACTTTTTTGCCAGCCGCAGCTGCTGCCAGCGCGGTTGCAGCTGACACTGTAGTTTTGCCTACCCCGCCTTTGCCGCCAAAGAAAAGTATGCGTCTGTTTTGGGTGAGTTCTAACAGCAACTGATATGATCCAAAGGTGATTTTTCCATGCCCATGCGAACATGCCAGTCATGAAAACGATCGTAAACAACCGGCAGCAGCTCCATAGTGTAAAAGGCCGCCGGGTTGGGAACTCCCATGCTCTCGGCAAAAACTAAAAGCATAAACAAATCTTCCTCATCGCGCTGAGCACGAGCGAACGAACGCCGATAAGGCGTTACATAAAATTCATGCAAGCCCCCCTCTATGCGCTGTAAGAGAATTTTTACTTTTTCAAACAGGGACCCTGTACTTTTGGCCTTGTTTTTTACCTTGTCTTTATTCAGTGCCATGATGTCTCGTGATTTATGTGGTTGGGGCTTTTGTGAGGGCTTCTAGTGCCTTACACCTTAGCTTCTTTTGCTTCGCTTCCGTGTGCTTGGCTATATCCGTTTAGCTGCTTTCGCCTTGGCTTTTTTCCACTGGCTGCTTTTCTTTGGCTTTCTGGGGCCGATCAAGCCTCGCTTGCATAGGGTCGATGATTAGCGGACGGTATAGCTCAACTCTATCACGGGCCTGCAAAACATAGTCTTTTGCTGTTGGCCTGCCCTTGCCGTCTTGGCGTTTTGAGAAGATTCCCATGGGCATAGAATCTAAATCTTTCTCATTAAACTCGCCTTTAATATTGGAAAGCACAACCGCCTGCTAAGCAGTTGTCCCTGTAGCAAGCGATAAAGGCACAATTAATTGCTTAGATGGGGTGGCGAACGCAACTTCTACAAAAACCGCCTCTTTCTCGCTTTTTGTCTCAGCCTCTAATTGCTCTATGATCTGCTCGCTCGTTGTTAGTTCATCTCTATGGCGATTTCGTCTGCCGTCTCTACATCAATGTAAAAAGCAGTTTCGGAAACCGTTTTAAAAACCACCTCAACAAAGCCATTATCTATCGCTTCACTCAACCCCATCAACTACCGGTAAACCAACTTAGCGCGCTCCACTACTTGAGCGACTAAATCATTGGCAGAGCTGCTAAAAAGTTTTTCCAGAGCCATATCCACAAGCCCCGCCCGAAACTCAAAGGTCATGTGCAGTGACATTTTACTGGCAGTGTCTGACAAAGGTAAAAACACCCAGCGGGCTGAAAATTTCGAAAAGTTGCCTTCAACCATTCTCATATTAATAGTTTCTGGCCGCAGCAGACTATTGTGCGTGGTAAAGGTTTGGCTCATGCCACCTCTTGATAAGCTGAGCTTACCAATAAGATGATCATCGTCTTCCTCTAACACTACGGCCGAATCACAGCCGATCATAAACTCAGGGTAGCTGGCGATGTCGTTGACCAGATCAAACATCTGTTCGGCGGTGTATTGCACCAAAGCGCTGCGCTGAATCGTTGCCATTAGCTTAACTAACCCTACGCGAAATAAAGCGTGGAGACAGTGCTAATAAACACCAGCAGCAACACCACGGGAATGACAGTGCCTAAAGAGAAGTTGATGTACTTCTCTAAAAACGAACCATCAAATGAATCATCACCAATAACCAGCTCTGATTTGAGCCCACTCATCTTCCACTTATAGGCACAGAATATCGCCACAGTGAAACCCACTAACGGCAAAATGGTTTCGTAGAACACGTCGTAAACCACATCAAAGAACGATTTACTGATGCCCCCGTAGTTAGTAAAGCTTGTAAAATACTCCGAGATTCCGAACGACAAGGTAGCCGGCACCGCAAATATAGTCAGCAGTCCCGCCTGCAAAAACACCGCTTTTTTACGGCTTAAAGAGAACTCATCAATCCAGCAGGCTATCGGAATCTCGACAATCGACACCAGCGATGTAAGTGCCGCAAAAAATACCAGAGTGAAGAAAATCATTGCCACCAAAGTGGCCCCTTGATAACCCACCGCCGCCTGCATAGACAAAAAGATCTTAGGCAGAAAGCTAAAAATCAGACCAACACTGCTAGTAGAGAGTTCATCGGTATTGGTATTAGGGTCAAAGGCGAAAATAGCAGGCAGGATGAGCAGCCCAGCAAAAAACGCGATGCTGGTGTCAGCAATCGCCACCATGCGAGTGGACTGGGCAATATTATCTTCCCGACTAAAATAAGAGCCATAGGTAATCAAAATACCCATCCCTAATGACAGAGAGAAGAATGCCTGACTTAAGGCGCCGTTGACCACACTGAGGCTGAGCTTGCTGAAATCCGGAATCAGATAATACGCGATCCCGGCACTGGCATTGTCCAACGTCAGCACAAAAATGGTTAGCAGCACCAACATGACGGCAAGCGTTGGCATCAGCACGCGAGCTAGGCGCTCGATACCGCCTTTTACTCCGCCCATCAAGACACCAAAAACAATAACCAGAAGAATAACCAGATAGCCAAACAGGCTGGGCCGCGACACCACCTCACCAAAAGTTGCCTCATCGGTGAGAGCCAGCAAATTACCCGCCGCCAACTCCTTTATATAAACTACAAGCCAAACGGTGAGTACGCTGTAAAACACCGCGATCATAAACGGCGTAATGATCGCCAGCCAACCGGCCATGCGCCAAACTCGCATACCGCCGGACAGCTCTGAAAATGCACCAACCGGATTGCGCTGAGTACGCCGCCCCATTGATATTTCTGCCATCATCACTGGATAACAGATAAAGGCGACAAAAAATAAATAAATAATGAGGAATGCAGCGCCACCGTTTTTGGATGCCATCACTGGAAAGGCCACAAGATTGCCTAAACCAACCGCCGAACCCGCCGCAGCTAAAATAAATCCGAGCCTAGAACTAAACTGCCCTCTGTCCTGTGACATTAAAACCCCTTTTAACTCAATGTTTTAGCTACACTTATCTTATTGTAGCGAGATTCTAGCAGCACACCGGATTGAGTACAACGCAGCGTTTTTAACACAAGACACTGTTTTTGCTGATAAAACTAATCATGACATCGGATTTCAAAAGGCGTGTATAATCGCCAGCCATGGCAAAACCTAAAAAATCAAATACACCTGACAATACCATCGTGCAAAACAAGCGAGCCCGCCACGATTATTTCATTCAGGACACCTTCGAAGCCGGCGTTGCACTGCAGGGCTGGGAAGTAAAAGCAATGCGCTTGAAGAAAGTGCAGTTGGTGGACAGCTATGTGCTGATGAAAAACGGCGAGGCATTTTTATTGGGCTGCAACGTAACCCCACTAGACACTGCCAGCACTCACGTTATCACCGAGCCCGACCGCACCAAAAAGCTGTTAATGCACAAAAAAGAGCTGGCGAAACTGTTTATGGAAGTGAGACAGAAAGGCCATACCTGTGTCGCCACCAAGCTCTATTGGAAAGGCCACATGGTTAAGTGCCAAGTTGGTCTAGCTAAAGGTAAGCAGGATCACGATAAGCGAGCCTCAGAGAAAGACCGCGAGTGGAAGGTTGAGAAGCAGCGGATTGTCAGGCTGACTAATCGTTAGATCCTGTCGATGGCTCTGCCATAGCGATCCAAAAAGCAATGCAAGCAATTCAAAGTCACCGCTAGCGAGCGAGAGCAGGTGACGTAAGCAGGCCAGTTAGGCAAATGGCCTAAGCAAATTATTCAGTCTCTAACAACAGGTAGTACCCAAAGCCGTCCGGTTGTTGCACCCACCAAACATAAGCCCCTTTAAATTCAATTCCCCGTCCCTATTACGGAGAACAAGTAATGCTTAGCAAATAAATATGCTATTATTACGATCTCCATTGGGGGTGTTTCGGATTCGACGCCGGGATTGAAACCTGAGGTGCATGTCGAGAGGGTAGTAACTCTCGTAAAAAAATTACTGCAACTTCTATAGTTGCCAACGACGAAAGCTACGCCCTAGCAGCCTAAACCGCTTGCTAGCGATTGCCACTGGGATGTCCGTAAACCGGTGTTTGCAATCGTCATCTAGAACGGAATCGCCAGTGGACCGCGCTTGACGCGAAGCGGCTAAAAAGTATCAAGCTCGCCCAACTCACCCTGCCCGTCGGGCGGACGAGGGTTAATTTAATAGACGACGCTACACATGTAGATCCGAAGGCAGACGACTGGCGGACGGGGGTTCAAATCCCCCCGCCTCCACCAAATACCACTCCAGTGAACTCTGGAGAAACCCAAAGAAGTCCTCAAAGCCCTATAAATTAGGGCTTTTTTGTGTATACTAACTCCATAGACCTCCACCGAACTCCTACTACATCCAAGAAATTTGGGGGTACTTTTGGGGGTACTTTAAGGAAATTGAAACTAGGTACCCCCAAATACCAAGTATGCAGAAACTCACAGCTACAGCAGTCAAACAGGCTAAGCCTAAAGATAAGCCCTACAAGTTAGCTGATGGTGGTGGTTTATATGTGCATGTGAAATCCACCGGAAAGTATTGGAGGTACAAGTATCGTTTTGCCAATAAGGAGAAACTATTAGCCTTAGGCATATACCCAGAGACAAGCCTCGCAGATGTGCGCAAACTGCACCAAGAGGCCAGGGCAAATCTTGCAAACGGTATTGACCCGAGCACGCTTAGACAAGCGGTGAAAGAAGCGCGTCAAGACTCATTAACGAATAGCTTTGAAGTTGTCGCATTAGAATGGTTAGAAAAACGTGGAGCCAAATCTAGCAGCGCTGAGCAAAGACAAAATAGATTGCTCCAAAAAGATTTATTTCCTTATATCGGTAAACGCCCTATTGCTGACATCAAAGCACCAGAGTTGCTCAAAGCCTTACGTAAAATAGAAAACCGTGGTGCGATAGAGACGGCACATAGGGCCAAGCAACTCTCAGGACAAATCTTCAGGTATGCAGTAGCAACTGGACGTGCTGAGCGTGATCCCAGTGTCGATTTAAAAGACGCGCTAGCGCAACCTAAACAAACACATTTCAAATCACTGACTGAACCTAATGATGTTGCTCCGTTGATGGTGGCTATCAGAAACTATCAAGGCA
>CAJWGN010000209.1 GCA_913031035.1 uncultured Gammaproteobacteria bacterium
GGCGTCGCGCCGCGCCGCCTCGGCGAGGCCCGCCAGGTGCTTCGCCTGCAACAATCTCTCCAAGATCTTCAAGGTCGCTTTGATTCAGTTTTCCCTCTGCGACCATGTCCATGAACTTCATGCCAACAAGCGGGTTTATATTGTGAGCTGGTGGGGATATCTCTGACATCCAGGCTTCGTAGAGACCTGTATTATCCAATATCTTACGTACATCAGGACCCGCAACCCCGTTGTCAAAGTTGCCAAGGGCGGGCATCGCGAAGAACGTCCCTGAGCTAATCCATTCGCGTTTCACGAGTGGGTATTGTGATGGATCACCTGTTGCGCCAGAGCTGCAATAAGCGATGACATCAGAATCGCGCACAACCTCTTCTTCGGTCTTCACTGCGTAGACATTTTTGAGTTGTGGATAGGTTTCCGTGGCCCACGCGATAAACTGATTAATACTCTCTTTCCCTCGTCCTTTTACCTTGACTGTGTCGATTTCAGGGCAAGCACTAATAAACGCGCTAAGGGACGTTTTCCCCATAACACCAGGGCCCAGAATACCTGCAATACGTGAATCTTTTCGGGCAAGGTAGCGAGCCCCCACACCTGGAATTGCACCTGTACGATACGCCGACAAGAGATTGGCGGACATAAGCGCAAGCGGCGCGCTAGTTATTGTGTCCGTCAAGATAAACATAAGGATGGATCGCGGCAGTCCGATTTCGCGGTTTGCAATGTTTGAGCCATACCATTTGACACCCGAGGTGCCGAAGTTGCCGCCCAAATATGCGGGCATTGCCATGAGTCTGCGGTCAGGAGTCGGTTTTGGCATAGTTACATGTGGCGAATTTTCCGGAAATAGGATCATAGATCCGTGGGAATTGTTGTTTTCTCCCGCCATCCGGTAATCCCCTCGGTAAAGCAATTTGAACATTTCTTCCATTGTATCTACGCAGACCGTCATATCAGTAACGCCTGCTTTAACCATATCGGGTTCTGAAAGATAAATAAAATCGATTTTAGCGGAAGTAGTCATTCGGCGGTCTCTTTTAAAAATTATTCGGTCAAGTTAGAGTTCCATGTTTAATGTGTTAAAAGGTCTAAATAGATATCTCGTTACCTTTAAGAATACTTAAAAAAACATTCATTACAGTGGCTGTCGCGTTAATTAAACTCGAGTAATGCGAACAACAACCATATAAATTATCAAGGACAGAAGTGAACAAACGGCCGAGAAAACTAATACAGTTTTGAAGCCCTGAATTTCTATCATTCGTCCAGCTAATCCAGGGCCAATTGCACCGCCCAGAGATAAGGTTGTAGCGGATAGCACAACAAAGCGACCGCTTAAGTCCAGCTCTGCACTAAATCCAAAAAAGTAAGCCAGCCCATAATTAACACAGAAAGTAAATAATATTGCACCCACAGCAAAAGATATTAAGGAGGTCGACCACCAAATTATTATGAGACTCACAATATTGATGACCATGATTGATATCAAAGGAAAATTGCGCCCGAACTTATTCCCCAACCAAGCCGCTACGAACGCGCCGATAGCAGAAGATATCATACCCAGAGCTAGGGTAACCCCGACTTTATCCGCCGGAAGTCCTTTGTCGGTCCCGATAATTTCAAGAAAAGCCCATGTTGCAGCAATACCGCTGAAAAAAATGATACTCGCTATCAGTATTAGAAGCGAAAAAGCGAGGGGTGCTATAGACAACTTTAATTCAGCACAGGCTTTTTTATTTATCTCTGTTGCCGGTCGCGAGAGTGTTGCATCGTTCTTAACCCCGCGTGAGGGAAGAACGCCGCTAAGAAAGCCGATGAATAAACACATTGCAGCCATGGCATACGCCATACCTTTAAAGCCATACAATGGGATAACCAAAAGAGGCAACGTAAAAAGTAGCATGGTAGCAGGAAATGCTTCTAAGCCTAGCTTAAAACCAAAAGCTCTGTCCGGGTTTTGACTGTCCCCCATGACCGCCATACCTAGAGCATAGAGGCCGCCAAGTCCGACCCCCATTACGCCGAATAGCATCATAATTGAGGGGTATTCATCAGTTAAAGTAACGCCGAGTAAAGACGCTATAGAAATTCCTGAGCCCAAAAATGCTGCAAATTTCCAGTTGATCCGCCTTACAAAAAAGAGGGACGCGATTGCTATCAATGTAAAAGTAAGATTGAAAACTGCAATTAGATCACCGAGTTGAGATTCACTAAATTTAAAGCTCTCAGCCATAGTGCCTATCACCATCGGCATGGTACTGGAAATCATAGCCCCGACCCCAGAAAGCAGACCAGCGGCTATATAAACAGATTTTCGGTCGATAGGATGTCTTATCAGTCCTACGGAAGTCCTCACAGCGGACATAAGGCCTCCTCTAATATATTACGATTGAATAACGTATACTGTATTCAGTATTGAGAGTTCTGTCTAGTATGTTTTTTTCGATTGTCTTGCGTCTTTAATTATTTCACTATTGACAGGTCCACCTAATCCAGATCGATTTTTTACCTTAGTAAATATACTTATTACAGTCTATTAAGTACTTGAAATTAATACCCTCAAAGCGAAATATCGAGATGGCGATTAAAAGGGGGACAAATTAAATATGAAGAAAAGAGCACGCTGCCGGTTTCTTTTATTACCACGGGGGTAAAGCAGCTTTCAAATGAGAGTGTTTCAGTCGGCCGCTATCTCAGGCTAGTAAGAGCCGAAGAAACTAGTCTAGGAGTTCGGCTACGCTTTAGATCATAGTAGGTATCAACGCTGAGTAATGCATTGTGCACCTCCTATCCCATAGACCTTTTGCAAAAATAAGAGCGCCAGGTCAATTTTGGACCGGTTCTTCATATTGTCACTCTTAGGGTATTTGCGCTTAACGAATTCAATCACTTTTCTAAAAATAAAAAAATGTGACCTAACCCTTTAAAAAGGAGTAGCACCATACCTAATTCCACCAAAATCAACTTTATTTACCTATCAGAAAAAGACATTTTGATAGGCCACGTTACAGATATACCTGTCGTTTGCTACAGTATTTTTATTCTGAGATGTTAAAAGCGACTTCGTATATAAATGGGTAACCCTTACAGTCTAAGGCTCGGAGCTAACTAATCTACTCTTTAATAAGTGAATTAAGCACCTGCGTTTCTGCGGGACTGACTCGATATAAGCGACTGAATAACATCATAGCAACAGTGCTCGCCACGAGACCAGCAAATAACTCGCTGATGAACCAATGCGTACCCTGTGTCTTATTAACAAAGAAAACCAAACATGCTGTTATACCACCGGCGATCATGGCGGCGAGCGCACCAGAGGCGCTGGCTGAACGGCTAAAAAAACCCGCAAAAAACGGCACGAAAAACACTGATGCTAATAGCGAGGCAGATAGCATAACCAACCAAAATATACCAAGAGGTTGCCGCCAAGCAATGGCGAACGCACATACTCCCACCAAGACCACAGCGAAGCGAGCGGCTAAAAGAGCTTGCCTATCATTAGCCTTAGGCGGGAGCCATTTTTGATATATTTCGCGCGAGAGTGATTGTCCTGTTACGATCAAAATAGTTGAACACGTTGACATGGCGGCGGCAGCGATACCCGCGAGAGCAAGTCCTCCAAGCCAAGGTCCAAGCGTATTTCGCGCGAGTTCGATATAGTAGTAGGAACCTTTCACCAAGCCCGGCGCACTGAGTCTCCCCAATAGACCGATCGGTACGGTTGACGCATAGATTATCAACCCCGCAATCATACAAACTGGCAAGGCGATTAAGATGCTGCGCTCATCACGTGCAGTAAGAAATCGGGTAACGAGGTGTGGCTGAATCGGAATAGAGAACAGCCAAACCAGCTGACCTAAAATTAGATACCACGGCCAGGATTCGGAGATTCCGCGGAACAGATCTGATGGCATCTCGGTAATTCTCTGCCATGCGATAGCCGCAACGCCGCCGCCTAGAGTTTTCATTGCAATAGGTACGGCTAGGATCATACCAATCATCAGCACCACAAATTGAAAGCCATCTGTCCAAACAACGCCGATCATACCGCCAAGCATGGTATACACCACAATCGTAAGGGTTATACAGATAAGAGTCGTGTGATAAGGCATTCCCAGTATATTGCCGACTATTGTGGCCAAACCGATAAATTGCGCAGTTAGAAGCGGAATATAGACAAACGGAAGAATTATAGTCGTAACAATGCGAATTGCATTTGGTCTGCTGCAATATCGCGTCGCTAATATATCAGTGAAATCGTAAATCTCATATTGGTCTGCCAAACGACGAACAAGCACGCCGATAACACTAATTCCCAATACAAACCCAATACTTGTCGCGGAGTAAGCACTCCACATCGCATAACCATGGTTAGCTGTCATGTTAGTAGCGCCGAGAAACAAGCCAGCACTAACATTGGACGCTATAAAAGTACCTACAATGAAAAACCAAGGCATCCGCGCGCCGGCGACAAAGTAATCGGAAACGTTCTTAATCGATCGCGAAGCAAAGGCTCCGATTAGAAAACTGATAGTCAAAAAAATAAGAAACAAAATAGCTTCTAGATTCACTATCGATCGTCGATTTTTTTTTGTAGCCAAGCACGCTTTTTAATCAGCGTTCGCCAGAAAACCCAAAACGAAAATACTATTGCCATCAACCATATGAGCATCTGTAACCGCACAAGCCAGTCGACATATTGCCAGGGAAAGTACCAGTCGAGCATTAAGGAGCTACCTTTCTAACATTATTTTTAGACGCAAACATACTCGTAACCAACAGCATCACGCTGAAAATCATAATGCCGATTTCAGAGAAACCGCCAGCAGCAATATCAACCGCTTTGATTTCGATTATGTATCTTGTCGACATGGCGGAAGTCGGTATATTAATCATAAGACTTTCTTAAAAAACTAACACTACTAACTTAGTGTACACCGTATACATATTGGGCGCATTCGAAAACATTTGTGTTGCAATCCTAATACTTTAGGAACTGCTCAGTGCTGACACCATCGGAGCAAACTTAATTTTTTGGCTAATCCGGTGTAAATCGTAAAAATGCATAGATCTTGGGAGTCTTTAGGTATTACAGCACACTTTAAGGGCGACAGAATGCAAAGGGCAAATTGGCGGTCAAACCAACCTCATGTACAATTTTTGCCGGTGTGAATAGCAAGTGCCTCGTCAATCCCCCATGACGGTTTGAGCTTGCGCTGACGCAGCGTATTTACCTACCTTACATAAACGCGCACGCCACTAGCACTGCTCGGATGTCCAAGGGTACAGGCCCTACCATCCGCATCTCAGGACGCTCGGTTCATCACGAACCTAATAAAATATCACCAACTTAATATTCAATTATTTATCTAAGACTAAACGATTTCTACTGCCATCGCTGTTGCCTCTGCAAGCACCTTCAGGCGCGCTATCTCCTTCTGG
>CAJWGN010000210.1 GCA_913031035.1 uncultured Gammaproteobacteria bacterium
AGCGAGTAGACCAATCAATGAATAAACCTTTTTCTCAAGCTTGTGCGAATAATCGTGGCCCGATAAGCAGCGTTCTGGTCCGACTATTATCTAAAAGTACATCTGTACTCGAGCTGGGCAGTGGCACAGGACAGCATGCCGTTTGGTTTGCGCAACAATTACCCAATATCCACTGGCAAACTAGCGATAGAGAGGAAAATCATACTGGCATTAGACAATGGTTAGATGATAGTGGTTTAGATAACATCGGATATCCTATCTGTATGCATATCGGTCGTGACACTTGGCCAACAGTATCTTTTGACGCGGTTTTTTCATCTAACACGGCACACATAATGGCCTGGCCTGAAGTTGAGATAATGTTTAGTGCGGTAGGTAATATATTAGCCAGGGGCGGTCTGTTCTTTTTGTATGGGCCTATGATGTATTCGGGGATAATCGCGGAGGAAAGTAATCGCACTTTTGATTGCCGATTAAAGGCAAGTAACCCCCAACAGGGGATTCGCGACTTTAATGCGCTGAATCAACTAGCTTTGACGGTAGGTCTTCATCTACTCGAAGATAATCCAATGCCTGCCAACAATCGTTTAATCATTTGGCAGAAGTCTTAAAAATAAGACCCAACAGGCGAACTCTCCGCGAGATAATCCAGCGCAATTCCCATAAAGATGACCATACCCACGCGATGGTTATTAAGAAAGGCAGCAAAGCATGCCAGTCTTTCTCTATGTCTGGCGCCGCGAAATTGATTGGCAAAAAACCCTGCTGAAACTAGCAGGCTAAAGAAATAAATCCACCCACGCTGAAATTCTAAGCCCACTAAAGACATTAGAATCAAAGTTGCCACTTGCAGCAAAACAATCATAAGCAGATCATAGCGCCCAAGTAGTACAGCCGTAGATTTCACGCCTATCTTTAGGTCATCGGCTCGATCAACCATCGCGTAATAGGTATCAAACGCAACCGTCCAAACCACAATCGCAGCAAAGATTAGCCATAGCTCCGGTGGTAACTCCTCTGTCTGAGCCGCAAAGGACATTGGTACGACCCACGCCCAAGCAACGCCAAGTCCGATTTGCGGTAACTGGGTGAAGCGTTTCATAAACGGGTAAACTGCTGTGACCGCAAGGCCGCCAAAGGATAAAGCTATCGTTAATGAGTTCGTCATCAAAACTAGTATTAACGCTACGCTTAACAACCCCCCGCAGAGCCAAAGAGCTTGGTTTGGCTGAATTTCTCCTGATGGTAGCGGACGATATTTAGTCCGCTCCACTAGCCCGTCGATATCTCGATCTGCATAATCGTTAATAACACAACCCGCTGCGCGCATGACGACCAACCCAATCAAAAAAATACTCAAATTTTTCAGGGTAGGAATACCTTCAGCAGCAAACCATAACGCCCAAAGTGTCGGCCACATTAATAGGTATACACCAATAGGGCGATCCAATCTCATAAGGCGGAGCCATGGGTTAGACACGAAAGTCTTTCTAGGTTCACCTGAGGTAGTCATAGAGGCTCTTTTTGTGCGTGTTTGTGCGCTGTATCATGGTCACCAAATGCTGGAAGAAAAATTTCGCTGACAAGGAGTGGTTTTTCGTCTAAGCAAAAGACGGACCTGCGTCCCCATAAAAAGATATTTCCACCGCATAGTATCTCAGGCACTGCTAAAGCTGAAGCAAGTGAGTAACTAGCCTCTACTGGCGCTCGGGTCATGCTTGGATCATTAAAAAGCAGCGCGCCTAACGGCTGACTATCAAGATCGTGAAGAGCCGCCAGACGTCCTGTCAATGTGGTGAGTGGCAAGACACTCCTTGCGAACACCCATGGTATGCTCCTGCCGCACAAAATAACCTGTCTAATAAGGACTGGCGTGTTTTTGGCTATATTTAAAGCAGCGGCTTCTGACTCACTGGGAACTGACTCGCCCTGACTAAGCACCTTTACTGAGAAGTTATTTTCACTGGCATCGATTAGACGTGCTGTGAGTGATCCGCGATCAGACAGCCAATTATACCGGGTGGCCGGCACTTGCTTTTGATCAAAGTAAGTAAGCGCTTGCCATGGTATGGCTTTAGTTGTTTGGGAAGGTGGAGAAATTGGCAAGACGGTCCCTACATTATGTTTAATTGAATTATGAGTCATTTAACGAGTATTAATCATACACAGTTGCCATTCCTGTCGGCCGGTCACGAAATCGCTTATATTCCCATTGGTACTGTTCCGGTGCTAAGGCAATAATCGATTCAACACCTCTGTTTAGCGCCGCCAAACTAATTGTAATATTCTCGTTGTACAGGGCTTCCTCGACAGCCAAAAAGTGTAACTCCCAGCCTCCTGGGACACGAAGAGCCGTGCACATTAATCCTCGAGCACCTGATCGCTGCAAGAGCTTGTTGATCAAGGTCATTGTACGTGTCTGGACGCCAAGTAAAGGTGCAAACTCACCACTTTCCGGAGGCGGCTGTTGGTCGGGTAGGATACCAGTGAGTTCCCCTCTTTTCAGGGCCTTAATAATCGCCGCTACGCCGCGGACATTAGTTGGTACCAAAGTCGCCCCTGATTGTTGCCGTGATGTTTTTATCCATCCTTCCATCTCCTGCATTCTTGGCGGATCGTACAGCGATGTCATGGCTTTGTGTTGCCCCGCCCAGAGACCCAGCACTTCCCAATTGCCCTGATGGGGAATAATAAGAATTGTGCCGCGGCTATCAGCAATAGCCTCCTCAAATAAGTCTAAACCTCTAATCGCAACTATGTTGTTGGTGATCCAAGGGTTGCCTTTACGCCACACAGCAGGGGTTTCAAAAATTGCCTGCGCTAGATGCTTCATGCGCTGCGCGCACAGCTGATTGAGCGCTTTGGCATCCATAGCGGGATAACAAAGCGCCAAGTTAACCTTTGCAACACGCGCGGGCTGTGCATTGCACGTATATAAAAGCCATCCGAAAAAACGACCTTTAATGCGACTAATACTGAGGGGTAGCCAGGAAACAATCTTCAGGGCTCGGAGGATCAATGTATTTCTCATCACCAGATGCTCCTGTCAGATGTTATGGGTGAGATCACAATGCATAATCTCCATGGTGGTTAGGATGAGTAAGCGATTGCTCTGGTATTATATCGAAAGCTTAATCAGCACGTTGATCTAATTCGTCTTTTTGAACTGTCTAGACCCTATCTTTATCGCTGTGCGGCTTTATAATTGCAGTCTCGAGCTATACCCCTTTCTTAGAGTGAGTAAATGTTTGTGACCGACCTTCTTGCACCACCAGATAGTTTTCAAGAGCTAATCTCCAGATTGCAACAATACTGGGCTGACCGTGGATGCGTAATAATGCAACCTCTAGATATGGAGGTAGGCGCTGGAACCTTTCATCCAGCTACGTTCTTACGCTCCATCGGGCCAGAAAATTGGAACGCGGCCTATGTCCAACCTTCGCGCCGTCCAACAGACGGTCGTTATGGCGAAAACCCGAATCGACTGCAGCACTACTATCAGTTTCAAGTAGTAATGAAGCCCTCCCCCAAAGATTTCCAAGAACTTTACTTGGGCTCTCTTCGTGCTTTGGGTGTTGACACGTTAATTCATGACATAAGGTTTGTTGAAGATAACTGGGAGTCTCCCACTTTAGGAGCATGGGGGCTTGGCTGGGAAGTTTGGTTGAATGGTATGGAAGTATCACAGTTTACCTATTTTCAACAGGTTGGAGGCCTCGAATGCTATCCGGTAACCGGAGAAATAACCTATGGCCTAGAGCGAATTGCTATGTATTTACAGGGTGTCGATAGTATCTACGATCTAGTGTGGGCGCATGGCCCGCAAGGAGACGTGAGCTATGGCGATGTTTTCCTACAAAATGAAATTGAAATGTCTACGTATAATTTCCAACATGCTGATATAGACTTTATGTTTGTTGCGTTTGATCAATACGAAAAAGACTGTTTGAACTTGATTAATAATAACTTACCACTTCCCGCCTACGAGATGGTAATGAAGGCCTCTCATACCTTCAATTTATTAGATGCGCGTAAAGCGATATCGGTGACTGAGCGTCAAAGGTACATCCTTCGGGTTCGAACCCTCGCGCGGGGAGTCGCTCAAGGGTATTTTGATTCACGGATGGCCGCTGGCTTTCCGCTGGCATCACCTGAAATTGCTCAGGAAGTACTTGCTCAACACGCTGGAGATTCAAAATGAAGGGTGATTTATTGTTCGAGTTAGGGACAGAGGAGCTGCCGCCAAAAGCCTTGATGAGTCTTTCTGCTGCCCTGGCTGACGGCATGAAAAAGGGTCTGCGTGAAAACAAGCTTGGTTTTGATGAGGTTCAATCATTTGCTGCGCCTAGGCGCTTGGCGGTTATCATCAAAGATATCGATATTCGTTCTCCAGATAACGAAGTTGTTTCTTGGGGGCCGCCTGTGAAGGTTGCATTTGATACCGATGGTGATGCAACCAAAGCCGCACAAGCATTCGCACGCAAGAACGGATTAGAGCTTACCGATCTATCAAATAACGTTGAGAATGATGGAAAACAAGACAAGCTTTGTGTTCGGCGGTTTGAATCTGGAAAGGCAACCACATCCCTGTTAGGGGAGATTATTAGCCAGGCTCTCTCTTCATTACCTATTCCCAAGCGCATGAAATGGGGGATTAGCAAAGAAGAGTTTGTCAGACCTGTCCAATGGGGCGTACTGCTATTTAATGGCGAGACGCTCCATGAAACAGTCTTGGGCATCACCACAAGTAACATTAGCCAAGGGCACCGTTTCCATGGGTGCGGTGATATTATTATTCGTTCGCCAGAAAGTTATGAGCAACAGCTGCATGAAGGCTTTGTTCTAGCCAGTTTTGAAAAGCGTCGCTCACTAATCGAGCACGGCGTCAAGGCTCTGGCGAAGGCCGGTGACGGCATCGCCGTAATCGACCAATCGTTGCTTGACGAGGTGACCGCTTTAAATGAATGGCCGGTTCCGCTCATGGGGTATTTTGATAAAGCCTTTTTGACCGTTCCCTCCGAAGCTCTAATCTCCTCGATGAAGGAGCACCAAAAATATTTTCATCTCGTGGATCATCAAGACAACTTGATGCCTTCATTTATTACCGTTGCCAACATTGTGAGCAGAAAGCCCCAGGAGGTCATTCAAGGGAATGAGCGAGTTATTAGACCCCGTTTGGCTGATGCCGCCTTCTTTTATAAAAATGATTCTTGTGTCAGCCTGTTTGACCGACGAGAGCAGCTAAAAAAGGTCGTTTTTCAGGAAAAGTTGGGCTCTGTTTATGCAAAAACAGAACGGGTAGCCCTACTCGCTAAGGAACTGGCTATTTGTGCCGGAGCAGATCCTCAGATGGCCTACAGAGCAGGCCAACTAAGCAAATCAGACTTGGTAACCGATATGGTGGGCGAATTTGCGGATCTCCAAGGTGTGATGGGCCGTTAC
>CAJWGN010000211.1 GCA_913031035.1 uncultured Gammaproteobacteria bacterium
GATGTGGTAGTAAGGTAGGCAAATGCTTTTTAGCCGGTGCTATAAAGGCGTCTTTGATCAGGCTGATTTCGTCTGAATAGGTAAAGCTGTTTTATAACGGACCTGTTTAAGTGCGAGGCTGGAGCGAATGCCTTCCACTTGAGGGATAGGCGACAGTTTTTCAACAATAAAGCGTTCCAGAGCTGCGATGTCATGAGTGGCAACGCGTATTAGATAGTCTGAGTCGCCGGTCATGAGGTAGCACTCCATCACTTCTTCATATCTGCAGACTGTCGCTTCGAACTCTTGTAAAGACTGTCGATTTTGGTCTTTTAGTGTAATAAAAATAAACACATTTAATTGCAGGCCGAGCTTATTGGCGTCCAGCAACGCAACATAATTGCGGATAACGCCGGCTTCTTTCAGAGCTTTTACGCGGGCCAAGCAGGGGGAGGGTGAAAGGTGCACTCGCTTGGATAGCTCTACATTTGACATCGAGCTGTCTTTTTGTAGTTCTTTAAGAATCTTTAAATCAGTCGAATCGAGGTTCATTATTTTTCTAATCCGTGTTTTTGAAAAATAATATGCTGCAATTTTAGCTTTTTGTCAATGATATTGGTCAAAAATGCCTTTCCTAGAGGTCTATACTGTCTAGGAAATAACCTGGGGGTTTTATGAATTCAAGTGTTACGAACAACAGTGGTTTTGCTTCTTCTGCGGCAGAGCGAGAGGGTGTTGATGCCCAAGAATTACTGGAGTGGAAAGAAGCGCTCGAAAGTGTCATTCGGCATTCTGGTGTAGATCAGGCGAAAGCCATTCTGGATGAGCTGGCGGCCATGGCGCGCATGCCTGCCGTACGATGGCGGTCGAGTCATAAAACCGCTTACATCAACACCATTGATGTTGAAAGTGAACCTGACTTCCCCGGCGATTTAACGATAGAAGAGCGACTGGCGTCGATTATGCGCTGGAACTCGCTGGCAATGGTGGTGAGAGCAAACCGCGCCTATGGTGAGTTGGGTGGGCATATTGCCAGCTACGCCAGTGCTGCTGATTTATTTGAAGTGGGTTTCAATCATTTTTATCGTGCTCGAACCAATGAGCTTGACGGCGATCTGGTTTTTTATCAGCCCCATTCTGCGCCTGGCATTTATGCTAGGGCATTTCTCGAAGGTCGTCTCACTGAAACTGATTTGGATCATTATCGTCAGGAAATTTCTGCGGGAAAAGTAGGTGCTCAGGGGTTGTCGAGCTACCCCCACCCTTGGTTGATGCCAGACTTTTGGCAGTTCCCGACTGGCTCAATGGGCATAGGCCCGATTTCGTCTATTTATCAGGCGCGGTTTATGCGCTATCTGAACCATCGTGGTTTGTTAGATACTTCAGCCAGAAAAGTCTGGGGTGTATTTGGTGATGGCGAAATGGATGAGCCGGAAAGCATGTCGGCGCTAACGCTCGCTGCTCGTGAAAAGCTCGATAATCTGATTTGGGTGGTTAACTGTAACCTGCAGCGGCTCGATGGGCCGGTGCGAGGTAATGGACGTATTATCGACGAGTTGGAAGAGTTGTTTTCTGGCGCGGGCTGGAATGTGGTCAAGCTAGTATGGGGATCTGATTGGGATGGTCTGTTTGCTGGTGATACGGAGGGCGCTCTGATCAAGGCCTTTTCAGAAACTGTCGATGGCCAGTTTCAAACCTTTGCGGCTAAAGACGGCCGATATAATCGGGAAAGTTTTTTTGGTCAAAATGGATCATTAGCTCGTCTAGTTCAAGGTTTGAGTGACGAGCAGATTGATCGTTTAAAACGTGGTGGTCACGACCTGGTAAAAATTTATGCTGCCTATGAAGCAGCGCAAAAACATGAAGGCAGTCCTACAGTTATTCTCGCGCAGACCAAAAAGGGCTACGGTATGGGAGAAGCTGGTCAGGGAAAAATGACCACTCATCAGCAGAAAAAACTGGATACCAATGCGTTGCTCGGATTCCGCGATCGATTTCAGCTGCCATTGAGCGATGAGCAAGTTGAATCCTTGAGTTTTTATAAGCCTGCTGATGACAGTCCTGAGCTGCAATATCTTCTCGAGCAACGTCAGAAGTTGGGCGGATTTATACCACAGCGGAAATCTGAGGCACCCAAACTGGCGGTTCCCGAACTTGCCGGTTATGGAAAGTTTGCGACAGAAGCGGCAGGCAAGGAAATGTCGACCACTATGGCCTTTGTTCGCATGTTGTCGAGCTTAATGAAAGACAAGGAACTGGGGCCGCGTGTAGTGCCAATTGTGGCTGACGAAGCGCGAACCTTTGGTATGGCGAATCTGTTTAAACAGTTTGGTATTTATTCCAGCTCTGGACAGCAGTACGAGCCTGAAGATATTGGCTCTATATTGAGTTATCTCGAAGCGAAAGACGGGCAGATTCTGGAAGAGGGAATTAACGAAGCCGGGGCCATCAGTTCTTGGGTAGCGGCGGGCACCAGCTATTCTGTGCATCAAACGCCGATGATTCCGTTTTACATTTATTATTCTATGTTTGGTTTTCAGCGAGTTGCCGACCTGATTTGGGCTGGAGCTGATCAGCGAGTGAGAGGATTCCTGCTTGGTGCAACATCTGGAAAAACCACACTCGGCGGTGAAGGATTGCAGCATCAGGATGGTAGCAGCCATGTCATGGCGGCAACTGTGCCGAATTGTCGTGCTTACGATCCTTCGTTTGCCTGTGAAGTTGCGGTTATTCTCAATCATGGCATGAAGCAAATGCTTGAAGATCAGGTAGATGTTTTCTACTACATGACATTAATGAACGAGAACTATCCGCAGCCCACTATGGAGGTTGGTGTAGAAAAAGACATTATTCGTGGGGCTTACTGCTACAAAACTATTGAAGCAAATAATAGTGTTGGCAAAGTTCGCTTGTTGGGTTCCGGAGCCATTATGCCAGAGGTGGTTGCCGCAGCTAAGTTACTTGCTACTGAATGGCAGATCAGCTGTGAGCTATGGAGTGTTACCAGCTTCACCGAGTTGGCTCGCGAAGCGCGCGATACTGAAAGGTGGAATTTGCTGCATCCTGAAAGCGAACCAAAGCAGCACCATGTTGGTAAATCCTTTAACGGAGAGTTACCGGTGCTTGCAGTTACAGATTACATAAGAGCTTTGCCGCAGCTCATTAGTGAGTATATTGATGCTGACTATACAACATTGGGTACTGATGGCTTTGGCCGCAGTGATACTAGGCCTGCGCTGAGAAGTTTCTTTGAGATGGATCGATACCATATTGTGTTGGCATCTGTCAGTCGATTGGTGCAGCAGGGGCAAGTTGATTCAGCCGTGTGTTCAAAAGTCATTGAGCAATACAATATAGAGACCAGTACCGCTTCACCGTGGGATTGTTGACTTCATATTATTAAAATAATAAATGCGGCTGCTGATTATTGGCACGGAGCCAGCTACAAAGAATTGGAGAAAAATTTGGGTAAATTAAGCAATGTGACGGTGCCTGATATTGGTGGTGCTGCTGGAGTTGAAGTGATCGAAATAGCCGTGGCGCTCGGTGATTTTATCGAGGTCGAAGACACGCTGTTCACGGTTGAATCTGATAAGGCCACAATGGATATTCCGTCGCCGCTATCAGGTAAATTGGTGGAGCTGAAGATCAGCCTTGGAGACAAAATAGACGAAGGTGCCTTGGTGGCGGTAATCGAAGGAGCTGGAGAAGGTAGTTCTCAAGAGGATGCTTCCGAAGATAATATTGCGGTCAATGAGGATCAGCAAGTTGAACCCGAGCCTGACCCTTTACCTATAGCTGAGTCTAATGTTGAACCAGCTCAGCCCGATATAGCTGTTTCTCCTGAAGCTACTGTCAGTTTAGCTGAAGTCTTTGTGCCAGATATTGGTGGTGCAGCCGGGGTCGAAGTGATCGAAATTTCCGTGGCGCCCGGCGACCAGATCCTTGAAGACTATAGCCTGATAACGGTTGAGTCTGATAAAGCGTCGATGGAAATTCCTTCACCGCTAGCGGGTAAGCTTGTCGAACTGAAAGTGTCGCTTGGTGATAAGTTGGATGAGGGTTCGTTAATAGCGGTTATTGAACGGGTTGAATCAGTCAGTGTGGCGAGTGTCTCTGAGTCAGAGCCTTCGTTGCCAGAGTCGTCCACACTCGCCGAATCTTCGCAACTCTCGACAGAAAGTGAGGCGGAAAAGGTTGAGATCGTTGCGCCTGTAGCAGCCACTAATACAGGCAGCGCAAACTCCTCTGATACGTCAGATGTGTATGCTTCTCCTTCGGTACGCCGTTTTGCGCGTGAACTGGGTGTGTCTTTAGGTGGTATTCAGGGCACCGGCCCACGGCAACGTCTCACCAAAGAAGATGTACAGAATTATGTGAAAGCCAAAATGCAGTCGGCGGCATCTTCTGGAGCTTCAGACAATTCTGGATTACCAGGTTTGATGCCATGTCCAAAAGTAGATTTTTCTAAATTTGGTGAAGTTGAGCGTCAGGCTCTGTCGCGGATTCGCAAGATAAGTGGTGCTGCATTGCACCGGAACTGGGTCTCTATTCCTCATGTGACCAACCATGAAGACGCTGATATCACAGATTTGGAAGCCTTTCGACAACAGCTGAACAGTGAAAAACCTGATAATAAAGTGACATTGCTGGCTTTATTAATTAAAGCCTGTGTGGCCGCCCTAAAACAATTCCCCGAAGTGAACGCAAGTCTCGATGGTGATGATATTGTACTGAAACATTATTATCACATTGGCTTTGCCGCTGATACGTCTAAAGGTTTGGTGGTGCCGGTTGTTCGTGATGCTGACAAAAAAGGTGTTTACGAGTTGGCTGCAGAAATTAGAGCGCTGTCCGCAAAAGCCCGAGAAGGCAAGTTGAAACCCGACGAAATGCAGGGTGGCTCGTTCTCGATTTCATCCTTGGGTGGAATTGGAGGTACTTACTTTACGCCGATTATTAATGCTCCAGAGGTGGCAATACTTGGTGTGGGTAAGGCCCGAGAGCAGTTGCAAAAACAGGGTGACGAAATAGTATCCCGGCTTATATTGCCATTAAGTTTGAGTTGGGATCACCGTGCACTGGATGGCGCGTTGTCAGGTAAGTTTAATGCTTTTCTGGCAGATGCTTTGGCTGATTTCAGACGTGTGCTTTTGTAAGTGTGTTTATTGAGGTGGCGGCTGTCTAGGCGCTGTCGCTCATTCTGATAAAACGACGACACATTACCTGATAAAAAAGCGGGGCTGAGAGGTTTGAACTCTTGGTTTTTGTCACTCCACGCATAGTTAACCCTTGATTATGTTAATGTTAGTCCGCATAATTTAACTGATCCTACCCGGCAGTGAGCATTTCGTGCTTGATGACCGGGTTTTGTTGTTGCTGTTCCTAAAAGGAATTTCATTGTGAATATATTT
>CAJWGN010000212.1 GCA_913031035.1 uncultured Gammaproteobacteria bacterium
CATACTCTCGGAATAACTCAGAGACCAACAGACCGCCCTCTGCCTGATTCAAAATACCCATGATTTGCGCGTCGCTAAATCGTCCTGTATTCATCAAAAATCTCCTCAGATATCTCGACGAAAAAATTCGGCTTTTGAACACTACTAAATTCAGGGGGATTACCAACCGTCGGTGAGTCAAAACACGAGTTCAGGCCAAGGCTACAGTCTCTGAGTATTTCAGGATCCTCTACAAAGGTTAGCGCCGCCAATCCGGGTTCGGATATCAAACGCCTCAGCAGGCCTTCACTAATATGACTTGAAAAATGGCAGCACAAGGTTGGTAACTAAACTGTTTAGTATAAAGGACAAAGTTCACATCAACGGGTTCTACAGTCCAAGACGGTTGCACTTATCCTATATGGGAAAAGTCCCTTGCCTTTGAACAAAAAAATACATGCATAAGCTGAGAGACCTGAACATAACCGCGAAATGACCACCAAATACTCGCGCTAGGTCATGCCGTTGTCGGTCACCACAGATCTTTGAAACTATTGCGCGAGGACCTGGGGTAATAAAGGAGTGTACGCAACCATAAAGCTCTTGGACATGACTGGATCTGGAATTGGCGATGGTGCCATAGGTTGCATAGCTGGAACCATGACCTGCATTTCTACCTTAAAAGGTATGCCAGGAAATATAATTACGGACTTTCCCTCAATTTTTAGTTTTTTAGTCAAATAGCTAGCGGGTAATTTAAAGTTAATTTTACCCATTCCAGGAATAACGAAAGGTGGAGAAATATAGGGCATGCTCGAAAGGACTGCTTTTATTGGTAGTGGAACTTCGTCACCGTCAAGGCAAGTTGGCACTGCACTATTCAAGAATTGTGATGATGTCCCAATCAAAGGCAATGGAGCCACAATAGGCGGGCAAACGTGTGGGCCCAAAGCCGTAAAAATAAGTAAGTCACCCGATTTAAGTACTGGATACATGAAGGTTATCCCCGTATTTTTAAGCAGGTCCAAATACACTACGGTACAGAACCAGATTGTATGTATCAATTCATTAATTTTTATTAGGGTTTGAGCATCAGACATCGCCACCCCAATTAACCGATAAGGGCCAATCGCCTTGAGCTACGGCAAGTCCAATTTCAGTATAATTTTGAACAAGCAGAATACGCTCTCTGTCACCTATACCCAGGGACAAAGCAACAGCCCCAAACAAAGCCTTACAGTATAAGAAAGCAACTGGCATCACCACAGGACTTTCCGGTGGAGCAATACTGCCAGAACCGTTCCAATCAACTGCTAGGCATAACCATCCCAACGGTGTATCAGTCCCAAGTTCCATTGCCAGTGTTTGACATGCGACACGATTCCTTTCAACAGGCTCTTTAATCCATGAAATTATTGAAGATATCGTCTTAGAATTTTCACGACAATTCCAATTCTCATGCTTACTTAGACAGCAGATCCCCCAGCAAATACCTTCTCTAGGAGGTAATGCGTGCGAAAAAAAAGATAATAGATCTATATCATGACCAGATACTGTTAATTTTTCAATTACTACTCGTGGCGTGTCATCACCTGATAAAATTTTCTTTGATTTTTCCGAAAGCTCCATGCGTGATAGTAATTCTGAACTTTTCAAAAATGGGATCTTTTTATACATGATAATTCCTTAATTTATTTTAACCAGGCCTCCCTTGATAATTGTACTACCTCCTCCATCCAAACTCACCATAGCTCCTCCTTTTAACTCTAGTTTGGTATCTGCTTTAAGCTCAACTTTCAAACCTTCTAGCTTAGCAGAGGTCTTTGCTTTTACAGCAATTTTTGATGCCTCAAATTTAAGTTCTGCATCCGCTTCACCAATAATATTGGCACTTTTCAGAGATAATTTCGTCTCTGCCTCAATATTCCCATTTGGCCCAGTCAACGTAAATTTACTTTCAGCGGTTACTGACACTTCTTTTGCGTTGATTTTAATCTCTGTGGGTGAAATCTGAATTGATGTTTCTCCCACCTTCAATGTTATTAGCTCCTTAGCTTCCATCAAGATTTCAGAAACAGCCATTTCGATTAAAGATTCGCCAGCCTTTAACAATATTGACTCTTCAGCGTCATTTTCTGTTTGATCTTCATCGCCTTCATACGGAACAGTTTCAATTTTGTGTGTATTGGCCTTAAAAATTGCCGCTTGCTGGGTTTGAAAAGTCGAATTGTTAAGAGCCTTGAGGTTTAAATCTCTAGCAGCGTTCAAAGTGAGTAACTCCTCATCTTTTTTATCATCAAATATCAGCTCGTTAGCGGCGTCTTTTAACTTGCCCGTAATACCAGTTTGGGTTGTATTCGCCTCTGAAAATGGTGGCTTATTTTTTGCATTATAAACTTGGCCAGTAATTATCGGGGCATCTGGATCTCCATGTAAAAACGAAACTAAAACTTCTTGCCCTACTCTGGGAGTGAACTGAGAGCCGTACCCGGCACCGGCATATTGTTCGGCCACCCGCACCCAGCCACTACTCTTATCAGCACCCTCCCAAAAGAAATTAACCTTAACCCTGCCCTCTTTATCACAGTTAGGATCACCTTGCGTCGAACCCGCCACCACTGCATTATGCACCCCGTGTATAAGAGGCTTGGGCAATTGCTTTGGGACTAATCGCAAGTTTCTTGGCGCCGCTGAAAACTGACATATAAAGGGCTTTGTTGTATTGCCCGAAGTATACTTAAGTTGAGTAATAATATATGAGCCAACTATTTGCTGGTCAATCGAAGAGCTAATTTCTAATATTTGACCCAAAAATAAACCAGGGTGATCAGTCCTTCCTTCCAACATTGTTTCTGGAAAAACAAAACTTGCGCTTAATAATTTCGACGCCTGAGCCAAAGAAGGCGAATTTGGTGCAGCTCTAAACTCACTTACAGTCGAACGGCTCAACAGCACACTTTTTGATTTTGTGCGCTCAGCCGCTGACTTGTGGTTTGCACTCCCCTGATCATAAGTGCTCACTTCATACTGGCCTGCGACTACTGACCTTTTAATTGAAACGGCTTCCATACTGTAAAGATTTTCACCAAGCGTCTGTCTGTCTTTAAGTCTTACATCTCCCAATTTGTTTTTTGGGTACGGCTTGTCTGAATTGTGCAAAATCAATTTATCACTGTCTTTTCCATCGTGGGAATAAAACATGAGGCCATCCTCAGCCAGTATTCGCTTACAAAAGTTGAAGTCATTTTCATTATATTGCACACAAATGTCGCGTTTAGGGGAGGGCCCACCACTTTTTTCTATTTTTAGTGTAATGCCATTTCTAGATAAGACCTTTTCTAATATGTCTATTGAACTGGACTTTTGATAAATAGCACTGGCCATGCTGTATTCTAGGAGACCAATTTTAGAAATCACTTTAATTTGCACCTTGCGGTTCGCTGAATCATCAATTGTATATTGAGCCTGCGTAACAACACCTGAAAAATCTCGAAAATCAGCAGAGCTCAAGCCGCTTATATTATATTCATTAAACCTTATTAATGCATCTTTACCAATAATTTGCTCAAATTTTGTGCTAAACTCGGATAGTTCTAAAATGTATGTTGCGCAGTCGTTCATAGTCTCATGCAGCTCAAAATCTATAATATCCATCCAATCTAAATCGCTAATCTTCACCTCCGCTACGGATACTACATTCATCATAAGGGATAGCCTTTTAATCTTAATTCTATTTATGTTCTTTACCCTACATACTCACTTGAGAAAATCCAATTCTCAACTTTCTTAGAGTATAACCAGCTAATTTAGTAATCCCCCCATTTCTAACTGGGCTCAGCCATAGAATTCACGCGGCTGTTTTAAGTTTCATTACGGGTGTTATGCCGCCGATGCCCATGTTGGGTCTCTCGTTGTTGTAAGTCCATAGCCATTCCGTGGCCTGTTCCTGTGCCTCCTCGATGGTTTCGAAGATGTAAGGGCTGAGCCATTCGCCGCGAACGGTACGATTGTAACGCTCGATGTAGGCGCTCTGTTGTGGCTTGCCTGGTTGGATATGTTCGAGCCGAACACCGTGCTTCTCAGCCCGTGTCATCAATGTCCCGCTGATATATTCTGGGCCGTTGTCGACACGTATGGCTTGAGGTTTGCCGCGCCATTCGATGATCTGGTTCAAACTTCGCACGACGCGTTCTGCGGTGCAGCGAGAAGTCCACATCAATGCACAGTCCCTCACGATTGAAGTCGTCCAAGACGTTCAGCGTTCGGATTGACCTGCCGTCCGCAAGTTGATCCGCCATGAAGTCCATACACCAAGTGTCATTTGGCGCGTCAGGCACCGCCAACGGCACAGGCTTATCACGCTTCAGGCGCTTCTTAGGTTTGATCCGGAGGTTCAACTCCAGTTCACAGTAGATCCGATACACGCGTTTGTGGTTCCAGTCATAGCCCTGCACGTTGCGCAGATACAAAAAAACACAAACCAAAGCTCCAGCTACGCTTGTTCTCGGTTCAGCGCTCCAACCAATCTGTAATCTCTTCGTTCTCGTCGCTTGAAACTGGGCAGTACCGATAGCAGGTCTCGCTGATTTCGAAGGTGCGACAGGCAAGCGCGATACCGGTGCTCCGCCGCATGACTGCATTCATGGCCATCTCTCGTCGACGAGAGGGTCTCAGCGCTTTTTTCCAAGGGCCTCCTTCAGCAGATCGTTTTGCATGCTCATTTCAGCATACATCCTCTTAAGCCGCCGGTTCTGTTCGGCTATATCTTTTATCTCAGCAATCAAAGACGCATCCATGCCACAAAATTTGGCCCTCCACTTGTAAAAGCTGGCGCTGCTCATCCCAGGCTCCCGACAAAGCTCAGAGACCGGCGTGCCGCCTTCTGCCTGCTTTAAAATGCCAATGACCTGTGCGTCGCTAAATCGTGCTGTCTTCATCAAAAATCTCCTCAGATATCTTGCCGAGAAAATTCTACTTTTAAACATCACTAATTTTAGGGGGGACCACCAGCCCCGCCCCCCCCTTTACGGATTAGGAGTCCCTGATCATCTAGTAATACGATTATGGACAAACTTAGTCCGTTGTTTGGCGCGGAGCTACTGCGATTACTGGTATCTTTATTGATACGGTTCCGTTTGGCTAGGGTTCTCGTTAAGAGGTAGGCGACTGGTAGCCAATGGAGAAATAAACTTTGTTTGATCTGCTATGCCTTTAACGGAGTGGTTTATATTAGCTTTGGCATGCTTAGCAGGGGCGTCTTCACCCGGACCAAGTCTCGCATTACTTGTTCAAACAGTAATAAAAGATGGTCGAAGGGCTGGTGTAATTTTTGGATTAGCACACGGATTAGGCATTTTCTTTTATGCGTTTTTGGTAGCTTCTGGATTAAATGTTGCGCTTTCTTTTG
>CAJWGN010000213.1 GCA_913031035.1 uncultured Gammaproteobacteria bacterium
TTTACTTATTATTAATACCCCTAACTGCGGTATAATAGATTTATCAAACATTAAAGCAACATTTTTTTAAAAAGGAACTAATTATGTCGACTCTCTCATTAATCATGACTCAAGACGTGCCGGGTAAGGCTGCGTTCCACAACGCGGCAGCTGAGCTTGAGTCAGGTTCGTCCATTGCACACTTAAAAGAGGTGGCAGCATGAGTAAGTCCAGCTTCGCGCTCTCTAGCACCCCCGCTGATATAACTGCCTTGGCTCTTGAGGTGAAAACGAGAAAGTGGGCAAGCGAAAATCGTCGTCACCTTGAGCGTCATGCGACAAAATTTGCAAAGCCCAACGTGGACAGTACACATTATGAAGCCTTGCTAAGGTTGTTGTATGCGGCTTTTGGGAAACATGTTGGGGAACAAGTGTCAAAACGGCTTGGGCCTTTCGATATGGCGAAAATCCGTATATATGTCGTTCAGTCGGTTTACAGATAAATACGTATTCACAAGCGACTTGAGTATAACCCAATAAAAAATAGGATAATTATGCTGGAAAATAGAGCTGCTGTAATAACTATCAAAGACGATCCTTACCAACAATATTTTTGGCCGGCAATTTGTCTGCAGTGGAATGGCGGGCTGGATTCGGTCGGCCCTGTTTTAGCGGTATGTAAAGAGCTGGTGAATATCTATGGTGACTCTCCACGTGACGCGATCCTAGTTTTGGAAAATGTCTTATATAAGTGGCGGGCTATCGGTGGCCGCAGTATATATGGGTCGTTTAATGCTGGCGATTATCACAATGGTGTTTATATCATCGATAAGGGTTTCAACATCATAGGCCGGGAATTTATGTATCGCGCAGAGGAGGATTTATACGACTTTAATGAATTAAAAGCGGAAATAATGAGTAAGCTGTAAAGGGCTTTCTAGTCGCTGGGGGTGGCGGTAACCCAAAGCTTTCTTTGATCTAAAAAACCATCGTGTTGGTTGGCCTCAGTTTAAGTTTTAATGCTCGGATGTCGAGTATTTTGGGGTATAATAACACCTGTTTCCTACCGCATAGGTAGCTTTTTTAAACTACTATTCAACCGCAAAGGTGAAATCTATGTATCATGAAAATTACAGTAAACGTCACGAATCCCGCGTGTTAGAGACGTTCAAGTATTTTGTATTAGCCGACACAGGCATAGACCTGGACTTTCGGAGTTACGGCTATGCTGAAAATGGCCACAATCTAACCCCCGCCTACAGTTATTCTATTGCAGCCAGCCTTGTCGACTCTGTGCTCAAGTTCTGGGATAGGTTTGGCGTGGATATAGACGGTCGTTATAACAGAGATTTGATGATTGAAAGCTTGCAAACGACTCGATTGAAAACAGCGATAGAGCAATGGCTGGTCAGCGAAATTAGCGAGGCTCTCTTTGATGATGCGGAAGAGAATAAAATAAACTTTGTCGCTTATTCTGTAGACTCTACGGACTCATCTTATGAGGCTGAAGGCTATGTTCAAGCGGTTTCTACAATAAGCAAGAATCATCTCAAAAAAGAGCTTATCAAAAACCTTGAAAATAGCAGTGTGGAGATGGATGAAGTGTCAATTCATACTGTTTATATAAAGTCTGTAATCACAGATGAGATAACACTGTTCGACGAAAGTGATAATCGCTCCGTGGCTTTGTCGGTCTCAGCTCTCATTGATAGTGTTCAACACACAGCCACATTTAATGTGCAACTTTGCGGTACGGAGTATGAGCCACAAAATGGCTGTTGGTTCACGACTAATGGCGAGGATCTGGAGTTTTCAAAAAATGAACGATTGATCGAATCTTGTTTCGACATAATTGGATGGGCTGAAAGTGAGGCTCGTACATCAGCAAAGTCTAGATTTACTTATCATGACACTAAATTTAACTGCGCGGTAGCCAGTGGTGAGTTATTTGCAAGAGAAGATGAACGCGATGGCAGTGTCACTTTGTCTTTAGTCAATCATTCACACAACTCAACCTGCGATTATGGTTCGGCGTTTGATGAACGCGAATCCTTTGGTGATCTTGATAGTGCGATGGCTTTTTTAAAGCCGTTTCGGACAGATGATCATATCGACTATCACGGCTTGTCAGCGTATATCAATAATGACAAATAACGATATTTTCCGACGCGTCCTTCACCTCACTGGTGTCGGGCGCAACAAGCAGCTTCTTGTTGAGATATTTCATTTGGGCGGTGTTCACGCTACAAACTCAAAAATAAAAGGTTGGCGTACATCTTTAGATAATCCCAGGTCTTCACATATGCCCGATGCGGTCCTTGATGGTTTTTTTTCTGGGATGTTCGAATATAGAGATAAGCAAACAAAAGAAGGGATCAACATTTTTAATTTCCCGAGCGAATAATCATACTTTTTGCTCTAACTAGAACCTAAATGCTTATTTAGCCTCACTGCCCGACGCGTTTTTCAACCAATCGCTCAACCCAACTCACCCCCATCAAAACGGAACGATTGGTTGAGCCCAGTTTGGGATTTACTTGTTATAAACATCACTAACTACGGTATAATAGACTCATCAAACATCAAGCCAAAATACTTTTAAAAAGGAAATAATTATGTCGACGCTCTCATCAGTTATGGCTCAAGACCTTAGCTACAACGCGCCAGGTAAGGCCGCGTTCCACAAGGTGGCAAAGCAAGTTCTGCGCAAGGTGGTAAAGCAATTAGGTCTGAGCAAAGGCGAGTTTACTGTTCGCTCTAATCAAGCGGGTTACGCGGTTTCTGGAGAAGTTATTCTGCATTCTGACTCTGTCTATGTGTCTGTTTCGGAAGGGTATGGGGGTGCTAAAATCTTGTACCGAGCATGCAATGGGCAAAAAGATTTTTCAGGCGGTACCAACCATTATATGACCCCTTGCGAGCTTGAATCGGATTCTGGTATCTGCAGGTTACGCACTCTCATAGATGGGGCGGCAGCATGACACATAGTTTGGAGGGCGCGCCCGTTTATGATATATGCAGGTCTAATCAAGTCAATATAGATCTAGTGGCTGAAGAAAGCAGCGATACAGGCCTTGAGGAGGTTTGGTTAACTATTCAGTGGGAGGGTAAAACATACTGTTTAAGTCTTGCAGGGGTTGAGACGTACAACGGTTGGGTAAAGGAGGATGGTAGTGTCATTAGCCTGAACCCCGATGTTTTTTCTCAAATCGAGATCGTTGCCAGAGATGGTGACTACTTATGAGCAGAGAAGCGTTCTTTGCCTGGTTAGCAACCTGTCCTAGCGACAAATGGGAAATAATCAACGATGACTTTGGGGTTACGTCAATCAAGTTTTTTTATGAAGAAGAGGGTGATGAATCATGAGCATCGATGAGGTCGTTAGTAAATGCGACGCGCTCAGGGAGAAGCTTGAGGGGTGCGGCCTCTCTGATGTCGGGGTGGAGCTAGTCCGCTACGCTTACAGGCAAGGCAAGAAGTCTATGTTAGATGCTGCGGACACCAATAAACTCGATCTTGCCGAAGTCATGATGAGCGTAACTCAAACTCCTGCTGCTGATGATCAAGCCTTCGCTGAATTCTGCAGTATTAGCGAGGGGTTTCTCGAAGATTTGTATTCGCTGTCTTGTGATGATGATGGATGTGAGTGTCGACAGTCTGCGGACTATCCAGAAAACTTAATCAGTAATCCTTGTGTCTCTTCTACCATACTCAGGCCAGACTGATTACATCATAGCTATCTTTCTAGTGACGGGGGTGGCCATGCGCCCCCTTTGGCCTAACTAGCCAACCAATCGCGCAACCCCATTCACCCCCCACAAAGTCGGAACGATTGGTTGAGCCCAGTTTGGTATTTACCTGCTATTAAATTAGCTAACTACGGTATAATAGATTTATCAAACATTAAAGCGTAGGGAGAAAACCATGATTACATTGACGACCGATAGGCGTGCAACACAATTAGTTCAAAACGTAGATGACCTTTTTTCAGCCATCAAAAAATATTACTCTGTTAGATATTCTGACCCTGCTGGTCACTGCTTATGCTTTGGCCATTACCCCATAAAAGAGCACGGGATAAGGTACAGTCCTTATTTTGGCGGGGAGGCTTCACTGTCTCTTAGCCGCATTGATGACAAGCTCATTGTGAGTGTTTTTGGGTACCGCGCTCATCAACTCTATAATCAAGCGGAGTTAATCCGCAAAGCTGAGGGGAATGAGGTGGCCAACCAATTCGAGTTAGCTCTTCAGCCGAAGTCCTCTGCCTTTTTCGGTACAGATGCGGTGGCGTTTAAGATTGACGTCGATGAAAGTATCTCCGCCAAGGTGAATATCGAAACGCTTGATCACGCGGTGCTTGACTCGATTAACACTCTGTTACAGCACACATCACTAATACCAAGGGCACAAGACAGTATCTCTTACGACCTGAGCTCGGATAAGAAGGGGGTATCTCATGGGTGCTAACTTAGATATAAAGAGCTTTCCAAGCTGTTCTGGAAAAGAGCTGGGCGTCAAGATTTCAGATGCAATACGTTCGGACTCACATGAATATGGGCATGGTCCGTATTCCGGTCACTGGGCTGAAAAAAGCAATAGCAGGGTGGAAGAAGTGTCGTTGATGATGAACAGCGAAGATGCTCAAGAGTACATCAGCGATAAAGCCTGTAAGTTGGGTCCATTGTTAGCTATAAAGACCTACCGCATGCCTTCTGTTGATACAGTTTCAATTAATAAAAAGCTGGGGGAATTGCACATGAAAATCAGAGCCCTTGCAGAGGTTGCTGAGCGAAGATCTTTGCGTCCAGAATCCATAGGCATGATAGCTCTGGCCAGAGCGAAGGCCGGTAAGTCCTCTTTTAAGGCTTGTGAGGATTGTGGCAGCCGCCTTAGGATTGGTCGCCTTTCTCATAACTCGTGCCCTGTGTGTGGAAATTTAAGCTTCTTGTTGAATGCTTCTGATGAAAAGAAATTAGATAATGCCAGCAAAAAGATCACTGCGCTTGATGAGCAAATGGAGACGTTAAAGAAAGCGAGGGCTGCTAAAGAAGCAAACAGGAAAAAACCTAAAAACATCAATGATTGGTTTTGGACAGTTGGTGCGTGGTGTGGCGAATAAAGCCATCCGGTTTTTTCTAATTTTCTCCCGAGGAAATCCCAGCAAAATTCTAGCTGGGCTTTTTTTGCTTATTTTTTTGGTTGCCAACCACTCAGCTAGCCCAACTCACCCCCATGAAAACAGAACGATTGGTTGACCCCAGATTGGCAATTAATGCTTACCAGTATAACCAACTACGGTATAATAGCTGTCTCTCATTAACTTAACCAAAGGGGAACACCATGAAAACTGAACTAGAACAGATTGCAAAACAAGCCGAATCGTCAATAGTTGCCGCTGAAA
>CAJWGN010000214.1 GCA_913031035.1 uncultured Gammaproteobacteria bacterium
AAGAATCGATCCAACGTATAGCCGTTGTGTTGGCTGTGCGGACGTTTGATCTGGTTCAGAATGACGCAAAGGTCGCCCTGATTTGCGTGATATCGTGAGCCTGAAAGTCAACATTTAATAAGGATGCACGCCAATGTCTCGACTAATCACTGTTTTGTGCTCTGTGTGGTCTTTAGATGTTGCTCCAGAGATTTCTTGTATCCTGATTTAGTCACCATTTAGGCGGGTTCGACTGCCTAGATTATATACTTACAAGACTCTAATTCACTGTCAAGAGCCGGAAAATGTACATTGTGTTGTCTACTTCATAGGCTCTGAAGTTTAAAACTCTCGGGGCAAGTCGCGATACCGTTTTTTTACCTATTTTTAAAAGTCGTCGAACTTTTTACAGGATTTGGCGCTGTAAACAAGATCAAACAGATTTCAAAAGCTCCAGAACATACTCAGCCTGTTGACTGGACTGAGTCAGTATTTCGCCTAAATATTTTCTTTCAGAAAATTGCTCATTGCCGATCTTTTGGTGTCTAATATAGGCCGTGCCTATTCATACGCAACTAACAATTCAGGCGCAAATCAAACGACCATAGGTAATCTGATTGCACGCATTAATATTCATGATAAAGTCAAATTTGATGAATTTAAAATAATGTCTTGACCCGTTATTTCAAAATATCAATGCAAAGCGTCAATAAGGAACCCAAACCCGGATGTGAGGGAAGGGGAAAAATCATTGAAGTGGATTTGTTTTACTCGGTATGTGTTTCGGTGTTACTAGCTAGTTTGGTCACCCGCTCGTTCTCTTATGACTATGGTCTGTTAGGGTTTTTAATAACGGGTGTTTCGGTGGTTCTTTTTGCTGGAGTGAAATGGAAAAAAGCCAAATTTTTCCGGTTAAAAAGTCATGAAGAATGATGCTTTACTATGTTCAAAGAATTTAGTTTGGGTCATTTTTAATGATGACATTAGAATGAGCAATATTTGGATTCGTGGAATTGTTATAATGGAAGATTAAGTGGTATTTCCATCGGTATATCACCTTTTTGACGATGTTTTACATCATTCTAGATTGTGGTTTTGTTCTTTTTATCTCCGGAATTTCAGCCACTAACCTCGCTTTAATGGTGCATGACCGTTTTGGGAAAGACCGTTATGTTTAAAATCGCCCGCCGCCTGCTATCGTCGAGACAGGCTTATGTGTGGCCGAAGATAGCTGAAGATACGCAACTATTAAGCAAATCACTGAAGGATCCTCCCGCCAAATCGCGTATGGTTATTTTGTTCACGCCGCGCTCTGGCAGCTCGCGCCTGTGTGGAATTCTGACAGATACGCAAAAGGCCGGGCAACCCGGTGAGGTTTTTAATCCAGCTTTGATACCGAAAGTTGCAAAACGCTACGCTGCAACATCGTTAAATGGTTATATTCGCGCATTGTTGAGCAGTCGAGTGAGTGGCGGAATCTTTAGTTGTAAGCTCACCTACTGGCACCTTTACCAAGTGTTTGGCTCGCCTGCGAACTTTATTTTGCAGGTTCAACCGACTCATTGGGTTTGGTTATTACGTCGAGATATTGTCGCTCAAGCTATATCTATGTCACGAATGCATCAAACCGGCTTTGCCCATTCAACAACAGCGGATGCGCGCCAAGACCAAGATGGGCAGGATGATTTGTTCCATTATGATGCGTTTGGAATAGCGAAAATGATATTGTCTATTTTATTTCTCGAGCGATTCTCAGAGGCGCTGATACGGCGCCATTCTCTTGAGCCACTGCGTTTAAACTACGAGGAATTATCTCAAAGAACGGCTGGCGAAATAGCCGAAAAACTAACCAAGCACTTAGGTACGCAACCCGACAATAGCCAGCCAATCCTCGCGAACCATAGAAAGATAAACAGTCAAAAACCGAGTTATTTAAACAGCGATTTAATAGTGATCATGCACTTTTTATGGGCGTAATCGATGCTTTGCGACGAAGCTATATCGGAACCCAGTCAGATGACCATAACGATTAAGCAATCACGTTTATATTTCACGACTAGAAGTTAGTCAAGACTTTACGGGTCTTAAATACCGAACCAAATGTGGCTTAACCAGACTCGCAGGCATGCTTGAGCTATGGTGAAGCAGCTACCAATCAGATCTGAATCGCAGCGTGCCAATCGCTTTGGTTTTCTTTGAAAGTGAAGCTCTTTGTGCTGTTTTAGTTTTTCTCCAACAATGACTGCTTTGGCCCCGCAAACCAACAGTTGGTGGCGGGTACCCGCGTTTTGACAAATAGTTTAAAGGCAAAAAAATGTTTTGACAGTGGTGCCCAGGAGAGGACTTGGGGGCTGTGTTCAGTATAGGCCTGTAGGCCGCATAAAAAATGACGTTAGTTGTTGTCTGTTTTAATTTGGGTTACACGTTGGGTTACAGTTCCATCAGCTCTATTTAGCAAAAATGGCTGCGTTTTGGCGGAGCAGATATGCGCCTTGGGATGCGCTCGTGGGGCAGGATCATCCATGAATATGCACCCCCCTTAGGGGTCTATTTAAGCCGTTTCAAACCTATCCCTTAATGCAGGATATGGAATTCACAGACCTCCTTAGAGGGCTTTACAGAGCCTTCTAAGGCTATTTATTTCTTGTTATTATTCTTTATTTTCGTAGTCGGCGACGACTGTAGGGCCAAGTACTTTGCTAGCTTAGGCATCAATTTGGTTAGCTTGGTGGCCTTAAAGTCATGACCTCCCACTAGGTTTTGCAGGCTATCTCGCATGTTCTGCCATGCCCGGGTAATGTTGTCTGTGCCCATAGCTTCACCGATGTCTTTTGCCTTCAGGGTCGTGATGTCTCCACCGTCCTTGTGGGCATCTGCTAGGTACGCATACAGCTGCTGTGCGGCCGTTGGGTTCACTCCGACACCTTCACCCCTGAGCTGCTCCTGTAGGGTCTGAGCGACCTCTGCGGCACTGCTGTGGAGTAGTTTAGGTACTAACGATTTTTCCTCTTCACCTTCGACTATTGGGACTCGTAGCATCTCGAACTCCATGTCTTCTGGTGGCTCATGATCTTTAGTTTTGGTGTTGCTCAGGGTAGCTTTTAGCAGGTCTCCTGTTTTGGTGGCCGTTAGAAACCATTCGGTATCTAGCGCGCCTGTTAGGGCAGACGCTCCGCGAGCAGAAGAGCCTTGCTTGCCTGTGTGATGGATAAGCATTACTGCACAACCCAAGGGAATCGCGAGCTTATTCGTGATGGTCTCTATCAGTTGCGCCATGTCACTGTTGCTGTTTTCGTCCATCCCTGTTGAGTACCTAGAGAGGGTGTCGATAAGGATTAATTTAGGTTTGTTATTTGAGGTTGTTTTATTAATGACATCAAAAAGGGCTTGAGATGCCTCGGGGTTTTTTAGGCTCTGAGCGACCGTGAGTAAATATAGGTCAGCGTTATCAGGGCTTAGGCCGTGGTGGTTATGCCAAGCTAGACTTCGGGAATAGACCCCAGATAGTCCTTCGCCCACACAATAGACAACTGAGCCTTTACGCACATTTTTACCTTGCCACTGGATGCCGTGAGCAATGCTTAGCGCAATATCGATGGCCATAAACGACTTATAACTTCCAGACGGTGCAACCAGACTGCTCAGCGTTCCCTCTTCGCGTAGGCCATCTACAAGCCATATGGGTGGCTTACGATTCTCTAGGCCTATGCTGAGTTTAACTAGATTACCATCTATAAATGTCATGGTGCGTGTTCCTTGGCTAGTATCAATGTTTCGCGCGCTATCAGGGCACTAATGGGTGGTCTTTAGACCCCTAGTAGGGGAAGTTAATATGATAGTTAATGTCACTTTATCATATCAAGTCATCTCCTTGGGGGGTGACACTTGATACTTATGCGGTTTCTGTAGCCGTCCCGCTAACGGTTAACGCCCCACCATAAACACAAGTCGAAAGGGGCGTTCCAGCAACAGCAATAACGGCTTGGTGTAGTCATTAGGGATGTAATCTAGGCGATATAGCAAGAGGGCGGACGACGAAGGATGGCTAAAATTAATCACCCGCTGACCAATCACAGCTTGCCAATTTGG
This sequence comes from uncultured Gammaproteobacteria bacterium, assembly GCA_913031035.1. Taxonomy (GTDB): domain Bacteria; phylum Pseudomonadota; class Gammaproteobacteria; order Pseudomonadales; family Pseudohongiellaceae; genus UBA9145. Next base: position 4,069 of record CAJWGN010000214.1, read on the forward strand.
AAACAATCGGTATTATCGCAAGAGTCAGAAACTACTATATTTTCTCGGCGTTATAATTCGCAATGAAACGGTCCTACACACTATATAGCATCGTACTAGCCTTAATCATAGGGTTCGGTTCGGTGACGGCCGTTGCCCACAGCCATACCGATCATCAGGATACCAGCTGCTCAGTCTCTGTATTACAGAAATCTGCAGCAGCGTTGGAGAGTCAAGCTAGCAGGATTTTTCTCACCAACGCCACAACCCCCTATACCATCCGCATTAGCAAATCTAAAAGCAGCCGTGTCAGAAGTTGTCAGCTTGCCCGAGCACCGCCACCTAACCTCTAATCTAAATAGTCTGTATTCCATTATTGGGACGAATTCGTGTCGGTCATTCGGCGCGTGTGTTATTTTTTAGAGGAAAACGTTATGAAAAAGCTAGTTACTGTTAAGTTGCCCTTGGCGGCTTGTCTTTTAGGTTTGTCCTGCAGTGCTTTCACGCAGGAAATGCAAGAAGTTATTATTAGTTCATCGCTGATTGATGCCTCGTCAGACGAAATCGCCAACCCACTACATGTTATCAATGGTGAATCAATTGCTACTGATGCTAGCCAAAGCATTGGTGCCAGTATTGATGGTTTGCTCGGGGTATCCTCGAGTGATTATGGTGCCGCTGTTGGCCAACCCATCATCAGAGGGATGTCCGGTAGCCGGGTGAAGGTCCTCAATAACGGCAGAGTGGTCAGAGATGTTTCAGGTCTGGGACCGGATCATGGCAATGACGTTGATTTAAATAATATTCAGCAAATCGAAGTCATCAGAGGGCCATCCTCTTTGCTTTATTCCGGCGGAACCATTGGCGGAATCATTAATGTGGTTGATAACACTATTGCCAGAAAAGACTTTAAAGAGTCAAGGTTTAAGCTCGGTTTGGAGACCCAGTCGGTAAATGATGGAGACTCCCATGATTTCTCCTACCAGAATAATCTCGGCGGCTTGAATATCAGTCTTGACTACAAAGATTCGGAATTTGGGAACTTTGAGATTCCAAATGGCGCGGTGATTCATTCTGAGGAAGAGCACGAAGGCGAAGACCATGATGAAGAGCATGAAGGTGAGCTCCACGAAGATGAAGGGCACGAGGAAGATCTAGGTTATTTGCCAAATTCTGACGTTGGGTCTACCTCTCAGAGGTTAGGTCTCTCGAAAACCGGAGATTGGGGATATTTTGGGCTATCTGTGAGCGATACCGAAAGTCTGTTTGGCATTCCTTTTCATGGAGATAGTCACGAAGAGCACGGCG
>CAJWGN010000215.1 GCA_913031035.1 uncultured Gammaproteobacteria bacterium
AAGGGGTGAAGTGTTTACTGTGCCGGTGGAAAACGGCGACACTCGAAATATTACTCAGAGTTCTGGCGCCGCCGATCGCGCACCCTTGTGGTCGCCTAACGGTGAAAGCATTGCCTGGTTTTCAGACAGCAGCGGTGATGGCTACGAGCTAGTTATTACTTTACAGGATGGGCTTTCGGAGTTGAACAGGTTTTCAATTGGCGAATCTAAAATGGCATGGGAGCCAACTTGGTCACCCGATGGTGAGATGCTGGCGTTTGTTGATGATGATGTTCGCATCCGTGTAATTGACCTACAAAGCGGTGCGATACAAACAGCTGACGTGGGTGGAAATAATCTGGAACGTGGAGCAAATGGTATTCGTTGGTCGCCGGATTCCCAATGGCTAGCCTATGCAAAAACAGGCGGCAATGGCTTCGGTCAGTTATCTGTGTGGTCACGTGCGGATCGGTCGGTGTCCAGCATGACCGACGCTTTTGCTGACGCCTTTACTCCAGCTTGGGATAGAGACGGCAAGCATTTGTATTTTTTAGCCAGCACTGATTTAGCATTGGCAAGCGGCTGGGCGAATACGAGTTCTTCGAATGCACGTCCTGAATACAGCGCCTATGTTATAAATCTTGTTGCCGATGACGAGTCCCCTTTTAGGCCTCGCAGTGATGAAGAGAAAGTCGCTGAAGAAAATGGTGAAGCGAACGAGGATACGGACGAGAATGAAGATGCTGAAGTAGAGCCCGAGCCATCAGAGGATGCAAGCGCCAGCGACGAAGGGGCCCCCGTAGTTATTGAATTTGACGGTATTGAGCGACGTACGCTAGCTTTGCCACTGCCCCCAAGAAATTATAGAGAACTAATTGCAGGACCAAAAGGTAGTGTTTTTGTTGCCGAGCGACCTGAAAACTCGCGAGAGCTTAATCTACATAAATTTACGCTGGAAGATCGAGAGTCAAAACCCTTCACAGAAGGAGTTGGTGAGGTTAGTGTGTCAGCCGATGGCGCTAAAATACTGGTTAGCCAAGCAGGGGACTGGAAAATAATTGACACCAGCGCTGCTGATGGCAGTGGCGGTGAATCAATTGCTCTCAATCTGCGCATGCGGTTAGATCGGCAAGCGGAATGGACGCAAATATTCGAAGAAGCATGGCGTTATGAGCGCGACTATTTCTATGATCCAAACTTGCACGGCAGAGATTGGAATGAAGTCTATGAGCGTTATGCGCCACTTGTCCCCTTTATAAAGCATCGGTCAGCTCTGACTTATGTTCTTGATCAAATGAATGGTGAGCTTTCGGTGGGCCATAGTTTCGTATTTGGTGGCGACTTTCCTGATGTGGAAGACTCTGTTGTTGGTCTGTTAGGAGCGGACCTCGTACGAGATTCCGATCGTTGGCAAATTGGGCGTATCTATACTACGGAAAGCTGGAACCCAGATCTAACTGGCCCGCTAGATCAGCCTGGATTAAATATTCAAGAGGGCTACTATTTAGTAGGCATCAACGGAACAGAATTGATAGCTAGCGATAATCCCTATGCCTTGTTGGATGGCACAGTTGATCAACAAACGACTCTACATATTAATGACAGCGCTGATTTTTTAAGTGCATGGCAGGAAATTGTCGTTCCTATTGCAAGTGAATCTGGTCTGCGCCAACGCACTTGGGTTGAAGACAATCGCAGGCGCGTAGATGAATTATCAAATGGAAAACTGGGCTATATTTGGGTGCCCAACACAGGGTCGCCTGGCCTGGTTTCCTTTAATCGCTATTTTTTTGGGCAGCAAGACAAAGCCGGAGCAGTGATTGATGAGCGATTTAATGGCGGCGGCTTGCTAGATGATTATATGGTGGACCTAATGAACCGAAGCCTGCGTGCTGGGCTAACCAACGAGGTGCCGAATGGTGTTCCGATGCGTTTGCCTGCAGGAATTCTTGGGCCTAAAGTATTGCTTGTCAACGAATTAGCGGGGTCCGGCGGTGATTTCTTCCCGTGGATTTTTCAGCAGTTAGACATTGGCCCGCTGATCGGAAGCACAACTTGGGGTGGGCTAGTTAAAAGTTCCGTACACTACGGTTTAGTTGATGGCGGTGCATTAACTGCGCCAGACAATGCGGTTTTCGATCCAAACACAGATAGCTGGGTAGCAGAAAATGTTGGTGTGACTCCAGATATTGCTGTTTACCAAGATGCACTGTCACTAAGCAATGGAGAAGACCCCCAGCTACAGCGTGCTGTCATCGAAGCACTGAGATTGCTTGAGCTTACTGATGAGATTGACGTGGTGCCGCCAAGCTTTCCGACACCGGCTGTGCAGTAGAGCATAACAATGAAAAGCCCGGGAGTGGGATGATCCAATAGCCTTTTGGGTGCTGACAAGTTAACTCCCAATCTGGCAGGATCTGTCGTATGCCCCAATCTAAAAGGTATAAGCGCCACCGATTTCTGCCTGAAATCATCCAATATGCAGTCTGGCTTTATCACCGATTCAACCTCAGTCACCGCGACGTCGAAGGCTTGGAGACTTGATGGCGCAGCTGGGCGTCACCGTCAGCTACAAAGCGATTCGCCTTTGCTGGAATAAGTTCGGCCCTCAATTTGCCCGTAGGTTACGACGAAAACATCAAGGGTATGGTGATACTTTCTTCATTGATGAAGTGTTCATTAAGATTCGCGGGCAGCAGGATTATTTGTAGCGGGCCGTTGATCAAGATGGTGAAGTAGTTGATGTATTCCTGCAGAAGCGGCGTGATGGAAAGGGCGCAAAGCGATTCTTTAAGCGACTCTTGAAGAATCATCGAGGTGAGCCCAGGAAGATTGTCACGGATAAATTGAGAAGCTACAACGTGGCTCATAGAGAATTGATACCGGATACGATTCACGATACAACCCAGTACGCCAACAATCGAGCTTATTTGTCGCACGAACCTTTGAGAGTCGGAGAGCGGGGCATGAGGAAGTTCAAATCGATGGAGCAAGCACCGCGGTTTTTGAGTGCGTATGCTGCCGTGTACAATTTATTTAATCTAGGACCACATCTGGTGTCAGCAGAGAACTATCGATATTTTAGACAGCGTGCCTTTGTGTCTTGGGAAAACGCAGCGGGAATATAGAAAGACCGACTCGGAATTTTTTACGATCTAGGCAGTTAACTTGTTAATACCACACCAAGCCATCGAAATTGCCAACTGCCTAAGTAAACACCGCGCTAGCAAGGCCAGCGATATTGCGAAGATATTAGAAATTCCTACATCCAGAGCCATAGTCTACGACAATCATTATGGCTGGTTTCAGAACGTGTCCCGTGGTGTCTATGATTTATCTGGCCTAGGTAAAACCCAGTCAGAGCAATCAAGAGCGACAGAGTAGTTTGATTTAGGTTGATAAATTGCAAGTTCAAAGTGCTCTGGCCTGTCGAACTTGCTGCCCCTGTTATTTATGTGTCAGCTTCGCTTTATCGCGGTATTGCTGCTGAAGATAACGCTTATAAAGCTTCCCATTATCCAAGCGCGGCAATTCCTGCACAAAATCAACTGAGCGAGGCACTTTCACTGGTGATAAAAACCCGCGCAGCCAAATCAATAATTCCTGTTCCACTGCTTTCTCATCAACCGGCCATTTTATCGGTTGCACAACCGCTTTCACTTCTTCACCAAACTCTGTATTGGGTATGCCAAACACCGCCACATCGGCAACGGCGTTGTGGAGGATTAATTGATTTTCAATCTCTTGAGGATAAATATTGACGCCACCTGAGATGATCATGAAATCCTTTCGGTCACTGAGGTACAGATAACCGTCGTCATCTAGATAGCCTGCATCGCCCACAGTGCCCCAGCCTTCGGGTGATATGCAGGCGGCTGTTTTTTCTGGCTCACCGTAGTAACTGAAATCGCCTATGCGGTCTGCAAAATAGACCGTACCTATCTCGCCATCTGGCAATTCCTGACCTTCATCGTCAAGAATTTTAATTCGACAACCCAGCGGTGGCCCTACTGAACCAGGATGCTTTAGCCATTGTTCGGAGTTGAGCGCGGTAAAGCCCATGCCTTCGGTGGAGCCGTAGTATTCGTTAATAATCGGCCCCCACCAAGCAATCATCTGCTGCTTTATTTCAACCGGACAAGGTGCAGCGGCATGAATAGCGACTTTGTGTGAACTGAAATCGAACTGAGTTCTGAACTTTTCATCTAACCTCAGCATACGGATAAACATTATCGGCACCCATTGGCTGTGGGTGATTTGGTATTTCTCTATGAGCTCTAAACTGCGCTCGGCATCGAAGCGTTCCATAATGATGCTAGTGCCACCAGAGTGCATAGTAATCGTGTTATAGGTCAATGGCGCGGCGTGATAAAGCGGAGCAGGTGACAGATACACGGTGTTTTCACCGAAACCGAATTTCACTCCCAACGTGGCAGCTGAGGGTGTCATTACTTGAATTGATTCACCCGATGCGCGCTTGGGTAACACGCCTTTAGGTCGACCCGTGGTGCCTGATGAATACAGCATTTGCACGCCGCGTTCTTCGTCATCTATGGGTGTATTTGGCTGCGATTCAATTGCTTCCTCCAATGACTGGTAGCCATGGGACGTGCCGCCAACCATAAAGCAATATTGAAGGCCACTGCAGCGACTGCGAATATCGCCGGCCAAGTCACCGAGTGCAATTGAGCTTAGTAATACTTTGGCTTCACAGTTGTCGACGATGTAGGCAATCTCCTCCTCACGTAGGTGAGTGCTGATTGCTGTATAGATAATGCCAGAGCGCTGAGCAGCCCAGATAATTTCCATAAAGTGACGATTGTTTTCCATATGGATGGCGATGTGATCGTCGGGCTGCAAGCCTAGCGAGCGAAACAATTGTGCAATCTGATTCGAGCGCTGTTCTAGCTGCAAATAGGTCACCACTTCTCCGCTGCTGGCCATAATAAAGGCAGGTTTATCAGGAGTGGATTTAGCGAAATGGCTTGGATGCATAGATTGAGCCCTGTATTTTTTTAGTTGATTGCCGCAAGGACTGTCGTGTTTTCGGTATTATTCGGCCGGTTTGTAATTAGCGGCTCATCAGGAAGGAGTGAGAATAGATTTATTCTATAAGATACTTCATACAATTAATAATGCTCTGCGCTATAAAATATAGGGACACTCTAAACCTAACCTAATTTGACGCTGGTTCTGGCCAAAGTTAATAAGCTATGAGTGTCCCTAGATTTTCTAGACTTTTTTACGAATGGATAAAAGCATTGCTGGTCAGTCTAGAGTGTAATTGCCGTAAAAACCTTTCCTTTTTCTGCAACACTACAGGGAACACCTACCGATCGCAATTATGCCGATCGC
>CAJWGN010000216.1 GCA_913031035.1 uncultured Gammaproteobacteria bacterium
TGGGAGCACGCCTAATTCGATGGGCAGCGATTTTTCTCGAACAACCTGATTTATATACCCTCGGTAGGCTCCTGAGCGCTGCAAACCACCTAAAAATCTATCCGACTGGCCTAGCTGCCAGCGAACGTTTCCAGCGGCTCGATTCAGCGTCTGATTGCTGACGCCATCAGGCCACAGAGCTAGGATGTCTTTTTGACTGCCTGTTAGCAGATCACGCTTACCGGTTGCCAGTGCTCGAAGGTCTGCTTGTATTTGTTTGCGCCTGCGGTCTATCGCTGACCGATCTCGATCCAACACGGCATAGATAACGGAGAGGTGTTCTGAATCATGGAGAAAGCCGCTACGAGTATCGACCTCGGTATATACCTTAACCCAAAAATTAATAGCGGGCTCAAGCTGCTCAGGGCGAGGAAAGTCAGTGGCAGATTGCCCAAACGACAAACTGGAGAAAGCGGAAAACCCTAAGAGAACGGCTAGAAAGGCCCATAGGTTTCCCCAGCGACTAATCGCTTGAAAATTTCGATCTAATATTTTTGACCAATTTAAACTCAAATCCACAAATTCCAACCTAGCTGATTCATCTCAAAACTGCCGCTGAACATAGCAATTATTAAACAGATCGCCAAGTGCTAAATGTCCAATAGCAAGACAAAAACGACCGAGCCCTCAGCGAAGCACCAAGACCCTGCGCCGCGATCAAACCGTGCTATCTAATTCACCGGCTTCTTTGATGGGGATCATCAAATCTTCTTTAGTCACGTTCATATAAAGAATAACGTTGGATGCTATGTATATCGAGGAGTAAGTACCGACCACTACCCCGATAATTAATGCGATGGCAAAGCCTTGAGTAGATTCACCTCCTATTAAAAGGATTGAAAACAAAACCAGCAAGGTGGTGAATGAGGTAATTAAGGTTCTGCCCAGGGTCTGATTTAGGGAAACATTGACCATTTCCAAAGGTGAGCCTTTGCGCATGCGGCGAAAATTTTCTCTGATGCGATCTGAAACCACAATTGTGTCATTAAGCGAATAGCCGATAATTGCCAACATCGCAGCCAACGCATTTAGATTAAATTCCAAACCGAAGACCGAAAATATGCCCAAGGTAATTAGCAAATCGTGGGCTAATGCGACCACAGCACCAATCGCAAACTTGAATTGAAACCTGATGGAGATGTAGACCATGATAATGCCAAGGGCCACCAGCATCCCGAGCCCACCATTTTCCGCCAGCTCTTCACCTACTTTGGCACTGACATAATCAGAACCCAAAAGCCTAATCTCTGAACTCGAGGACTGGCGTAACAGCGCAGCTAATTTTTCACCCACCTCAACCGCGGCAACCGCCTGATTTTCAACAGCGACGTCCGCATCCACTGGCAAGATAATTCGAATATCTCGGTCCGAGCCAAACCTAACAACAACCGCACTATCGTAACCTGCGTCTACCAAAGCGATATTCACTGCTCGGATATCAACTGACTCGGAATAACTCAATCTTACCGAAGTGCCGCTGGTAAAATCTAAACCTAACTCAAGCGAGTTAATTGCCAATGAGAGAATCGAAACCACAACAAGAATGGCAGAGCCGATGGCCGCTGCCTTGCGATAACCCATGAAATCGAACTTTGTATCCAGAAGCATTGTATTTATTACCCGTAAAAATCTTAGATTATGCCGATTGCGGCTTTGGCTGTGAGCCACCGATGGACAAGGCTTTCACCGTTCTGCCACCGTAGATGAGATTAATAATTGCTCTAGTGCCAACGATCGCTGTAAACATAGAAGTCACAATACCAATCATTAAAGTGACCGCGAAACCTTTAACTGGCCCGGTACCAATGGTGAACAGAACCAGTGCCACTAAAAATGTTGTTAAGTTGGCATCAATGATCGTCGTGAAGGCTCGGTCGTAACCTGCCTCAATTGCCTTTTGGGGAGATATCCCTGCCAACAGCTCTTCTTTTATCCTCGTAAAAATAAGCACATTCGCATCCACAGCCATACCCACTGTCAGCACTATGCCCACAATTCCTGGCAAGGTGAGAGTGGCACCGATAGCTGACATCACCGCAAATATCATCAGTATATTCATGATGAGTGCGGCATTCGCAGCCAAGCCAAAAACTCTGTAGTAAGCAAACATAAACAGCACCACTAGACCCGCGGCAACTTGCACCCCGAGTACGCCTTGCTCCAAGTTCTCTCTGCCCATAGAAGGACCGATTACCGATTGCTCAACGATTGTCATCGGCGCGGCCAAAGATCCAGCACTGATAAGCAGTGACAAGTCGTTTGCCTCGCGACTGCTAAGTCCTGTGATTACGAATGTTCTGCCCAAGGCACTCTGAATAGTCGCGTTGCTGATCAAACGCTCGTCTTCGTAGAACTCGATTTCCTCGACTTCTTCACCGGCATCGTTGAGAGATGTGTTGGTCCGCGATTTTGTCTCAATCAACAAAATCGCCATATTGCGGCCAACATTATCTCGGGTAATTCGATTGATCTGATTGCCACCTTGAGCATCTAAGTTGATTTGCACCTGGGGCAAGCTATTCTCATTCAAGGTAGAGCGAACACTACTTATTCTGTCGCCTTGGAGAATCACATCATTATCAATGTTGGCGCTAAGCCCTTGATACTCATACTGCTGATAAGACGTTCGAGACGCGCCAATTTCAGCTTCCATATGAAATTCTAGGGTCGCAATTCGCTGCAAAATCCGAATAGCCTGAGCGGGATCCTGAACGCCAGGAAGCTCTACCACTATCCTATCTGCACCCTGCTGCTGGACAGTCGGTTCAGAGACACCAAGCGCGTTGACTCGATTGAATAAAGTTGTCCTGTTCGCCTGCAAAGTATCTCGCTGAATTTGCAGCATGGTGTCCGGTGTCATGCGCATATCGAGCACAAAAACATCTCCCGCATCACGGTTTTGCATTTGAATATCTGGAAAATTATCCACCAACTCACGGCGTGCTTGAAGACGATCATCAGCTGTCGCAAAGCGCACTTCAAGATGAGAATTGTCAACAATAGTTAGGCCGCGGCCACGTATTTTCAACTCCCGGAGAATTGTTCGCACATTACTTCGATTGTCTTCCATGCGGCGCTCTAAAGCAGACTCCATATCCACTTCCATTAAAAAGTGAACACCACCTTGAAGATCCAGTCCCAAGCTCATTTTGCGAGCACCGATAGCTTGCAGCCAAGCCGGTGATGTTGGCGCCAGATTTAAGGCGATCAAATAATCATCGCCAAGAGCATCCTCAATCGCTGTCTTAGCGCGAAGCTGGTCGTCCACACTGTCGAATCTCACAAGAAGTCGAGATTCATCTACCTCTTTGCCAAACGAGTCAACTTCAGCGGCCTCCAGTGCCGTGGTGACCACCGCCATATCAGTCTCGCTTAAGCTGACATTCTCATTGGTAATTTGGATCGCTTCATCATCCGGGTAGATATTGGGAATGGCGTACAAAAACCCCAAAATAACAACAAGAAGAATGAGGATATTTTTCCAAAGCGGGTATTTATTTAACATAGAAATTCCAGTGGGGCACGATCATCGTTAGAACAAGCAAAGCCTGCGCCTTAAAATTAGATCTGCTTTATGGTGCCTTTGGGTAATGCAGCAGCAATGGAGGATTTTTGTAGCTTCAGCTCAACCCCAGAGGCAACCTCGAGAGCTAGGTAATCCTCATCTACACGAACCACTTTACCGAGAAGGCCGCCGGAGGTCATAACCTCATCCCCTTTTGAAATACTTCCAATCAATTCTTTATGTTCTTTTGCGCGCTTTGATTGCGGACGCCAAAGAATAAGGTAGAACAGCACTATCATGCCGCCGAACAGAATCAGATTAAAAGCAACAGAGGGCTGGCCCGGTTCTTGAGCATAGGCGGTGGAAAATAATAAATTCATAGTTTTTCTCTTACGCTTTTATAATTGATTAAAATTAGTCGATTGTGTTGTAACTTAAAATCGGATTCCAGCCAGGCTGAAGCCTAGTAGTATTTTGCACTGCCATGGTACCACTTAACGTTTCAGGCTAAGTTGGCCGTTAAGTTGACGATTAACTGTGTAATTATGCCATGTTCAGTCACTGAGCCTTCTCACCTTGCCGTGTGCCTGCCTTTTCATGGCGCCTTTACATCATACTCTTATATTGTACCTTGACCGGCGCTATGAAGCTTGAATTAGAAGCTTCCACACAGGAAACTATGTAGACCTTGGATTGTTGGGCTTTAGAGCCGAAATTCAAGTGCTGGGAACTTTATTGTTGAGGATGGAGGCTAACTTTTGTCACTTATCTGCGCTTGATCCCGCTCGAACTGACTCACGAAAGCGCTCAACTTACGCTCTTGTATCGCCTCACGCAAACCCGCCATTAACGTCTGATAATAATGTAAATTATGGATGGTATTGAGCTGTGCACCCAAAATTTCTTTGCATTTATCAAGATGATGCAGATATGCCCGGCTAAAATTGCGGCATGTATAGCAGCCGCAATTATCATCAACAGGCCTAGTGTCGCTGCGGTTTGCAGAATTACGCAGCCTCAGCAAACCAGTAGAGGTGAACAAGTGGGCATTACGGGCATTGCGGGTTGGCATCACGCAGTCAAACATATCAACACCATTAACAACCCCATGGACAAGATCAGCAGGCGTGCCAACGCCCATTAGGTATCTTGGCTTATCGCCGGGCAATGCATGCACGCAATTCTCGACGATGTTCGCCATTTCCTCTTTCGGCTCGCCTACCGACAGACCACCGATCGCATAGCCAGGGAAGTCCATCTCTATTAGCCGCTGTATGGACTCAAGACGCTGGTCGATGTACATCCCACCTTGCACTATTCCAAATAAGGCTGCTTTGTTATCAGCGTGAGCGGTGACACAGCGCTTTGCCCACCGCATAGAGAGCTCCATGGACTCTCTCGCTTCCTCCGGGGTCGCCGGATATGCAGTGCACTCATCAAAGGCCATTATGATATCAGAGCCTAGAGCATGCTGGACTTCAGTGGCCGACTCTGGTCCTAAAAATATTTTTGCCCCATCCACCGGAGAGCGGAAGTGAACTCCTTCTTCGGTGATCTTGCGCATTTCTCCTAGGCTAAAAACTTGAAATCCACCAGAATCGGTGAGAATTGGCTTAGACCATCCAGCAAAGTCGTGAAGATCGCCGTGTAAATTGATGATTTCGGTGCCCGGTCGCAGCATCAGGTGAAAGGTATTGCCCAATATAATTTCTGCACCCGTGGCTTCAATATCTCTGGGCAACATTCCCTTGACTGTGCCATAAGTACCCACCGGCA
>CAJWGN010000217.1 GCA_913031035.1 uncultured Gammaproteobacteria bacterium
AGTTCAATTAGTAGGAGATGATTTGTTTGTTACCAATACTAAAATACTAAAGCGAGGCATTGACGAATCTATAGCTAACTCCATTTTGATAAAATTCAATCAAATTGGCACACTCAGCGAAACGCTTGCCGCCATCAATATGGCGAAAGATGCTGGGTATAGTTCGGTTATTTCTCACCGTTCAGGTGAGACTGAAGATACGACTATAGCTGATTTAGCGGTAGCTACATCGGCGGGACAAATCAAGACGGGTTCATTGTGCCGCTCAGACAGGGTCGCTAAATATAATCGTCTACTACGAATTGAAGAAGAGTTAGGGGTAAACGCGGTGTATAAAGGTTCGCTTGAGTTCTCGCGCTTCCTAAAATAAAGGCGTTTTAGGCACCATACGTAATGCGCAGCTTAAGACGTAATAAAGGAACAACAAAGTCACTATGAAAGTATTGTTCAGCATACTAGGGCTAATGTTCATCATTCTTCAATACCAGCTGTGGCTGGGTGAAGATAGCGTGCGTGTGCTCAATAACTTGGACAGTGAACTAGACGCTCAAATACAATTAAATAGTCAGTTGGAAGAGCGTAATAGGTTATTAGAAGTTGAAGTTTACGATTTAAAAAACGGCCTCGAAGCAGTCGAGGAAAGGGCGCGTTCTGAGTTGGGTATGATTGGGGAAGGTGAAACTTTCTTCATGGTAATTGATTAAACATAGCGCGCCGCATTCTCCTTGCATACATCTCACTGAAGCTATTTATTGAAGAAGCAGCTATGAAAATTTGGGCTATCTTACCAGCGGCCGGTACAGGTCAGCGGATGGCTGCCACCATTCCAAAACAATATCTCGAACTCAATGGCTTAGCCGTTATAGAGCATTCATTAAAATTGCTATCGTCTTTACCCCTGTTAACCCAGATCACAGTGGTCGTGCACCCAGATGATAAGTACTGGGCAGAAATAGAGCTGGGTTGCTTTGATAGTGAAATTGTCACCATTATTGGTGGGGATGAGCGCGGGCAATCAGTAATGAATGGTCTTCGAAGTCTTGATGCAGGCCCGGATGACTGGGTTTTGGTGCACGATGCGGTTAGGCCCTGCGCGAGCCTGTCGGATATTAATAGGCTCATCAAAGAAATCATTACACCCAATGCTCCGTACTGCGGCGGCATCCTGGCAACTCCCATTAGCGACACCATCAAACGGGTCAATCAAGCGAATGAAATTGAACGTACTGTCGAACGAGACAGGCTCTGGAGTGCATTAACACCTCAGCTGTTTCTATTTAGGCAGTTAATTGAAGCGATGGAATCGGCAATAACTCAAGGCCTCCTCATAACGGATGAAGCGAGCGCCATGGAGCATTTTGGATATCCGGTAAAAGTCGTGCAGGGGAATAGTCATAATATAAAGATAACCCATCAAGCAGATTTGGCCTTGGCCGAGATGATCCTGAAATCACAGGAAAATAGTTAATGATAAACACCAATATTCGGATAGGCCATGGCTTCGATGTGCATAAATTCAGCGCCGAATTTGATCCAAAAAAGCCGTTGATGCTTGCTGGTTATCAGCTCGACGAACCCTATAGTTTAATTGCTCATTCCGATGGCGATGTTGTCTTGCATGCCCTATGTGATGCGCTTTTAGGCGCCGCTGCTTTGGGCGATATAGGACAGCATTTCCCGGACACCGACACAAATCTAGCGGGCATTGACAGTAAGGAGATTCTTAAATCTGTGCTAAATCTGCTGGAGGACGGCGGGTTCGGTATTGTGAACATTGACATTACCGCTGTTGCGCAAGTACCGAAGCTCTCACCTAGCCGAGTAGACATGTTGGATAGCCTTTGTCGGCTTACTGGGCTGGATCGCGGCCGGGTGAATTTGAAAGCTACGACAACTGAGCGCATGGGATACATTGGAAGAGAGGAAGGTATCGCCTGCCACTGCGTTGCTTTAATTGGCTTGGTTTAGCGTTATCGCTGGCGTTGTTGATTGTTTTTAAGACGCTATTAGTGCCCTAATAATTAGTGGATGCAAGTTATGCGAGATTTAAGCTATGTCGGCGGTGAGCCCAAACTCGAGGCCACTTTAAAGCAGGAATTTAGCGACTTTCAAGTCGATGAAGAACTTGGATTCGAGTTGGCGGGTGAGGGTGATCATCTTTGGCTCAATGTGAGGAAGACCGATCTATCAACCACCGATGTGGCGAGAAGATTGGCTGAAGGTTGCGGAGTAAAGCTTAAGACCATCGGTTACTCGGGGATGAAAGACCGTCGCGGTGAGTGTACGCAGTGGTTTAGTTTGCCGCTTACCAGCCAAGAAGAAGCCAAGCTAGTCAATGTTGAGGGGGATGGTCTGGTTGAGGTTTTGCAAACTCAGCGAAATACTCGAAAACTCAAAATAGGCAGCCACAAATCTAACCATTTCAAGATTCTCTTGAGGAACTGCGCCGGCTCCCGCTTGGATTTCGATCAACGTTTAGATTCAGTTAAAGCCCTAGGTGCGCCAAATTACTTTGGCTTGCAACGGTTTGGTCGCAACATGAGTAACATGGCTCAAGTAGAGGCGTTGATGGAGCAGGCTCTTAAGCCTGAGGCTGATGTAATCGCCTTGCGCGGCCAAATGGGTAGAGTCAAAAGGGGTATGTTGTTCTCTGCGGCAAGATCCTATGTGTTTAATCATTTGCTCTCCAAGCGAATCAGGGATGGCAACTGGAATAGCTACGTGGCTGGGGATGTCCTAAATTTGAATGGAACAAGCCGTTTCTTTGCTCCCCGAGAGCCAGAAGTTTGGGATAGTGAACTACAGCGCCGCCTTGAGGAGTTTGATATCCATATTAGCGGGCCTCTTGCCGGAAAAAAAGATTCTAAAGACAGGTATGCAAGCAGCAGCGAAGCTGCCGATATGGAAGAAGTGGTATTAAAAGAATTTGAACTTTTGGTTAAGGGCTTGGCCCACTTCGATGTTTTAGCTTCCAGGCGTTCATTGCGTTTTTTGCCTGTCGATCTGAGCTGGAACTGGCCAGACACTGACACATCTGATTTGCTTATTGAATTTAAACTGCCCCGTGGCACCTATGCTACGAGTCTGTTGAGGGAAATTTGCCTTACCGGCTAAGCCGAGGTGGCGCCTGCAGTTCATTTTAAATAGTACTTGGAGTTTGTTCAAAATAGCGTCTCAAGTTCACGCATAAGAGCGACTCAAAAACAGAGTCATAAATACTAAGGCCATTATCAGTCTTAAATAAGGGTTGTTTTGAATACTAAATTAAATTTGAGTGGCATAGGTATGACCTCCCAGCGAACGCGTGAGCGTTTGCTTGGCAGGTTGATGGATCAGGGTATCCACAGTATGGAAGTCCTTGACGTTATTCGGTCAACTCCGCGTCATGTTTTTCTAGATGAAGCACTGTCGCACCGAGCTTATGAAGATGTAGCATTGCCTATTGGTTTTAATCAGACCATTTCTCAGCCCTATGTGGTTGCTCGAATGACTGAAGCGTTATTGACCACGGGTCCAATGAATCGTGTTTTGGAGATTGGAACGGGCTGTGGGTATCAGACATCTGTTCTTGCGCAGCTTAGCAAGGCCGTATTTACCGTGGAGCGGATTAAACCTTTGCAGGAGAAAGCTCGGAAAATTTTACGCCTGATTGGTCTGCGAAATATTGAATTCAAACACGACGATGGTACTCAGGGTTGGGCAGATCGCGGTCTTTATGATGCGATTATGACTACCGCGGCGCCTCAGAGCATTCCCCAGGAATTGCTCCACCAGTTGGCAGATGGCGGAAGGTTGATTATTCCTGTGGGTGGTGAGAACGACCAAGAGCTTACCTTGGTGACTCGTAGTGGTGATGAGTTTTCATCTCAGGTGTTGGATGTCGTGCGCTTTGTGCCTCTTTTGCACGGAAAACTTTAACTCTGAGAACCTGCTTATCTTCGCGGGCCGCGACGGATGATTGCTGTAATAGCTTTTTTTTGTAAGCCAAGCATTAAAAAATTTCATTTAAAGGACAATCAATGTCGAGTGTCGACCTTAAATTAGAGGATAGGAAGCGTTTTCTGCCGTCTTTACTCGTGTTTCTCAAAGGCATGGCAATGGGGGTGGGTGATTCGATCCCTGGAGTCTCTGGCGGCACAATAGCGGTGATTACTAATATCTACGAGGAGCTAATTCGGTCCCTCAGTAAAATTGATATAACGGCTTTAAAGCTATTTTTCAGTGGCTCAATCACAAAGTTTTGGATTCATATAAACGGTAAATTTTTATTTACTTTAGCACTGGGGGTTTTGGCGGGTTTGTTGCTGTCTGCGAACTCAATTCTATATTTGCTCGAAAATAGATTTGAAGTGCTAATGGCTTTCTTTATGGGCCTGGTCCTTTCCTCTGTCTGGTTTTTAAAATCAGAGGTAGATTGGAGAGTATGGCAAAATGGCTTTGCGGCGCTCCTAGGATTGCTGGTTGCGATTGCCGTTTCAGTGATTCCGCCACAGCTGGCGACTATTAGTTATCTGACAGTTTTTCTGAGTGGCATGGTCGCGATCTGTGCAATGATTTTGCCTGGATTGTCAGGGGCTTTTATTTTGTTAATTCTGGGTATTTATGAATTTATTCTGTCTGCGCTTATTAGCATTCAACTAGATTTCATTTTAGTTTTTGCGGCCGGTTGCGCTATTGGGCTGATTAGTTTTACTCATTTATTGGCATGGCTTCTCAAAAATTATCACGCTTTAGCCTACAGTGTTATCTGCGGGATGCTTCTAGGCTCGATTAGTTCACTGTGGCCTTGGCAGCATCTTGATGCGAGTTATATAGGCAGTACAGGGGAATTACGCCCTCTAGCAAGTCAAAATTTATCACCTCTGAGCTATAGTGAGCTAACTGGCAATGAGCCCTATTTCTGGCTCGCTCTTGGTAGCTTGATAGCCGGAGTTTTTGTTGTCGTAATATTACACAAGGGTTTTGAATCCCAGTCGGGGGATAAATAATGTTTGAGTTGTCGTCAGTTTACAGGCTAAAACGCTGTGCCTTAGGCTTACAATTTTTGGTAGTTTTGTTGCTTTTGTCTAACTGCGGCGGGAAGTATCAAGCCCCGGTTAGCGATAGAGGTGAGCCGCAGGTAAATCGGGTGCCGATTATTGCGAAAACCAGCAGCAATGAAAGTGGCCGAGGTGTTGTTGAGAGAGGGAGTGCTATTGATTCGGTGAGTATTTCGACGGGCTCTAACCCTCGATCAAACCCCGCTCGGGCGCAGGTTTCGAATTCAGGGTCTTCTTCACTGGTTTCTCGGGCGTCGGTGCCTCA
>CAJWGN010000218.1 GCA_913031035.1 uncultured Gammaproteobacteria bacterium
CCGCTGTGCTCTTTTCTAATATAATCGAGCACGTCAACAAGTGATGAGAATTTTTCGGGTCTAAGGTCTTCGCCTAGTTGTTCAATCATAAGTGCATCATTTCGTTAGCAGTGACATCGCTTCTTCAAGCCCTTTAACGGAAAGAGGAAACATGCGGTCTTCAACAAGTTCTTTAACTATCTCTATTGAATAACTATGTTCCCAATAGTCTTTTTGGGTGGGGTTAATCCAAATCATATGGTCGAAATGTTCAGCAAGTCGGTTTATCCAAACAGACCCCGCTTCTTCATTATAGTGCTCGATACTGCCCCCAACGTGGGTGATTTCATAAGGAGCCATCGTTGCATCGCCAACAAAAATCACTTTATAATCTTTAGTAAACTTATTAATGATGTCAAACGTGGACGTTGTCTCCGCATGCCGGCGCTGGCTTTTAGTCCAAACCGACTCGTAAACAAAATTATGGAAATAGAAGTATTTGAGATGTTTAAACTCAGTTCGGGCAGCTGAGAAAAGCTCTTCGCAGAGTTTCACATACGGGTCCATAGACCCACCGACATCAAAAAACAACAGGACTTTAACTGAGTTATGTCTTTCGGGAACCATCTTGATGTCGAGAAGCCCAGCATTTTTGGCTGTGGATGATATTGTGTCACCGATATCTAACTCATCAGCGGCCCCGGTACGAGCAAATTTACGCAGCCTGCGCAATGCCATCTTAATATTACGAGTTCCGATCTCAACAGAATCATCTAGATCACGATAAGTGCGTTTATCCCAAACTTTGGCAGCCTTGCCTTGGCGACCGCCTTCCTGTCCGATTCGGATTCCCTCAGGGTTGTACCCATAAGCACCGAAAGGCGAGGTGCCGCCAGTTCCGACCCACTTATTACCACCCTCGTGTCGCTTTTTCTGTTCGTCCATTCGCTTACGGAATTCCTCCATAAGTTTTTCCAATCCACCCAGTGCCTCAATCTTCGCTTTCTCTTCCTCGCTGAGCATGGATTCTAATTCTTTTCGGAGCCAGTCATCTGGAATCTCATAAAGCGAGAGATCGTCAAGGATATCGACATTTTCAAAATATTTAGCAAAAGCAATATCGAATTTATCAAAATTCTTTTCATCTTTGACCATGCACATTCTGGCCAGAAAATAAAAATCCTCAACATTACCGAATACAATATTCTGCTTCAGACACTCGAGTAGGGCAAACAGCTCGGTAAAGGATACCGGCAGCTTCTGCTCTCTCAATGCCATAAAGAAATTAATCAGCATTAACGTTTGGCCCTATGCATGAAAGCTAATTTTTCGAGTAAGTGAACATCTTGCTCGTTTTTGAGTAGCGCGCCATAAAGAGGCGGGATCGCATTTTTAGCATCTTTATTTTTTAGAATTTCTTCAGGCAAATCATCTGCCATCAACAGTTTCAGCCAATCAATTAGTTCAGATGTCGAAGGTTTCTTCTTAAGCCCAGGTATCTTTCTAACATCAAAAAAGATATCCATGGCTTGGCTTATTAACTCCTTTTTGATGTTTGGGTAATGAACATCTACGATTTTTTCCATAGTAAGGTGATCTGGAAATTCGATATAGTGAAAGAAGCAGCGACGCAAAAAGGCGTCTGGCAGCTCTTTTTCATTGTTACTGGTAATGATGATAATAGGTCGTGTTTTAGCTTTAATGATTTCCTTTGTCTCGTAAACATAGAACTCCATTTTGTCCAGCTCTAACAATAGATCGTTGGGGAACTCGATATCCGCTTTGTCGATTTCGTCGATTAGCAGGACAACTTGCTGGTCTGAATCAAAAGCTTCCCATACTTTTCCCTGAATAATGTAGTTTCCGATATCATGAACCTTATCGTCGCCTAGCTGAGAATCTCTTAGTCTGGAAACCGCGTCATATTCGTACAATCCTTGCTGCGCTTTCGTGGTGGACTTGATATGCCATTGAATAAGGGGCAAATCCAGTGACAGAGCGATCTGCTCGGCCAGCATAGTCTTTCCAGTACCGGGCTCTCCTTTAATCAGAAGGGGTTTTTGTAAAGCGATAGCTGCGTTAACCGCCATTTGTAGCTCATCTGTGGCTACATAGTCTTCAGTACCAGTAAAATTCATAAATCTATTTCCACTACACGATTAAATTGCGTGGTATTGTAAACACAGGGCGACTATTAATAAAGTCCCACCTAAATGATACCCCACTCCTGATTTTAGTTACGATCGTTTAAGCGATCCGGTCTTTAATACTTCAAATTGTGCTGTAAAAAAACCTAGCTTGGCTCAGAGCCACTTAGGTATTGGCATCAACCAACTGCCTGCCTCGCTCTGTTATGTACCAACGAACTCCCTTTCGGCTTCCAACTTTGCCCGCCAATGATTTTAGAGTTAAAAATTCTAGTGTCTTCGCCATCGTGCTCTCATCTGTATCTGCGTCTTTGCGGTGCCCACCCAAGGATCGATATACTAAACGTCCAGACCCTAGCGTTTTCAGCACTTTCGTTGACGTAACATCGAGTTCGCGAGGGTCAGTCAATCTTCACTTAGGATTTAGAGCAGCATTGTCATCTTCTGTCTCGGTATCAACTAGGGGCAGTAGCTCTTCTTGTAATTGTTTCAACTAATATTGCAGAAGATCTACTTTTTCGCTAGCTGCTCGTGCTTCAGATAAAACATTGCCAGCGAAACCCGTCATAAACAAGCGAGGAGTTATCGCAACTGCCAAGCAAATAGCCAAATAGTTAAGTGGGCTCGTTGGATTTCCCTCGCTCTCGATTAAAAGCGCGCTGCCGAAAACACTGAGTATAAAAGACACTATAAAAGTTACTGGTATGCCGATTATTATTCAGCGCCCAAGAACACTCCGCTCAGGCAACTTTTTAGTGCATAAAGTGTAATAATTAATAAGACTTCCCCCAGCCACCACTGAGATAATAGTAGAAACTAGAGCTGTAAAATGGCCCATCGCACCTCGTAAGCTAAGTTATTGTTTGAAATGATGTTTTCGAGAAAAAAGTAACAGATCGAGGATTTAATCAGAAAATACTGGCGCGGAAAAGTGATGATTCCTACAAAGTCGTTAGTAATAATCCCAATTCCTACTAAGCAATTGATTTTAATCTCTTTGTTTTATAAAAATAGATAATTGTTGCGATAATAATGGAGCTCAGCAATACCAAGAAGAGGGGTATTAATGCTCTAGAAAGTGCTTCGGACCCTTTAGTGATCAAATCCAAAGTTGAAACCATCAGAGCGGGAGCAAGGGTGTTTCCCTGATCGCTGGCATAGGCTGGAGTAAACGCCAACCCTAGGTAAACGGCTCGCAGGCAATATAACCACCAGACCGGTTTAACCGTTCTAGTAAACTCGTGTAGCACCCAATAAAAAAGAGCACCGGCGCTGATGTAGATCAACCAAATCAGTGAGTAATCGAATTCAGAGCTCATAGTTTTCTTTTCATCTGCTCAACCCTCTGCACTTACCCAACGAATAACATGTTCATCATAGCCTTCTGGGTGGACGTACTCTTCCGAAATAACTTTATTGCTGATCGTAATGTCCGCGTCAGTTATTTCTTCCCGGGACCCTGAGATAAGAGGATGCCATGCATATAGAGGCTTATCCGATGCTCGTAACTTATACGCACAGGTACTAGGCATCCAGTTTGTTGCCTGAATATCTAAGGTTTTTACATCGAGACAATCAGGTACATTGACAGATCGTTGGTCATAGCAACCGCAACTGCTAGTCTCCTGATCAAAGTATCGACATACGACTCGGGTCCAAACTAGCTTGCCTGCATCCTCGTCGGCGAATTTCTTCAAACAGCATCGACCGCAGCCGTCACATAGCGCCTCCCACTCCGCGCTGTTGAGAGACGACAGAGGCATTTCCCAAAAGCTCTCTCTCAGAGGCGGTCCATTTTTGTCCACGCTGTCAGCCATCTAATTAACAACTGTTAGTGACGTAAGGAACTCAGTTGCCAGAATTTCCTGACGCCAGTTTTCCTGCCCACCTCCCCAATTCAACTTACCTGTCTGATTGAAGCGCTTAATGATATCCAGTAAATGCTTTTTGCGGCCCAGTAATTCAGGCGCCAGTTGATACTGAATGGCTTTGTCCTCTACTATTTTTTGCAAAGATTTGAGAGTTTTTCGATCGGAACCCTCGACAGGATAGTTCAGATTGGATCGATCCAATGGGGTTGCATCACTATCCTGCTCATTCAAGATTTTAGAGAGATCTCGAGCGTAGCGCTGAAGAAATTTTGGCTCTTGCACTTTAACGGATCTTAATAGGCCTTCATCTACCACCGCAGCCTGAGCCACGGCTACAGCTATAGCCTGAAGGTCATTGTCTTTTACAATCCAGCTTCTTGGTCTATTTCGCAGTCGAGATTCTGCTTCTCTCCAAAGACAAAGTCGCCGTGAGAGGCGCAGAGCTTCGTCACTTAGTTTCCACGCATTGCTGATGCCAGCATATAGAGTGCTCCAATACATCTCGTCTTCGACCTGCTCTGCCGCTTTAAGCATCGTTTCAGTTTCAGCTTCGAACCACGACAATCTTGATTTACTTATCAGTGCGTCACGAAGCGTATTTGCAATATCTAAAAGATAGATAACGTCGTTAGCGGCATATTGTAATTGATTTTCTGTCAAGGGCCGCCTCAACCAATCTGATCGGGTCTCACCTTTTTCGACAGTGATGCCCGTTTGCTGCTCCACAAGAGCTTGATAGCTTAAACTGAATCCAAGGCCTAAGAACGCTGCTGCCAGCTGAGTGTCGAAAAGGTTTTTGGGCAGGCAAGCTGTGTGGGTAAGTAAAAGATTTAGATCTTCGCTGGCCGAATGGACAACTATGATGCAATTGGAATTTATCAATAACTCTCTGAAGCAATCCCAGTCTTTTATTTCAAGAGGATCTATCAGATATACCGCGTCTTCATCGGCAATCTGCAGTAATCCAATTTTAGCATAAAAGGTATTCGTTCTCATGAATTCTGTATCTAGGGCTATTGCAAAGGAATCTTGCCACCGCCTGCAAAGAGTAGCGAACTCTTCATCACTGGTGATGTAACTTACTTCGGGAGATTCATTCATAATTTATGCAACTATCATTTATCATTTATCATTCAACTTTTGCCCATAATTTTTCTACCAGTGAGAGCATGGCTTAGCGTTCCGCCGTCGACAAACTCAAGCTCACCTCCTACCGGAACACCATGGGCAATTCGAGAAACAACTACT
>CAJWGN010000219.1 GCA_913031035.1 uncultured Gammaproteobacteria bacterium
CACAGGGGGGAGATTGTTAAAATAACAATAATTCAATGGATCTGAATACAATAATACGGTCTGTTTGAACTTTTCTAGCGTTCTAGCCACATCAAAATATCTTTCTCCCCCATAACTTTTAATATCAAAAACGCCGTTTTGCTTGATTTTAGCTCGCGATTCTTTGAGCATTACTTTAATTGCTCTCTTAAATTCGTCTGTTATTTCGCCAGTAACTAGATAGTGATGCAATTGAGGATTTAGCCGCTCGTAACCGTTGTATGAATGACCACCAGGCGAATTATCATTTCGCGCCCCATGCATCGGTATTCTTTGACCTGTAGAGGCAAGCGCGTGCTGATAATATCCCTCGAACGTAGTTTTCTTTAAAAAATCATTAAGGGGGGTGGAGTATTTTTCAACGTCACCGATTTGTTTTTGGTCGATTTCTATTTTGTGGGTAGTGGCTAGAGTCTTGGTTAGCTTTTTAATGAAGCTTTCACTGCGTTCGCCTATGCGTTTGTGCTCCTTAATATGCTCCAGTAGTTCATTGTATGAGTGACAGCCAAGCGACGAAGAAAGGATTTTCTGGGCTTTTGATAGTTTTATTTGGAATGTTGTTTTGAAGCTTATAGCTGCTTCTTTAATTTGCTGTTCATTTTCAAAGTAATACACGCAATCATGCTGGTGATTTTTCATGGTCTTTTCCTGTAATTTGTTTTGGCACGCTTCAGGGCGTGACATCTGGGTGTAAAAGATGCTTTTTAGTATCTCTTGCTGTTAACAGGACTGAGTAAGCCGCGTGCAAAACACGCCTACCAAAAAGTGTAGCACTACGACGCCTAAAAAGACAATAATCATATTATTTAATGCGTTTATGTTTATGATGATTTATTTAATGCGCTTTGCGCTAAAATATTCCTTTGAAAGTGCTACAATATCTATTATCTAATGCTTTATTTTTTATAATTACTAATTTAATGGTTTAAACATGGCATCAAAGTCAATCGAGTCGAATCTAGACCATGTCCTTGGTACAGCTGTCCTTAAGGCCGGTAAGTTTCTGGGCTTAAGTCAGTCGGCTGTAGGAGAGATTATTGGGCGAAGTCATATCACCATTGGGCAGTCAGGTATTTCACCACAATCTAAATCTGGAGAGCTGGGCGTTCTCTTGGTGCGTATTTTTGACTCTCTTCATGCGATCTTAGGGGGCAACGAGGCTGAAATGAAGGTGTGGATGAAGAGCCCGAATAGCCATCTGGGTGGAGAAGCTCCTCTGCGTCTTTTGCAAAGCGTGACGGGTGTGGTCACTGTTGTTGAATATTTAGACATGATGCGAGCAAAAGCGTGAGTATCTGGCAAACCTGTAACGGCCATCAGCACATCAAAAAGGTTGTTTCCGAGGTTCATCGGGCTTGTAGCAACCAAAGTCGCTTGTCTATGTCATTATCCGATAACCTAGATGATCACAATCTGCTGGAGGGTATGGTTGCTAAGTCCAGAGCCATCTCAGTGACGGGACATTACCTCCTTAGATCCCCCCTTCCCTGTGATTCTCGCTTTGGTTCCAAATTTGACCAGCCTATTATTTATACCAGCGAGAGCCTGGATGGCTTTTTTACAGAATTAGCCTACCACCGGTTTTTATTCTCTGCATCCTACGCGTCTGGAGGTGATAGAGCTGTTACTACAGGATACACAAGCTTCAGTATCAGAGTGGTATCCGAACAGTCAGTTGATCTTACACAAGGACCTTTTGCGGCCTTTTCACAAGACATTAGCAGCCCTGACACATATCAGCGTTCTACCGAGCTGGGCTCAAACATGCGCGAGAATGGCGTGAGTATGTTTATATTCAATTCATCACGAGGCGATGGGCGAAACATTGGGTTCTTCGATTCCACCCCCTTTCTGACCAAGCCAGACAAGATAAGAAACTGGATGTGTCATCATGAGGGTGAGGCGATTGTTTTCTACTCACAGGATGCAGAGGATACTTTTTCTTTTTGCTTATCTGATTTCTTGGTGGATGGCGTCTTGCCCCTAAAGCGTAATGCTCGCTAGCGTGACTGCTCTTTTTCTAACTGTTTTTTGTCGTGCCGTTTAGCAGCTCTCCGATGCTATGAAGATCACTATCTGACTCGAAATAAATTGTCACTTTCCCGCCCTCTCCACTTGAAGCCGTAATTTTTGTTTTCATTCCTATCGAGTCGAAAATTTGAGTTTGTAGCTTGAGCAACTCCGGGTCGTGCTCGCGTTTTTTCCTTTTCTGCTTTTCTTCTGGACTTAAAATGCCCTTCACTAAATCTTCCGTTTGCCGTACTGTCAAATCTTGCGATGCCACCTCTCTACCGGCCGTAACTTGCTCATCGCCCGTCAGCCCCAGCAAACACTTTGCATGGCCCAGCTGGATATCGCCTACCTCGAGCTGCCTTTGTACTGCTGGCTCCAAGCTAGCCAAGCGCATTAAATTTGTCACCGCGGATCGAGATTTTCCCACAGCGTCTGCGACTTCTTGCTGAGTGTACCCAAAGCCATCTTGTAGCTGCAGTAATGCTCTGCTTTCTTCGACGGGATTAAGGTCTTCACGCTGAATGTTTTCGATTAGTCCAATTGCTATAGCCGATTGATCAGATATCTTTCTTATTACCGCGGGAACTACGGTTAACCCGGCATTTTTCGCGGCTTTCCAGCGCCGTTCACCGGCGATGATTTCGTATCTATCAATAGCTAATTTACGCACGATTATAGGCTGCATAACCCCTTCGGCTTTAATAGACAAGCTGAGGTCGTTCAGTGCCTCAAGGTCAAAGCCGGTGGATCTAGGCTGAAACTGTCCTTTTTCAAGATGCTCGATTGCTATATCACGTATGAACTCTGTACCAGGTATTACAGCCTTCCCTAGTACACTAGAATAACCACCTCTTCTTTTATGTCTATCCGTCATAACGCAATGACCCTAAAAAATTGAATTAAAGAGTTTTTTGTTGGCGCAGTCATCCCTAGAGTTTTTCTTTTTTAGGAATCCAATAAATGCTGCATCTAGGTCTACGATAGTCGGCGAGTCTAGCAGCCCCAGCGTCCACGCCGACGCCTCTTTCTTGATAAAATCGCGGTCTCCGATACTGCTGAGTTTTTCGAAAGTTTTCGATGCCGGCACCCAGAACATGGCTGTTCTGTTTTTAAGCCCCCCGTCTTTTTCATTAAGCATAGCATCAACAAACATGATTTCCATAAATTCGTCCGGAGCACCACGCTCAAACCAGACTTTGTATTTAGCCTCTATATCTTTTTCGCTTATGCCAGCATGTCGCAAAAGATACCAATTTTTGGTGAATTTTTTCATCCCGCGTATTCGCCAAAGGGAATATTATCATCTGTCTGGCCATCACTGGATTCAACGGCATTTTGAGGCTCTTCCATTAGGCTTTTCACCCTCAATTCGTGCTCAAGCCTTTCCTTGTTAATCAGCTTACTATGCTTATTGTTAGTGCCTGTAATCGAATCGTTTACATCTCTCTTTATGTTGGTAAGCCAGCCACTTGAGGTTTTCTCGACAATTACAATCTTCCCTTTTTCCTTAATCTTTATTTCTTTCACTTCCTTTTTCAGTGTAACCTGATAACCCCAGATCCATGCTGTAAATTCTTTTAAACTACCTTTACCATCAATTTTTTGTGTTTTAGCTACAGTGCCCTGCTCCACAGCTCGATCAAAAACCACACGAGCCCACATCTTTTTAAAATTATCCAGGCGGTGTGCTGAGGCCATTCTTCCATGAAGCTCGCCTGATGGGTACCAAATGTTTTCAAGGTTGTCGTTTAATTTCGGCCCTCGCCCAAACCGCACTGAAGCGAAGCCAACGAATCTCTGGAAAATGCCTATCTTTTCTCTTACAAGACCTGGATGTGCATTGAATAATGCGGCCTCGCTTTCTCCCCCAAGCACGTTGCGTATGATCGCGTCATGTAGTCTCTGCGTTAGTGACACTTGGTATATTCGCGGCACCTTTATTTTTCTGTCGTCAAGGGCCAGCTTTGCATCTAGAGAATTGATAATCCTAAAATCAAATATCTCAGATACCGTATCAATAGAAAATTTCTCTTGAAACCAAGTTGAACCGCTGGCATCAACATTGAAATTTGTATGGAAGAGTCTTTTTAGCATATTGCTTGCAGCTTTTATATTGGGCTGCCCTGCTTTGTTTACCATGTCCATATCGATGGCAGCATATCTTAAGTCAATTGAATAAGAATTTTTAAACAGCTCTGGATGCGGGTCGATTTGCTTAGTCGCAAATCTATAAACATTTTGCCGGACTTGTTCTCTGGCTGAGCGAATAATGCATCTCGTTAGTCGCTGGTCGGACAGCTCCATGATTTCAACATCTAAATCTGTAGACGTGGTTGATGTTAGCCTAATTAGACCGTTCTGCCCGCCAGGCCCAAGTTTAGCGTCTACGGTTATGACTTGTCGGGGGTCGTTGGAGCTTGTTCGCATCACCATGTCAATAATCCCAAAACAGAGATCATCTTGAAACCCAAAGCTTGTAGTTGCACTTGCGTCGAGATAGACGCCCTCGTCTAATAGTTGGACTGCCCTGCCAACCGTTTCGGTTGAATTTCGAACACCGCGAGCGCGTTTTTCAGGAAGAGACTCTATGGGTTCAAAATTACATATTTTGTATATTACCTTTTTTGGCTGCCCTATCCTGTTCACTACGTCTCGCTCGATCACACCCATAGACGTTAGCTCATTAATATATTTAGTCAACCAGCTTGCTTCCACGCGACTTTCTTTTTCTTCCATGTACGCAGGCAAATTAATTTCTGCGATTAGAGCCTGCCTATTAATGGTGGTAACATCACCATCCTGCGCTCCATCCTGGACCATTCTCATTACTGCGGACAACAACCTAACCTGAGGCCTTTTAAGAGTTTTTCGTGCCTTAGATGGGAAATATGATAGTATAAATGAGCTGGATATAGTTAATTTTGACATTATTTATTCTCAGCTAGTATAATTTGCAGTTATGTTATTCCCTTTCGAGACAGTATGTCAACATTTTAAACAAAAAAATCTATTCGATCATTTCTCTCGCGGGTAGTAGTGTTATATTGTTCCTATTAATTTAATTTTGTCCAATCTGATAGAGAACTAGTACAGAATCGGTCTAAAATCAGTACGAGCAGGTACAAACTAGTATAGGGATGAAATTCTTAGGTAACAAAGGACTTTCAG
>CAJWGN010000220.1 GCA_913031035.1 uncultured Gammaproteobacteria bacterium
TATGAAACTACTCATCACTACATTCTTCACACTGCTGCTTGGATTTGCAGGGGGTGCTTATTCTAATCCGCCATATTCAGGCACTGTATGGGTCGATATCGACATTATTACAGCTGCTGATCCTTCCGCTTTTATTCAAATAATTTCTATCGAATCTGGCCCTAGAACCATGTTCGATCGAAGAGCTAATAATGGAAATGGTGACTGGGTCAATATTAACCCAAGGGTTTTTCAAGCGTCTTATACAGACGGTAATGTAATTGAAATTCAAGTCAACCCGGAATTCGATCCAAGTGAAGCGGCTATAAAAGCGAAATTTTATGGATACGCTATAGGTCAATTACCTAAATTAACTAGGCTTGACGTAGAGACAGTTTGGATACACAAGGGTGACAAAGCATTTGCAGGCGGAAACAAAATTATTCTCATTCATACGGATAGCCCCGGATATCACGGCACAGCGCTTGAAGAAACTTTATTTCACGAAGCTTGCCACACTTCTTTGGACTCTAGGCTCTATGGTGACGTTTGGTCTAATGCTCAAACATTAGACGCTGAATATATATCAACCTATGCGAAAGATAATCCGCAGAGCGAAGATGTTGCGGAAAGTTGTGCTCTTTATTATGCGGTTCGCTTTAAGCCCGAGCGCCTTTCTGAGACAGACCTGAATTTAATCACCAAAACCATCAAAAATAGAATGCTTGTATTTGATTCTTTAGGCATGAAACCCGTTACTGACTCAGATAGACCGCTAAAAGGCACTCCTTCAGTGGCGATCTCTGGCAGCTCTCGGAGGTATTGACAAGTTAACTTCAAATTGACGGTTTTGGCGTCGAAATGGACCTCCCAGGCAACGTAAATTCAATGACTTAGAGTTATCAAATTGCTCGAAATCCGGTTGAAAGTAGTTAACTTGTTAATACCGTTTTGTTTGAGCCAGAGGAGTTTCATTTCGGGTTTTCCCCATATTGGTTTGTTCCGGGTTCACTATCTAGCACAAAAAATAAAAGCATTGCTATCATCCCTATTACAGGAACAAAACCAATAAGCCACCACCAACCGCTTCGCCCAGTATCATGAAGCCGCCGAATTATAACAGAAAAACTCGGAATTAGACTCACTAAGAAATATACGGGGTAAAGTATACCTCCCATTCCTATCAGACCATCAACGAGTTCTATTACGAATGAAACAATTACACTGAATAAAATGAACATCCAATATTCAGTTCTTCTAGCTCTTCCGCTAAAGTCCGCATACTTTCTAAAACATTCGATATACCAATACATAACAACCTCCACCAAGGACTAATTTGCCAACATTATATTTTTTGATTTTTCATATTCTTCTTTAGTTATCACGTTCTTTTCAAAAAGAGGATGTACCGAAGTCTATTCCCACTTTCATAACTCTACCTCACGTCAACAAATTTCTTGTCGCTAAACGATTAATTTGGAAATTTTTTATAGTGAAACATCATCTACGACAAATAAATGTGCGACGTTTCTCACTTTGAATAGCTCCATGTTTTTTACTCTTGTCTGTGAATCCGCTTGAATTATCTCAAGCTCTTACGGGGGTATTGACAAGTTAACTCCCAAAGCCCAAAGAAGCTCCCCTCAACCACATCCTATATAGCTACCGCCTTTTCCCAAGACGCAAAGACGCGCACGCGGAAATGTAGAGAGGTTTCCAGTGGTGCCGCTCACCAGCTTTTCAGTTTCGCAGGATTTCAGTTCCTCAGCCTGAGTGCTCGGTTTCGACTTCGGTTTTGGTTGGTGTTCGGTCAGAGAAACGCATTGTAAATCGTCAACTTACGCGGCTCGGTCGGCCATCCGACCTCAGGCAGGTTCGGAAGAGGTTCGGTTTCGGTCAGGATGTGTGGGCCGTCAAAGGGGAAACTCTTAGAATTCTTCAACTTACAGAATCAGAAGGCTCTCAGTTGCACTGCCTCATAATCCGTTTACCCGAGGTTCAAGCCCTCGTGGGCCCACTATTTTTCCATCATTTTCATAGACTTAAGATTTGGCATAACGGACTATGAGTTTTGAGAGTCCGTTGGTCCTGGGTGGAGTGTGCACCCCACAAATCCTCCTTCCAGACCACCCGACGACTCGACGAACTCGACGCCAACCCATGGGGTAATGATGTATGGGCCTGCGACAGGTAGTCGGGTGCGTCAGGTAGGGGCGTGAATCGGTGGCGGTTCTATGTTTTTAAGTGGGGCATGCGCCGACTTCTGACGGATTGGGAGTTGACTTCTCAGTACCGGATACGGACTTAAGCTGTCAAATTGTTAATGTCCGGAAGGTTTTTACGCTTGCAGCTCAAAATCCGGCTTGAGCTTGGGCTTTACATGTCCAACTGACAAGAGAGATTCCACGCAGTCGCGTATAGAAACATCGAGCGGGCGGAATTCCATGCAAAGTGTGTTGCGGATCCGATCGTTGCGTAACTCGCAGCCTCCCCAAACGGCTCGGAGCACGGCTTCTTTTTCCTTAACTGGCTCAGGAAGCGGATCAATGATGTTCGCTCCTGCAAAGCCTAGCTCAGGCAGAAGACGATCGATGCTGGCGCACACGTCTTTCACGTCCCGCGACTCTGTTGACCAGGCAATAAAACGCTGCCCATTTTTCACATCGTCACTTTCCAGCATGCGAATGTGAGCCTCCGCTGTGTCACGTACATCCACTGTCCACCAATTGCGATAGGCGCCAATCACGTTCACTGTATACTCACCCAGCAGCATAGTCTCCACGTTGTGTTGCCAAGGACCCGCTTCTTTCTGATGAGCGGCGAGGATGGGACCAATATTGTCGCCGGGACAGCAGGTGATAGCATCCCATCGACCGCTTGCTTCAGCCGCATCAGAGAATGCTTGTTCCAGTAAAACCTTGCCCATGGAATAACCCTGCCCTCCTTCCGCCGAACGGTTCGGATTCCCTTCGTCTGGATAGCGGTCTTCGTCACAAACTGGCCGGCGCACAAGCTCTTGTATGTCCGTTTCGCCGATTACAGCGGCGATACTAGAAGTCACTACGATGCGGCTTACGGTCTGAGACAGATTGACGCTATTGATTATGTGGTCGTAAACCTTCTGCACATAGTCCTGGTCAGTATAGGTAGAGACATGGGAAATGTGCGCAACACCGTGGCAGCCCTTGAATATCTCGTCAAAACAACCTGCCTCGTCAAGGTCTGCTGAATGCAGCGTCAATCGCCCTGCGGCATAGCCTGGCATAGCTCTGAGAAAAGCAGTTTTCGTTAGATCGTCTACATCCCGAACGCAGGCGCGCACGCGGTAGCCCTTGCCCAAAAGCAGCCTCACCATCCAACCGCCGATAAATCCTGCGCTGCCTGTTACGGCAACTGTTCCGCCTTGAGGTATTGGCCCCATTAATCTTCTCCTTGGGTAGTGGCTCAATAATGATCGAACCTAAATATAGTCACTCTGTGGATGATTAGTTTTAGTAGTAATTACACTCAATGTGCTTTTCTAAATCGGGATCTTCAATAAATTCAGATCGAAAGCTGATGCCGAGCGCTCGCGTTCATGCGCGAAGTACACCTAGTATTGGCAAATAAAATATTCATTTGGCGTCCAATCGATCAGCTGCATGCTCCAATCGCTCGACCAACTTAGCCATGGACTGAGCAGTAGCATCACTCGATTCAATACCACCGAGCACAGTTCGCGAAATAGAGTCCGTTACATTATTTACATCGATTTCTTTTCCGGTCCTCATATACGAGTACGCAATCAACTCTAGTCCACCGCCAATCATGTCGCACACAATTCTCGGCGAGGTATCTGCTCGAAATGAGCCGTCCTTCATGCCCGCCTTTATCTCGCCCGCCATCAAAACCGCCATCTGGCGATTCAATTCTTGTGCAAGGGGTGGATGCTTATCGTCGAATTGGCGAACGTCGCGCGTGATGAGTCCACATATGCCGCGATCTCCGGAAATGGCTAGGAGAATACGACGAATTAAATAGCGTAGACGATTACCGTGTCCTTCCAGGGTTGGCAGTGTTTGTTGGATGTCGTCGAAGACGACCAAATAGTGACGTCGTAGCACTTCGTCAAGTAAGCCGCGCTTCCCATCGAAGTAGCGATAAAGCGTCCCTTCCGCTATGCCCGCGTCTTTCGCGATATCGACGATAGAGCCCTTTTCGAAACCTCGGGTACAGAACACCTTTCGCGCCGATTCAACAATAGTGTCTATGCGCTGCTCTTTCGAGGGACGAGGAATTCTACTTAAGGTAGCGATGTTCATAAACGATGATCCGGTTGCTGATGCCTACTGCTATCCGCATTATTGCCACAATAATGAATGCAATTCAATAGTGAAATTATGGCACCAGCTTCATTGAATTATCGAAAATAGGTTTGTAATTTGGGATTTTAGTGATTACGATGATTGACGGTAAAGAATTTAGCCTGCCATCAAAATAGGAATAATGAATTTTGCTCATTATATGCTGTCATTACAATCGTCTTGCATTGATCCTCAGGAAGCAGACAGCCTAGGGCGCAGATAAGAAGATCAAGGAAATCAATATAGTAGAAGTCCGCAGACACTTGGCGGATATTGATGTCGCCTGAAAGCACAGCGTAAAACCTAGGAAATGAAATATGCAATCGAAAAATGGAACCTTCTCTGCTATTGCCATATGGCTCTGTTTTGCTTCCGCGAATGTCCTAGCTCAGGCTGTGCAAAGCGATGCGGAACTAGCCGATGGAGAAACCCAATACAGGCTATTTTGCGCTGAATGCCATGAGGGCGCTTTGCTGGAGGCTCCGCAACGAGCAGCGTTCGATTTTTACACGCCTCGACGTATTGTAGATGCGCTCGAATCCGGCTCTATGGCTACTTCGGGTATGGCGCTAACCCGCGAACAGAAAAGAAATATTGCCTACTTTCTTAGCGGCGAGAGATTCGATGAAACACCCAAAGAAAGCATCTCCTTTAGCTGCGAATCAGGTCTTGATTCAACCTCAGCACTAAGCCAGCCAGTCGCCTGGAACGGCTGGGGTGGTGAACCTGGCAATACCCGCCATCAGGCTGATGAATCGATTCTCAGTAAGGACAATGTCAATCAGTTAGCACTCAAATGGGCGTTCGCATACCCCGAGTCAACACGAGCGCGATCTCAGCCGGTAGTCACACCCGAAGTGACTTTCATCGGTAGCCAGGATGGGACTATCTAT
>CAJWGN010000221.1 GCA_913031035.1 uncultured Gammaproteobacteria bacterium
AAGGTAAGCATCAGATGGCATCCCGAGAAATTATTTCCTACGACAAGGGCGTGACGATAAAAATCCTGAAGTGGGTAAGTCCTGTTTTTCTGACCTTCTACCTAGTCTGGGCGCTGCTTCCGCTCTTTATCATGCTGATGGCTTCTATGAAGGACTTGTTGGATGCCTTTTCCGTCCCCGAGCCGGGGGACTGGGCTGGCGTTAAACTGTTCTTTGATTTTTCGCCCACATTCACGCACTACATCGCTTTATTTACAGAAAATAACTTTGGGACCTATCTGTTAAACAGCCTTGTTGCATCGATAGGCTCTGCAATCATTGCTGTTACGCTTGGATCAATGTGTGCGTACAGCCTTTCGCGTAGCGAATTTCGCTTTAAGAAAGACCTGTTGTTTTGGATAATTTCCACCCGAATGGCTCCCATCGTTGCGGTGATTGTACCCCTTTATGCGATCTTCAGATCAGTTGATCTGGTTGGAACATTGCCGGGTTTGATCCTGGCGTTTACTACCTTCAACTTGCCGTTTGCAATTTGGATGCTCAAAGGTTTCTTTGACGGAATTCCCTATGCAATTGAGGAAGCGGCTCAGGTGGATGGCCAAAACCGGTTTCAGGCTTTTTTGATGATCCTGCCACTGGCGGCTCCAGGTATTGGGGCATTTGTAATCCTGTGTATTTTATTTGCATGGAATGATTTTTTGTTCTCAACAATTATCGGCAGTGGAGGAGCTAAAACGTTACCTGTAGCCACCAAAGAATTGGTGCAGCCGCAAAATATTGATTGGGGAAAAATTATGGCTGCAGGAATAGTTACGACTGCGCCAATGATACCTCTTGGGCTTCTTGTGAGACGCTACTTGGTGGCTGGGCTAACAATGGGCGCGGTAAAAGACTAACAGAAAAAGGAAAGCCCAAAATGGTTACGGTATCATTCAATAATGTTTGGAAAGACTATGGCGGTGGGGCAGTTGCCGTCAAAGAGCTTAACATGGATATTAAAGATGGAGAGTTTGTTTCTCTCCTAGGACCTTCTGGTTGTGGAAAGTCCACATCACTCCGAATGCTCGCAGGATTAGAACACATCAGCTCAGGCGAAATTGTTTTTGGCAATAAGGTTGTTAACACACTTCCCCCTAAGGATAGGGACATTGCAATGGTCTTTGAAAACTACGCGCTGTACCCGCACAAGACTATTTTTGATAACATTTCTAACCCTTTGAAGCAGGCAAAAATTTCTACTGATGAAATTAAGCGTCGCGTCACAGATGTAGCTAAGCTACTTGAAATAGAGCAACTTCTTGAACGTCGCCCACAAGAACTGAGTGGGGGGCAGAAGCAACGTACAGCAATTGGCCGTGCTATCGTACGCCAACCACAGGTGTTTTTGTTTGATGAGCCTATTGCGCATTTAGATGCCAAATTGAGGGCAAGAATGCGTAGTGAATTAAAACATTTACAGCACAAGCTGGGAGTCACAACCATCTACGTCACGCATGATCAGTTAGAAGCTTTGACAATGGCTGACCGCATAGCTGTGATGAACGATGGGGTCCTTCAGCAGTTTGATACGCCTCAAGAGGTCTATCAAAACCCTGCCAACTCATGGGTTGCAACATTTGTAGGTGAGCCAGGTATGTCCCTCATGGAAATGGAGATGACCCGTGTAAACGGTGATCTTGCTCTTGCCTTTGAAAAGAAAACTATAAATCTAGATTCAAAAAATTCAGCGCGTTTAAATGCGTCAGGCAAGACTAAGTTACTGGTTGGTATCCGGCCGGACAAAGCATCTGTGTCGTTGGAAGAAGTCGCTGGTGGCATCAATTGTCGAATCTATTCTCGACAACTGTTGGGTGCGGACGTTCTCGTGGAGGTCGAATTTGGTACTAGTCGGGTACGCGCTAAGGCGGATACATCTTTTGTAGGCACCGTAGGCACTGAATGCTACCTTAGTTTTCGATCGGAGGACATGTATTTCTTCGACGCAGAAAATGGGAAAGCGATACCTCACTAATGATACATGCCTCACAAAAACATGTAGATTATATTTCGGATTTTTTAGCCCGAAATAACCTTTTGAAAACTTCGAAAGTGGTTGATATTTTTCATGCGGTTCGTCGGATTCCCTATGGCAGTCGTGGTGGACGCTCTGCTGAAGCCGTTGTTGCGAACAACGAGGGGTCTTGCTCAGGTAAGCATATTTTGTTGAGCGAGGTATTGCGACGGTTTAATCAGGTTGCATTTGTCGAAACTGTAAGAGGCGATTTTGCATCAAAAATACCTGCTCTTGAGACTATGCCAGAGAAGCTCAAGCGCATGTGCGAAGAAGGCCGTGTGATTGATTTTCATCAATATGTCGTATGGGAAAATCCTGTGGGTGCCTTAAAGTTGGATGCCACTTGGTCGGATGGGCCCATTAAATGCGGGTTAACTGGTAATCAAAATTGGGCTGGCGATTGCGATACAAATCTTGCCTTATATCCGAGCGAGGTACTCAACCGGGTCAATGACGTACCTACTTACAAAGCTAAACTACTCGCAGGGCTAAGCGATTGTGACCGGCAACGTCGTTTTGATTTTCTGAATCTATTGACGGCTTGGGTAGCTAAAACTGAAACAGAAGGAATCGTACAATGACAAAAGTTCAAGCCTTTGTTGGCATTGATGCTGGAACAACGGGATGTACTGTTATGATTTTTGACGAGCGTGGGAAGACGCTTGGACATGGCTATAAAGAATATCCGGTTATCACCCCGCATCCTGGGTGGAGCGAGCAGAATTTAGATGTCGTTTGGAACGGCATTTGTGGCGCCTGTTCCCAAGCCACATCAAACGCTAACTTACCAGCTGAAGCCTATAAATCAATTGGGCTTTCTAGCCAGCGTGGTACAGTTGCTATGCTGGATGAAAATAAGGAGCCACTTTGCAATAGCTATGTGTGGAACTGTACGCGGGCAATTGATTATCAAGCGAAGTTTGAAAAAGAAATCTCTCCTGAGGCCCACCAAAAACTTACAGGCATGCAGTTAAGCCCGTTGTGGACTGCCGCTAAGATTGCTTGGTTTCGCGAAAATAAACCCGCACTGTTTGAGAAAACTCGCTGGTTTGCCAACGGTCAGGAGTACTTTCTGCGCAAGCTTGGTGCAGAAGAGTGGGTGACCGATCCAGCATCACTAACTCTCAATGGGATGATGGATATAGCAAAGCTTGATTGGAGTGACAAGATTTTAGCGATGTGTGGTATTAACCGAGATCAGCTACCCAAAATTGGCATCCCGTCTGGGGTCTCTGGAAAACTATCCAAAGAAGCCGCAGAACTTACTGGTCTGCCCGAAGGCCTGGTGCTCTGTCGTGGGGCGGGAGATCAGCAATGTGCAGCCATTGGTGCGGGTATAATTAAGCAAGGTATGGCGGAATTCACTGTTGGTACTTCGGGCGTTATGGTTGGTCATCTAGATTCACTCGATCGGATCAAGGGTAAAAACCTTTGGTGGGGGGGGCATGGTGTACCTGGTGCTTGGGATATTGAAGGTGCTGCATTCAGCCTTGGCGCTTGCTTGAAGTGGTGGCGAGACCACATGGGTCGACGTGAGGTTGAAGCAGGAAACGCGCTCGGTCGAAGCCCCTTTGCACTCATGGTTGACGGAGCATCAGCCTCGCCACCAGGTGCCCAAGGGTTATTGTTCCATTCGTTTCTAAGCAGTCAAGTTACGCCGTATTACGACGCGGCATCGCGTGGGGCATTTCTTGGAATTGGGATTTATCATAACCGCCATGACATGATCCGGGCTCTCCTTGAAGGTTGCGCAAACGAAATGCGTATGGTTGTCGATGCGTTTCAAACAGATATTGAAGGTGGTATTTCGGAACTTCGTCTAACTGGTGGCGGCACTAAGAGTGCTGGCTTCGTACAAATAATGACAGATATTATTGGGATGCCGACGCGGGTTACAAGAGAGCGTGAATGCACGGTCTTAGGGGCTGCTATTCTAGGTGCGTTTGGGTCAGGTGCGTTTTCTTCGGTAGAAGAAGCCGTAGGCCAGATGGTTGAAGTCGAAGCAGAGTTTGTTCCAAATCAACGCCTCGGAGAGCTTTACGGTGAACAGCATGAAATCTGGCGTGGAATGTATGAAGCAATTGCTGCTGGTGGCCAGTACCAGAAATTGGCAGATTTTTCAGCGAAGTATTTTTAACAAATATTAATTAACCAAGAGGAATGATAAAATGCCTATGCCAGGAATGCGAGGAATGGAACATGTTGGGTTCACTGTCCCAGACATTAATGAAGCTTGTGATTTTTTTGAAAGAATTCTTGGTGGTGTTACGCTATACACCGCTGCCACAAACTTTAGGGTAGATGATAGTGACTGGATGGCCGAGCACTTGCGAGTTCACCCACGGGCTGTAGTGAAAGAATTCAGATATATGAGGGTTGGAAATGGAACTAATCTTGAGATTTTCGAGTACACCGCACCCGATCAGAATAATAAGCCACCGAAAAATAGTGATATTGGTGGCCACCATTTTGCTTTCTATGTCGATAATATGGACGCAGCGATTGCATTTCTTAAGGCGAATGATGTCGAAGTTCTGGGCGAACCAACTTCTTTTGCAGACGGACCAAATAAAGGGCTTACCTGGTGCTACTTCATGGCACCATGGGGGCTTCAACTTGAAATTGTTTCAGCTCCAAATGGAACCGACTTTGATAATAACGCTACTGAAAAGGGTGAAATGCGTTTGTTCAATCCTGCTAATACATTGGAAACACTTATTTAATACTGATACGCCCCAGTGAAACAGAGCTGGGGCGCATTTTGAAAATAAAACGCCAAGTACTTAGCTCTAATGCTAGGCAATTGTGACTTAAAACTTGATTAATGGAGCTTTGAAATGCCACTTGCGCACATGAAACCGATGCTAAAAAAGGCGCAGCTAGAGAAGTTTGGCGTAGCTGCCTTCAATATGATTGATTACAACAGTGCTCGCGCTGTGGTTGATGGGGCGCAAGAATTGAATGCACCTGTGATTATCCAGCTCTCGGTAAAGACCATAAACCTTTGGGGCTTCCAACCCATAGCTGAATGGGTCCGCATGCTATCGGACAGCGTTGACGTACCTGTCGCGCTGCACTT
>CAJWGN010000222.1 GCA_913031035.1 uncultured Gammaproteobacteria bacterium
CAAGTATTGTTTGGGATTAACCCACCGATTGCACTAGCTAGTTGAATCCGCGGGGGTATATACGGCACAGTTCCGTGATATAACACTTCACTGTGCTGACTATTTACTGTTAGCACTAAATAAGGCTCATATAGAGTGGTTCTTTTATGTCAGATTTTATGAAAAACCTTACATCTTACAATCTATTCAATAATTTTCTTCCTGGTGTTGTTTCTTGTGTTGTTGTGACTAAGCTATTTCCAATATCTCTAGTACAAACTGAATTACTCACCGGTGGACGGGGAACCTAAAACGAAATGTCCTTACCAATGATTACGCAGTGTCACTTATTACCATTTACAAACCTCTTGGGTCGTATTAAATATGCCGTTTTTCATCCATTCGTGAATGAAGCAGTCACTTGTATTATGACCACCTTAACAGGCCGTAGTACACATCATACCCCTCACCGCTCCAACCTCGCAGCCTGAGCTATCTGTTCCCTATACACCCATCAACCACCTTCTCATCAAGTTGATACCGGGGCCAGGCGAAGGCGAGGATGTCTAACTCTGTTAGGAATAGCTGCACGATTCGATTCATTGGCCATCTGATTATTCACTTCTAAAAACAGGCTTAATCGTGATATCCGGATAACTTTCAAATCCTCCTGCCCAATGTTTCTCGCCAGGTATTGGAGGAAGCACCGTGTATATGAATTCTTGGCTCCAATCAACATCTTCAGATTTTTTCGTTACAGATTGCGGTGATGATGATTCAGCCGCAAACAAATACCTATCTAGATTATCTCGTTCGAAGTCGATCTTTTCTATTGAACACGCGAGAGCGAGTAAATCAACAAGAGAACACAGACAATCTCGAACCGCATCAATATTTGGAGACATGCCGCTGTGGATAAACTTATTTCGAGCCAGTCTAGCTCTAGATATTCTGTTATATGTTTCTTCGTCGATAAAGCCTCGCTGAAATATAATCTCAACTTTATGGGCTGGAGTCCATTGCTGAGAACTCAAGAACTTAGACCTTTTTTCGACATTTACCGCTTTAGACTCTTTAAGCACAACCTGATCCCATATGAACTCTAAAATTTGCTCAATAGATATCTATGAATGTGACAGAAATTCTTTCAACTGATGACATTTAAAATAACTGAAGCCAAAAATAAAAAGCGATGGCGATATATTTGGTACTTTGCGTAGGACAACCTCACCTTTTATGTAGGCATCAATAGCATCCGAGGCTAAGACCGTATCGGGATCAAGCAACTTTAACGATTCAGCACTTCCGACATCAGCCTCCCCTAGTGACTTGTGAAAATCTGTATTAACACCAAAGGTGTTCGTATGTCGAAAATAACCGTGCTCACTCAATTCTCCATGAGACAAATCCGACGGCCCAATTGCCTCGATGTATACTCCTCCAATAAGTATTGATGCAAAGATCTTATTAAATTCATCTAGAGCAGCATCAATCGTCGTATATTCCTTTGTGGTCATCAACAAAAAACTACCATCATACCCGATGCCGACAGGCGAACTGCTCTGTATATTCGCATGGAAAAACCTACTAGCACGATGGAGCTTAACGTAGTTGTAAGTCGATTGATTGATTTCTTCAATCGTAGCATTTAATTGATCATCACTATCACGGAGTATCAACCGGAAGGGCGATGGATTAGCTATATAAATTGGTATCATT
This sequence comes from uncultured Gammaproteobacteria bacterium, assembly GCA_913031035.1. Lineage (GTDB taxonomy): Bacteria > Pseudomonadota > Gammaproteobacteria > Pseudomonadales > Pseudohongiellaceae > UBA9145. Next base: position 1,699 of record CAJWGN010000222.1, read on the forward strand.
TAATCAAACTCTAATTCCCAAAATTATTACTACCGGATTGTACAAAATGAATTCTAACGAAGTTGTAGAAAAATACAAACCGCGGAATGCCCTTAGCGGTGTTTTGCAAGATAGTTGTCCCTTTTACTACGCTACTTTTTCTTCATTTATATCAGCTTTTTCGTCTATTTTGTCAGGATTTAGCCATACGCCGCCAACAAACTTCATACACCTAATACCCTTACTCCAACGCTCTGGATGCTTCGCTTTGGCTGCGGTGTATACCGCTTTTCTTGCGACCAAAATGTCTGCATCTTCACCTCTGTGGCGTGAGGCTGGAGTCACAAACTGTATTCCACTATGCCGGTGATCTTCGTTGTACCAGCTCACAAAGCTGTGAACCCAATCTCGTGCAGACTGCAAACTAGTAAACGGCTTGTCAGGGTACGCAGGTGTATATTTGAGCGTCTTAAACAAACTCTCAGAGTAAGGATTATCGTTACTCACAGAAGGCCTACTAAACGAAGGAATGACTCCCAACCACTGAAGCTTAGCTAGCATGGTAGCCCCTTTTATTGGGCCGCCATTGTCGGAGTGCAATACGAGTTCTGTACGGCAAGTCCCTTCAGCTAAGCAGGCTCGGCTCATTAATGCCGCTGCGAAATCGGTTGACTCAGTTTCATGGACTTCCCAACCGACTATTTTACGACTGTAAATATTAAAGAGCATGTACAAACGATAAAATCAGCCCGCTATATCCGACTTCAAATACGTGAGGTGAGTAGACCATCGGAATCGCACCTTTAGCCTCTCGCAGAACGGTACGTGAACCTCTCGGCTCATACCGCTCCCATCAAGCAAACGCACCTTTCATCCCCTTTTCCCAATGGACAAATAGTCCTGGCTTCTGCTGTGCAATTCTTTCCAAGAACGCAATCGCCCTCCGCTTGCTAAAACGCAATGATTTGTATTTTCGCATGGCCCAGCGCACTAGCGTCTTGTTCACATGTCGTATTAAACGGTACATCTCCGATCGATAGAACGCGCCATAATAGGCTAACCAGCCTCTCATAACAGGGTTCAGTTCTTTGGCAATGGCGTTTAAATCAACCTGCGTTCGACTTCTAATACGGGACTTTCTGATTTTCGTACGCATGGCTTTCAACGCACTGGTGCTCACAGCTGGATTAAAGCCCAAAAACAGCTCACCCTTCACTTGGCACACTCTGCGTCTAAACGTATAGCCTAAAAAATCAAATGAGGTCGTATGATAACTCCCCTTACGGCGGCCATCCTTACAATAAACAATCTTGGTTTTCTGTGGGTGCAGCTCTAACCCACACGCTGCAAATCGTTCGCCTATGGCCAACAACATACTATGGGCTTGTGCTGCACTGTGACAATGAACGAGTCCATCGTCGGCGTATCGACACCACGGCATGTTTGGATGGTGCTTTTGCAACCATTTATCAAACACGTAGTGTAGAAACAGGTTGGCCAAGACGGGACTAATGACCCCGCCTTGAGGCGTTCCTTTGGTTCTTTCGATCACTCGCCCATCCTCAAACTGCATGGGTGCCGTTAGCCAGCGGACAATATACAAACGCACCCACGGGTTGTGAGTGTGTTTATCCACAGCTTTGAGCAGCAGGTCGTGAGGAATGTTGTCAAACAAGCCTTTGATATCAAATTCTAGAACCCAGTCATACTTCCAACAACGCTTGCGCGTGACTTCTATGGCATCTAGGGCCGACTTTCTCGGTCTATAGCCATAGGAGTCGGGCAGGAAGTGAGGCTCTACTTTGGGCTCAAATTCGAGTTTGACCACCATCTGTGCGATTCGGTCGGCAACCGTAGGAATACCCAGCAGCCTTTCGCCGCCAGATTTCTTTGGTATTGCCACCGCTTTAACCGGACTCGGGAAATAACTCCCCGATGACATCCGGTTCCACAATGTATACAGATTGTCTTTCAGGTTGACTTCAAAATCCGCAAGGGATTGTTGATCAATTCCAGCAGAACCGGCGTTGGCTTTTACTCGGCGATACGCCTCGTATACTTGCCACCGGTCGATGATCAATGGTTTTATCTGTAGCTTGGCTTCCTCCTGAAGAACATTCAGTTGAGCCAAACCCTCAGACGGCTTGATGCTGCCCCTTCGCTCCACATTCATTACAAACGTTTCCTCACTACTACAAGCAGCTCCGTCCCAGTATCATGCATTGGTACTCTCAGCCTCACAGCGGTAACTGCTTGCGCTTTCTCCCTTAACATCATGATGACTGGTTCCCCCAGTTCCCAAAAAGAGCCTGAAATTGAGTCACGCCCACTTTATGCCGGACACCGCTTGCACAGCATTCAGAATTCACCTGCAAACTAATCGCGAAGATGGGACACGCCTTCGCTTTTGATGTCTTGTATGGTTCACGACACGTCAACATGGGTTCGGTTATACTCGTCTCTCAATTTCATACCTGATAACGTCTTGCGTTACCTTTTCACTCAACGCTCACCACCAATGCTCTTAACATCAGCAGCTTGAGCCGGTTTGAAGCCTGCTTCTGACAGCCGACTTCGGTGGACCTACCACCATCTCTTTCTGAGCTTATTGCTCAATGATGGCCATTATCCTTAACGGCCTTCTCTGTGCTTCTAGGGCACACTATCCCAAGTCCACACTTCGTGTGGCCTTGTTGCCACCAGTCGCGGTATTGCATGGTGTTGTGCGGGCCTTTGTTGACGCCGCTCTCCGCTTTCGCCGCGCTCCCGTTGCAAACGGTACATGGTGCTCACAGAACACAGGTATTGACCGCTTTCCAGCAAACGCTGGTCGACTTCTTTGGGTGACTGGTCGGTAAACCGTTCGCCATTTAGAGTCCTCACGACCGTTTCACGCTCGTCAGCCGAGAGCGCATTGGGTTGGGCTGAATTCTGCCTGCAGCGTTTCGGTGGCTCGTCATTTGCGGCACGTTGTTGGTGTGCGTAGACTGTGCTTCGATTCAGGCCTAGAGTTTTACAGGCCCGAGTTAAAGGCAGTGATGATAAACGCTCATCTAGCACGGTCGTCATACATTGTTTCCACTGTTCAAGTGATCGAGCATTGATAAGGCTTTTTTTTGGAGATCTAAACAGCCATTGGCTATTTCGAGTTCTCGGGCCAACCGAGCATTGGCCTTTTCAAGTTGTTCAATGTGGCGTTGATCAGGTGTTTTTGAAGGCTTAGGTCCAGGCGCAGTCTTTTGTAATCTGGAGATACCGCCATTTTTCAATTCGCTCCGCCATGCTGAGAGCTGGTTACTATATAATTTCTCCCGTCGCAGTAACGCACCAACCTCGCCATGCTTACAGGCATCGGCCTGAGCGATGATCTTCATTTTATACTCAGCGTTATATGTACGTCTCGTTCGCTTTTCTAAGGCAGGTTCTGGCGTGACTT
>CAJWGN010000223.1 GCA_913031035.1 uncultured Gammaproteobacteria bacterium
ATTTGTAGCGGGCCGTTGATCAAGATGGTGAAGTAGTTGATGTATTCCTGCAGAAACGGCATGACGGAAAGGCCGCAAAGCAGATCTGTAAGCGGTTATTGCATAAACATCGAGGAGCGCCTAGGAAGATCGCCACAGATAAATTGAGACGCTATGGTGTGGCTCACAGAGAGCTTATTCCAGAGACGATTCACGACATGACGCAATACGCCAACAATCTAGCGAAGCTAACGCACGAGCCTGCACGGGTGAGGGAGCGGGGCATGCGTAAGTTCAAATCTGTGGCGCAAGCACAGCGGTTTTTGAATGCACACGCTGCCGTATACATTGTATTTAATCTGGGGCGCCAGCTAGAGTTAGCATAAACCCATCGGTATTTTCGGCCGTGTGCCTTTTTCTGTTGGGAAAAGGCAGCGGGAATATAGTAGTTGAAAGTAACGTTTTTTCTCGATCTTGGCAGTTAACTTGTCAATACCCTTGGTATGGTATAACTCTGTAGACTTAAGTCAATTGCGATAGCCTTGTATCAAGTTAGCCCGCAATATCCCATCAGTGTCCCTTGAAATCAGTGTCCCCTGAAATAAGTGTCCCCTGAAATAAGTGTCCCCTGAAATTAGTCTAACCCCACCCCCTTTTTTCTATATAACGCCAAGCCAGCACGCCCACCTCCGGGGTACACCTCCTTGTACAATGAGGGTTTTATTGCAGCCCTATACATACTATCGTCGTGGAGTTTCTAGGTTTGACCGGCAATCCTTTAAGGTGTGTCCTAAAGCTAAACAGCGTATCTTTTAGATGTAAAAATAAAGAAAATGACGGCTATAATATTTCTGCTGATATCCCTAGCCAACATCTCTTACGGGAAAGAATGTAATCAAATAATCGTGGAGTTAGAATTATAGCTAATGAGAGTCATTGTGCTATTTTTAGGTTCTATTCATTTTGTTCTTACTGCCGAGGTGATATTTATGGCTGTATGAAGAGCGTAGTACACGGAAGGTTTAAATGTATAAAGGCTTTAGGTCACGGATCTCTGAACTAAAATACTCGATTGATAATATTGAGTGGCAGCTGTTTGCAGCGAGCAGCATTGTTCTTTTTTCGATAGTTCTTGTAATTGTGATATTCCCAGAGTGGAGTACAGAGCAGATTGATCTGCTTTATATTTCGGCTACTAAGAAGTATGGGATCTTATATATCATTATCGCAATAGCGTTGCTGGTTTTTCTGTTATACGTGGCAATTAGTAAGTATGGAAATATAGTTCTTGGTGATCCTAGCACGGCCTATTCAACTTTTAGTTGGGCATCAATGCTATTTTGTGCCGGCATTGGCGCTTCGCTTGTTTATTGGGGTGCCACAGAGTGGGCGCTATACTATAAAGCCCCGCCTTTTGGGCTAGAGCCTGGTTCACAGGAAGCTATTTTATGGGCTTCAAGCTACGGGATGTTTCATTGGGGGCCGATAGGGTGGTCATTTTACTGCTTGCCAGCATTAGCATTGGCTTGTTCTTACCACGTTAAAAAAGTCTCTTCTCTGCGACTAAGTTCGGCTTGTGAGCCAGTACTGAAATCCTATACATCAAAATATCCTGGGCGCTTGGTCGATCTTTTTTTTCTTCTGGGCGTTATTGCGACTGCTGCTACCGGCTTAGGGTTTGGTACATCACTTGTGTCGTCTGTTATCACTGAGCTGACAGGGATAAAAGACGGCTTAGCATTGCAAATTGTTATCATCCTATTGGCGACCTCCTTGATTTCATTTAGTGTCTACCGTGGTTTGGATAAAGGTATAAAAGTCTTAAGCTCTGTTAATGCAGGGTTGGCTCTAATATTTCTAATGGTTGTACTTATTTTAGGTCCAACTAAATTCATTTTGGAAATGGGAGTGATGTCGGTCGGTCATGTTGTTCAGAATTTTGGCACTATGCTGTCCTGGACAGACCCACTGCAGAATTCAGATTTTGTAGAAAATTGGACGGTTTTCTATTGGGCTTGGTGGTTAGCTATGGGACCATTTGTCGGTATGTTTGTGTGTAAAATATCTCAAGGTCGCACTATAAGGCAGCTAATTTTTGGGATGTTGGGGTGGGGTAGCTTGGGTTGTGCTTTATTTTTTATTGTTCTTGGAAACTATGCTTTGTTTATGGAATTGGAAGGTAATTATTCGGTTGTAGAGCGAGTTGTGACAGACTCACCGTCTTCAGCGATAGCAGGTTTAATAGCTTTGTTGCCATTAGGGGATTTTTGGCTATTCTTTCTCGCCGTGATTGGACTGATTTTCATGGCAACGACTTATGATTCTGCTTCGTACACATTGGCTGCGGGAGCCACAAAATCTCTTGCGAGAGATGAACACCCTGCGATCTGGCATCAGGGCTTTTGGGCTTTAGTATTAGGTTTGTTGCCGATCAGCTTATTGTTTATCGGTGGGCTGCGGGAACTCCAAACTGCATCACTTGTTGCTTCATTCCCGCTGCTTGGAATTTATGTAATGCTGTTTGTGTCTACAATGCGAATGCTTAAAGAAATTAAGCCTTGATTCTAATTAAACGATTGTGATCAGAGCATCGAGTACGGCATTGGGTTGCTCAGAAATCATCGAATGACCACAATTTTTTAGCAAAGTAGTACGGGATTTGGGTATGGTTTCGGCGACTTTAAGAGCGCTTATTGGGGCTGTCATTTTATCTTTGTCACCTACCACGACTAATGATTCGCAAGTAATACTGGCTGCAAGTTCGGCGCCATTGGAAAAATTATTACAGGCATTGAGATCTGTGTAGAGAACATTATCTTCAGATCGTTCTAATAGCCTTTGCCCGCTCATGGTCATGACTAGCCCGGGAGATTCGTTGCCACCAATTTGACCAAAGTTGCTGTGACTCCAGGTATTTGTCATATCGATCGCATCGTGATGGTTGGCTCGTGAAGCATCTAATAATTGTTCCGAGACTGGCATTGGGGTGGAGGTTCCGAGCAAACCGATGGAGCGCACTCTTTCTGGATAGCGGGCGGCAAAATTCAATGCAACCAATGATCCCATGCTATGACCGACTATGGCGGCTTTTTGGATATTCAATTCGGATGCGGCACAATCAAGCCAATCAGAGAATTGATCTATAGATTGGCATAGCTCCCCTTTTGAGCGTCCGTGTCCAGGGAAGTCAAACGCGAAAACATTAAAGTTATGCCGAGCGAAATATCTGCTGGCTAAGACCCATATCGTATGGTCCACTCCAGCGCCATGGAGAAAAATTACGCTATGCGAGTCTGCTTTGTGGCTGCCACTCCCGGTACTAAAGAAAGTTTTTTGATTGGCTATATTTACATACATAATTTTATCCTTTTTGTGATTCTCGCAGCCCGCGGCGCAAATCAGAGATTAAATCAGAAGGGTCTTCGAGACCCACACTCAAGCGAATTAATCCTTCAGATATTCCTGCGTTTACCAAAGCGTCAGCATCCATTCTATGATGTGTCGTGCTGGCCGGATGAATTACTAAAGACTTGGCATCCCCAACATTTGCCAAATGTGAAAAGAGCTCTAAATTTTCTATAAATTTAATGCCAGCATCGCGACCGCCTTTAATCCCAAAACTAAAAACTGCCCCGCAACCTTTCGGTAATAAAGACTTTGCTAATTCATGGTCCGGATGATCATTTAGCATCGGATGATTTAGCCACTCGACTTGTTCTTGCTCCGATAGAAATTCGACAATGGCTTTAGTGTTCTCTACATGACGCTGCATCCTTAATGGTAACGTCTCAATGCCTTGTAAAATTTGAAATGCTGTATTCGGGCTCATGCATGCACCGAAGTCTCGCAAGCCTTCTTTTCTTGCGCGAGTTATAAATGCTGCAGGACCAAATTCTTCGGCAAAATTCAGATTATGAAAACCGCTATAAGGCTCCGACATGGTAGCGAACTTGCCACTTGCCTCCCAGTCAAAGTTTCCCCCGTCAACTACCAAGCCGCCTATAACTACCCCATGACCGGATAGAAATTTAGTTGCAGAATGCATTACAATATTTGCACCAAAATCAATTGGTTTGCAAAGGTATGGTGTTGTGAATGTGGAATCGACCATCAATGGCAGCTTGGCTTTGTTTGCAATCTCTGCAATTGCTGGAATATTCAATACCTCTAATCCAGGGTTGCCAAGTGTTTCACCAAATATTAGTTTAGTGTTTTTGTTTATTGCTTGCTTGAATGCATCTGGAGACCTAGGGTCGACAAAAGTAGTTTCAATTCCAAATCGCCTCAAGGTGTAGTCCAATAAGTTGTGAGTGCCTCCATATATGCTTCGGGAAGCAACGATATGGTCCCCAGCACTCACCAATGTTGCGATTGCGAGGTGGGTGGCAGCTTGTCCTGATGCAGTCGCTATCCCCCCTATACCATTATCAAGAGTCGCTATACGCTCTTCCAGTACCGCATTTGTTGGGTTTGATAATCGAGAATAAACGTGACCCGCACGCTCCATGTTGAAGAGTCCAGCCGCATAATCTGTATCTTTGAACACAAAGCTCGCAGATTGGTAAATTGGCGTAGCTCGAGCGCCGGTGGTTGGGTCCGGTTGTTGGCCCGCATGCAAGCTTAGCGTGTCAAATTTTAGGGTGCGTGGCTTTGCCATAATACTTTCCGTTAAATATAAGCCATGGTATTGGTTTTAATACTTTTTACAAGGGCACAGAAGTTAATTGCTAGTTAAATTATACATTTCATTAGAGTGGTCTATATTCAAATAATTAGCGTTATTAACCTTTACAAAGCGATAAAATCCGCGGTGCTAGAAAAACGTTGGGATGCAATCTATGAACTCTAATACGGTGACACTACTCGATTCGGGAATGGGCAAAACGTTGGGTTTGAAAGGCGTTGAGATCTGCGAGACTATTTGGTCTGCCAACGCACTGTTAGTTGCGCCGGATGTCGTTAAAGAAATTCACCACGAAAATATCGAAGCAGGCGCACAGGTAATCACTACCAATAGCTATGGGGTAATTCTTGCCGACTTAGCGAAACGTGGTCTAGAGAATCAATATGATTCTTTGAACGAACTAGCTGGCAAGCTAGCTG